>JBLNCE010000148.1:0-16199 GCA_050260415.1 Bacteroidota bacterium | reverse complement strand
AAGTCCCTGAAGAACGAGGAACTCATCCGCCTGCTCAATCTGGAGAAAAGCCTGGTCTATTTCAATACCTCGCTGCGTTCGAACGAGATCGTCATGGAAAAGCTCCTCCGTTCGCGGCTGGCCAAAAGCGAGCCGGACGTGGCCGAGACGGACCAGGTCATCAGGATGTATCCGGAGGATGAGGAACTACTGGAGGATGTAGTCATCGAGAACAAGCAGGCCATGGAGATGTGCCAGATTTACAGCGACATCCTGACCAACACGATGGATGCCTTTGCCTCGGTGATCTCGAACAACCTCAACATCGTCATGAAGTTCCTGACCTCGGTGACGATCGTCCTTTCCATTCCAGCCATGATCGCCGCGTTCTTCGGCATGAACGTGCCCGTGCCGCCCATTGGTTTTACGGCCATCCTCCTTTTCTCCCTGGGGATCTCCGGCGTGGCGGTATTCTTCATGGCCAGGAGGAGAATGTTCTAAAGTCCCCCTCGGCGAACTCCGAAAGAGGCAGCCCGCGAAAGAGCGTGCCCGGCCACCGGGCGAACCACCTGTGCACAGCGATGATGGGACGGGGGCCGCGGGTGGGGGCGCGCCAAATCCACTTGCGCGTCACATCGGACGGTCGTATAATATCATCAGGCGGATGAGAGAAAATGCCCGTAGCAAAAATTGGTAAGCGCGGCACATTAATAATCCCGGCTGAGATCCGGCGTCGCACTGGACTCAAGGAAGGCGACGATGTCTTGCTCGATGTCGGTGAAGACGGCTCGATCCATATGCTCAAGCGGCCGACCGATTTCACGTCCGCATTGAGGGGTCTTTATAAGGATGTCTGGCGGGGGACACACCCCGAAACCTACGTGGCGGAAGAGCGGGCGTCATGGGAAAAGGACTAACCTGGCTACCCTCAGGGCCTGCCATGGTCATGATCGACACCTGCTGCTTCATCTATCACTTACAGCCCGATGAATACCCCGTCCAAGCACCTCTAGTCGGTGAGCTTCTGCGCCGGGTGGAAAACGGTGTACTATCGGCCATAACTTCTCCGATTACGATCGCCGAGATCATGGCCAGACCCCGGCGGCTCGGCCTGGATGAAGCGGCATACACCTATAAACTGCTCTTGCTGAACTTTCCAAATCTAGAGATCCCACCTATCGGCGCCGCGATTGCCGATCGGGCTTCTCTGCTCAGGGCCAGATTCGGACTCAAACTGCCCGATGCATTGCAGGTGGCCACGGGCATTGCTCATGGCGCATCAGCTTTCATCACCTTTGACCAGGACCTTCGGCGCGCGGAGCCGGCGATCCGGATCATCATCCCAGACGGATAAGCATAAGAGCGTTGGAAATAGATATTGCGCATGCCTATCCGGCCACGGCGGGCATCAAGAGATGGAAGAGGACCTGCCAGTCTACCGCAGCAGCGAGCCCAGGATCCCCCGCACCAGTTCGCGTCCGGCGGTGGACACCGCCTGCCTGGCCAGCTTTTCCACCATAGTGCTGCGCGGCCTGCCCCGCCGCCGGTCGCCGTGGTAGTCGTAGTGGCGCTCGTGGCGGTCCTCGTAGCGGCGGCCGGCCTCCCTCTCCGCGCGCGCCCTTTCCTTCTCCCGCTCCCGGTCACGCTCCCGCGCGGCGGCCGCTTCCTGCTGCTTGCCAAGCTCGATGATTGCCTGGGCCACGTCCACTTTGGGGTTGGCGCGGTAAGTCTCCGCCGCCGCCTTGACCGCCTTTTGCTCGCGCGGCGTGTAGGCGCGCAACGAGTGCTGCACGCGGTTGCCAAGCTGTCTCAGGACGCTGTCCGGGATGTCCAGCGGATTCTGGGTGATGAAATAGATCCCCACCCCTTTGGACCGCACCAGCCGCACCACCTGCTCGATCTTGTCCAGAAGGACCTTGGGGGACTCGGCAAAGAGCAGGTGCGCCTCGTCGAAGAAGAAGACGAACTTGGGCTTGTCCAGGTCGCCCACCTCGGGCGCCGGCAATACCTGCCGGTATGCATTCGGCGAACTATGCCCCGTGGGACCGATTTGACATTTCCCGCACAATAACATATACTATACCCTGTGGGGTATATGGAGGAAAGGAGGTGCTTTGCCCATGCCAATCTATGAATACGTTTGCCGGCTCTGCGGCCGAAAGACCGAGGCGCTCCAGACGATGGGGGCCGGACCGGAGGGATTGGTCTGCGGCGCTTGCGGCGCCAAGGGACTGAAGAAAGTGTTGTCCGCGCCTAATATCGGCCGCACGGCTGGGGAAGAAAAGGGCTCGAACTGCAATACCGGCTGCTGCGGCGGCAGTTGCGGCCTCTAGCGAAAGGGCGTGCTATCCATGCTCAGGTGGTTTCTCTATCCCATCGTGGGCGGTATCGCCGGCTATCTCTACTACCGCTTGCTCGGTTGCGCCAGCGGTTCCTGCCCGCTGACGTCCAATCCAGTCGCCACGGTCCTGTTCGGTGTCTTCATGGGGTTGGCGCTTGCCGTAAGATAAGCCGCTGGACCTACACCGGTGCGGATACACGACAAGATCGTTACAAAACCTCCTGGAGCGACGTGTGGCAAGTTAAACGGCCGGCGGATTTCGCCGATGCGCTGAGAGGGCTCTACAAAGAGGTCTGGCGCGGGGAGGATCCCAGAAACTATGTCGCGGAGGAGCGTGCGGCATGGAAAAAATGAACTGGCTGCCCGGGGGATCAGTCTTGGCCTGGATGATGTAGCCTATATCTTGACGCCCTCTCGCCCCCCGGTTCATGCGCCTCCCCGGCCAAATCGCGGAACGGATTCTCTATTCTCACGCCCCTGATTACCTGGCCGTGATTGAGATCCTCGGTCCAGAGGAGTTGGCAACGGGCCTTCTCCGCGCTGACGACGACCAAGGCATCCCAGAAGGAGAGGCGGTTTAGAATCGAGCAGTCCACCGCCTCCTCAATCAACACTTCGTCGATGACCACGATCTCATAATTGCGCAGGGCATGAACGAGACTTTTGCCCAAGACAGGGTCGATTCCGAGCTTTCTAACAGCGGTGACGTAGAATTCCTGTATGACCTGGGTGGAGATTACCCCGATTCCTCCGTTGTTCAGCGATCGCAAGAGCGCCCGGCTCTTCCCCTGTTTGTGGGAGTCCGCCGCATCGGCGGCATAGACAAGGATATTGGTATCGATAAAGATCTTAGACATCGTAAAGCTCCGCACGGGTCCATTTCCCTCCGTGCGAGTCGCCCCCGGCTCGATCCATCAACCCCAGCATCTCGTCCACCCAATTCTCCGCCGCGGGCAGAACGGTCTGGGCCAGTAGTTTTCTGATCAGAGCATTCAAGGACATATTGTGCGCCTTGGCATATTCGCGGCCAGCCGCGAGTACTTTCTCATCCAGGGAGAGCGTGATATTCTTCAAATCCATCACCCGATTCCATTATACGTGCGCACGTATTATGTGTCAATGAATCCAGTGCGCCGTGGGATGCGTCGCCGTTAGCGGCATCTGACCCTTGATCATCTTGGTCAGATCGCCCGCCAGCCGCAGGTAAAAGTCCGACGAACAACGCACGCCGTCGGCATCCAGCGTAAGGAAATACTGATTGGTCGGGATCATGGACGCATCCTCGGCCGCCTTGGCGATGGCGGTGCCCTCGTCATATTCATCGAACATTGCGATATATCCACTGGGAATGCCAAGTTTCCTCACGTTATAGGCTTGCCGCCAGAGGAAATCTCCATGATTCCTTGGGATTTCGTTCCGCGGACCGCCGTTCCAATTTGACCAGGCAAAGCCGGGGAACATTACGGGGGCGTAATCCATTCCGTTGGCTTGGCAGTATTCCCAATCCGCGCCAATGACCTCCAGCTTATAATCATCGTTCCTGATGCGCCCGACCAGCCACGGCTGGATCATATCGAACGTCTTGTACGCATCCTGGAACCCTGGCTTGGAATCGTTGATGCCTTCACGCCAGTAAGTGGGCACCCCGCCGATTACGTAACAGCCCTGGCTCTTAAACCAGTTGACGAGGTCTATACTTTGGGCCGCGTCCCCTGGATGCACACCCTTGAGAAAACCCAAGCCCCAGATGCACACCACCGGCTTGCCGTCATGTTTCGCATAAGCGGGGGACGAAGTCAAGTTAAGCGTGCCGGTGATCGTCTCGGTCCAATCGTTCTTGAGGATCGAGCTAAAACTCGTATTCATGCCCGAGGTGTCATACATGATATAAAACTTGCGCCCCATGGCCTCCGCGGCGTTCTTGACCTTGTTCGCGATGTTGTCGCGCTGTGTCTTGAATGCTCCGCCCGTTATTTCAGTGCCGAATCGTTGCAGCGCGGCGCCGTCAAGGCCGTAATCGCGCATCCACTGGAAATGCAGGTTGATCGTCTGATCGGAATAGGACGAGAACAGCTTGGCGGGTTGACCGTTACCCAGATCGGCGAATTTCGTGTTGAACAGAGAAGTGTACTCTCTTACATCCGGATATAGTTCAAACGTATGCTTGATACCGGGCGACCCCGGCGGGGTCATGCCGGTGGAGGCCCAATGTTTCCACGAATTGACAGGCGAGCCGTCACCGTGGCAATTGAACCAAGCCTGGTAGCCGACGATGACCTTCCCCACCACATCACTATTTTCTCTGGGAAGCGGAGCACCCTGGGCAGACACGAACAAAGCCATCAGCAGAAGAAAACTTAAGATAAACTTTTTGCTCATGTTCTTACCTCCCTCGAATCAGGAAGAAAGTGGGCCGGGGGTGAGTTCCGATAAGGGTTTCCGGAGACCCCAAGGCTTTAACGTCGCACTACTGGTGCGCCGTGGGATGCGTCGCCGTCAAGGGAATTACTCCCTTGATCATCTTCGTGAGATCACCGGCCAGACGCAGGTAAAAGTCTGATGAACAAGGCGTGCCGTCGGCATCCAGGGTGAGAAAGTACTGGTTCGTCGGTTTCATGGACGCGTCCTCCGCCGCCTTGGCAATGGCCGTGCCCTCGTCGTATTCGTCGAACATCGCGATGTATGCGCTCGGGATGCCGAGACTCCTCGTGTTATAGGCTTGCTGCCAGAAGAAATCCCCGTGGTTCCTCGGGATCTCGTTTTGCGGCCCCCCGTTCCAGTTGGACCAGGCGAATCCCGGGAATAACACCGGCGCGTAATCGATGCCGTTTGCCTTGCAGTAGTTCCAGTCCGCGCTGAGCAGATCGGTTTTATAATCATTGTTGCGGACGCGCCCGACCAGCCACGGCTGGATCATATCGAACGTCTTGTACACATCCTGGAACCCTGGCTTGGAATCGTTGATGCATTCACGCCAGTAAGTGGGCACTCCGCCGATGACGTAACAGCCCTGGCTCTTGAACCAGTTGACGAGGTTCATACTCTGGGTGGCGTCCCCAGGATGCACGCCGTTGATAAAGCCTAGTCCCCAGATACATACCACCGGCTTGCCGTCGTGTCTTGCATAGGCGGGCGACGCGGTCAGATTGAGAGTTCCGGTTATCGTCCCGGTCCAGTCATTTTTGAGAATGGATTCGAAACTTGCGGCGGACATGCCCGATATATCATACATGATATAGAATTTGCGCCCCATGGCCGCCGCGGCGTTCTTAACCTTGACCGCGATATTGTCGCGCTGCGTCTTGAATGACCCGCCCGTTATCTCGGTGCCGAACCGCTGCAGGGCGGCGCCGTCGAGGCCGTAATCGCGCATCCATTGGAAATGCAGGCTGATCGTCTGGTCCGAATAGGAGGAGAAAAGTCTGGTGGGTTGGCCGTTGCCCAGATTCGCGAAATTCGTATTGAAGAGTGACGTATACTCACGTGTATCCGGATAGAGTTCGAATTTCAAGTTGCCGGGTCCCGGGGTGCCGCCGTTGACCCAATGCTTCCAGACATTGACCGGCGACCCGTCGCCCGCGCAGTTGAACCAAGCCTGGTAGCCGACGATGACCTTCCCGACGACGTCGCTCTCCACGGTGATCGGGGGGGACACCGGCGCGCACCCGGCGACGGCAAGAAGGATCGCGAGCAATGACGAACATGATATGTGCTTTAGTTTCATACTCCAACTCCTCTTGTATGTAACGTCTTGAACCCCGCCGCTGATCTAATCAACCTCTTCGCACGTCACTTCCCGCAAAATATCCAAATATCCGAAACCGTAATCCTCGTGTAATTTGTTCTCGGTTATACCGGCGGGCAGACCGGTCGCCTCGCTTTTACGCCCCGCGGTGGGCTCGATCTGGGTATCCTCGTGCCATTCATTGAAAGAGGTAACCATGAGCATCCTTTCGGCGCGTACATCCAGAAACGGCAGGGCCGCCTCCTTGAGCATGCGCGTAAAGACCGCGCCGTAAGAGACGGCCTGCTCGTCCTCGAGATAGCGCGGGGCCACCCGGTGCCCGCCCCGCACGGCCTTGTCGTTGAAACCCGGTGTCACGGCGGGGACAAAGGCGGTGCCGGCTACATCCGCGGCCGCTTTGGCCTCCGCATAATTGGCGGCGAGCGTCGCGATTGCCTTGGCGGTCGAACCGTGGATGCCGAGGGATTGCCCATAGGCGTCGTAGGCGGTCACGGCGTCCCAGCGTGCGGCCCATGCCGCCCGGTAGTCCGGGCCGAAGACGTCGTCCGCGACGATGTACAGATCCGGGTGCGCGGCGCGGAGCCGGGCCAGTACCTCATCCCCTTTGTCCCGGAAATAGACGCGCGTCAGGTAGATAAAGAGCACCGGCCGACCGTCGATCCTGAGGTAGCTATCGTCGGGGAAAAAGGTTCGCGCCAGGTAGTCGACGTCGGTCAAAAAAGTGTTGTAACTTGGGTTGGACGCCGCCCGCAGCCGCCCGGTCGATTCGTAGAGGATGGCGTATTTGAGCCGGCCACCGCTCAGATACTTGCGAAGGTGGTTTTTGATCGTCACGTCTTCGTAGGACCCCGGCCCCCACCAACTGCAGGCCCAAAAGGCGATATTGCCCCGGACGCTCTGATTGATGTGCTGCAAGATCACGTTCTGGCCGCGGGAGTCGTAATCGCCCAGCAGGGGCTTTTGCGCCGGTTTGAGCTGCATCCTGGCCGAGTCCGCGATGGTATGGGCGCCTGGGCCATACCACGGGTAATAGTAGGCGCCGACCAGAGGACGGGCATCGGCTTTGAGCCCGCTCCCGGCCAAGCAAGGCAGCAGCCCGACAGCCAATAAGATGATCGGGTTGTAACGATGACGGTTTCTAGAGATGTTATGTATTTTATCCAATATTTTACTGATAGTCTTCACCCCAATCGAATCTTCACGCTCGAGAAAGCCAACGATCCCTCAATGTTTGGCGAAGACCCGCCTGTGCTATTGATATATACAATTCTTCCTCCGAAGCACTTTTCCTCTTTGCAGCCGGAAATTGGATATAATAAATTTTACCGCCCAGAGACCTACCTCGCCAATGAGGTATGGCGGGGTTATCGTAATGGACAAGTTATCCCGCTCACGCTCCCGGGCCTTGCGGCATGGCGTCTCCCGCCGTCCCCAGAACCACCGGCTCATGCAAGCGCGCGATCACCAGCACGCTCAAGACCATCAGCGCGACGGCCAGAAGCAACGCCGGGGTGAACGACCCGTCTTTAGCCCGCAAAGCCTCCATGACGTAGACGATGACCACCGATGCTTGCCCAAAGAGCTGGATTAACCCGGCTGAAGTGCCCTCCGGCGTGGGATGGGTGATCTCCGCGGCATATTGCATGCCCACCGGGGAAGCGCTGAGGAGGAAGAAGCCCAGGACCAAAGCGGAGACCGACAACTGCCAGAAGGAGACGGCGTAGGCCAGACCGAGCAAGCCGGGAATGGACAGGACAAAGCCGAGCAATAAATAGGGCCGGCGCCTGCGCTGTTTGTCCGAGAGCGGCGGTATGACCGCCGTGCCCAGGACCCCGCCGATTAGCATCAACGCGCCAAGCGTCCCGGCCTGCGTGGGGGTGAAGCCGCGCGGACGGATGATGTTTTCCACCCAGGTGGTGACGCCGCTAAAGACCCCCATGCTGACAAGCGAGACCAATTGATATAGCCAAAAGTCCTTCATACAACGAAGGGAGGCTTCCAAGCATGTTGTCATCCATACCGCTCGTCCCGTATTTTCACGCCACCGGCCGGCGTCTACGATCTTTCCAGCTCTCCGCCGCCACGTCCATACCGGTGGTGATCGGATTCCTCCTCGCCCATGCACTCTACCGCAGCATCCCCCTGGGCTTTGTGGCGCTGATCGTGGCGGCTACGGCCGGTTTGATGATCTACATCTGCGCCGACGAATTGATCCCAACCTTATTGAGTGCCAACAGCGACCACGGAACCATCTTCTACCTCATCGGCGGTGTGATCTTGGTCTTGCTGCTGGGAACCATTTGAAAGCGCCGTGAATAACCCGTAAAATGCATAAAGCCGCAACCCGAGCGATCGGAGTGATGAAACCCGTTCACGCCAGCACGTCCCTCTTGGCGAAAGCCATCCAGGCAACCGCGTGGAAGATCGCCAAGTAAACCCCGATCACCAGGAGCGAATACCCAAGGCCGCTCCCACCCTCTGTTGAACCGGCATTCATGTATACCGTGAGATTGATGTGGTTGAAGAGGATGTATCTGGACCAGGAGGTACCCGCCAGGACATCGCCCAGTTCCGGCCCGAGCAGCATGGCGAAGAAGCTTGCCCCGATGGCAAAAGCATTGCTCCGGGAGACCGCCGACAGCATCAGCGCGATGGCTGCGTAGACGAAGATCTGTGCGAACCTGAGCAGGTAATAAACCAATACATCACCAAGCGTTTCGAAGCTTCCCGCTTTGGCCGCCGCCCCGGCGGCGCCGCCGCCCAGAGCCAAGTCGAGCCCGTTCAAGAAGACCAGGATCAGCAGCAACAGGGACATGAGCGCCAGAACGAAGGCCGCCACGGCAAGGTATTTGGCGGCCAGGATCCGGCCGCTGCTCACCGGGTGGACGAGCAGAAGCTTGATCGTCCCCCAGGCGAATTCGTTGGCCACGATCCCCCCCGCCGCGACGATCGCGAAGATCATGACGAGGATCAGCACCCAGGACTGACCGGCCACCGCGTCCCAGAAACCCAGGCGCATCGGCGAAAACAGGCGATCGGTGATCGTGGCGAAGAGCGCCGCCATCGAGAGGGCCGCGATCATGATCCGCGTGCTCGGACGGGCGTAGAGCTTTAGATTCTCGCCGTGGAACGTTTGGATCAGGCTATGCATCCGCCGTCAACTCCATGAAGATCTCCTCTAGCTTCCTGACATTGGGCTCGATGGCGTAGACCCCGACCCCGCTTGCGGTCAAGGCCGCATTGATCCGCGCGACGGTCCCGCGGTCCGCGCCGATTAACAGGGCGCCTTCCCCGGGCTCGATCGCGATCCCGGGGAAGCTCTCCCCGATTATGGACATGGCCTTTTCCGGGTTATCGACGGTGAACCGGACCGCCAGGTCCGCCGTCTCATTCAGGCTCTTGACGCCCAGCAGCCGGCCCTGCTTGATCACGGCGATCCGATCGCACATCAGCTCCATCTCCGCGAGGATATGGCTGGAGACGATCACGGCCGTTTTCCCATCCGCGGCCAGACGGCGCAGGTGTTCCCGCAGTTCCTTGATCCCGTTCGGATCGAGGCCGTTGGTGGGCTCATCCAGGATTAGGACCGCGGGCCGGTGGAGCAAGGCCTGGGCGATGCCCAGCCGTTGCCTCATGCCCAGCGAATAGGCGGAAACCTTGTCCTGGATGTAATCGCCCATGCCGAGCAAGGATACGACTTCTTCAATCCGGGCTTTCGTGACGCCCCGGGAAAGATGCATGAAGTGGACCAGAGTCTGGTAGCCGGTCAGAAAACCGTAGAATTCCGGGTTTTCCACCACGGCGCCGACCCGGGCCACCGCTTCCGTAAAATCCGTCCTGATGCTCCTGCCCTCGATCAGGATCTCGCCCCTGGTGATGGAGATCAGGCCCACGATCATGCGGATGGTCGTGGTCTTGCCCGCGCCGTTCGGTCCCAGGAGGCCGAAGACTTCCCCCCGCCGCACCGCGAGATCGAGGTCATGGATGATGGTCCTGGCGCCGATCCGTTTGGTGACGTTGATGAGTTGCACGGCGGGTGATGTTGCGGGCGCGGTTGGCAAAACCTCAAACCCCATCTCGGTCCGGACATGTGTGTAGTCGGCATCTCTTGCCGGTTTGCTTGATTGACGGCCACACGCGGACGCTTCTCATAATATCCTTAGGTAATTCATGGGCAAATACACCTAATCCTCCGACATCGGTAAAACCCTCGGAGGATGGGGACCGTAACGGCGACATTGTACCTATCTTCGGAGGAATTCGCGGTATTGGGGAGAATCTCCTGTAGAGCCGATCGATGCCACCTCCCTCCCGCGCCTTTCCCTCCGCCGCCCGCGCCAAGATTGTACTCAAGTACAATAGCATCCGGCACCATGGTACCTAGACCTAGAGCCCTCTCTCTGCTAACCTGGGTTTGAGAAACGGCGCGGAAGACAAATGCCGCAAGGAGGAGGAAACCATGATGCAACGTTACGTATTTGGGGGAGCCCTGATCGCCCTCGGGGTTATGTGCTTTTTGCAGGTGACCGGGCAGTTCGATTTCGGCCTCAGTTTCTGGCCGGTGCTCCTGACCTTGGCCGGCGGGATCATGGTCTGGAGCAGCTTTTCAAAAAAACGGGCGCCCTCCTGGGTGGGGCTGGGCCTCGGTCTCTGGGTCGGATGCATCGGTCTCTTCAGCATCCTTCATGAGGCCGGCGCCGTCGCCGTCACCGGGGCCACCGTCGCCAGGCTGGGGTGGCCGCTGCTGTTGGTGGGCATCGGCGTCTCGATCTTCATGGGCCGCTCCCACTGCTGTGATTGGGGCCGCTGGCGCGAATGCGGGCATCGGCACGGGATCGGCGATCGCCACCATGCCCGCGAGCGCTGGGTGCTCGACGGGGACCTCGATCTGAGCCACGGGATCGGCGACTTCGTCCTCGATCTGACCACCGCGGAGATTGCCGAGGGCGTCCACCGGATCAGAGTAGGGATGGCGATCGGGGAGATGGTGATCCGCGTGCCCGACAATGTGGACGTCACGGTCGATGCGTCGGTCAACGTCGGCGAACTGGAAGTCTTTGGCGAGGAACGTTCGGGTATCGGCGGTTTGTCGATCCAGAAACGCGTCCAGGCGCCTGAAGCCCCCGTGAAACTGGTGATCGACGCCAGGCTTCGCATGGGCGAACTCTCCGTGATTCAGGTCCCCGGGTATCCAGGGGTGGCTTCATGAGCTTCGCGCGAAGCTTCGGCCTCCAGTGGCGGCTCGCGGCCATCCAGTTGCTCGCCGGTCTTGTCATCCCCGGCCTGGTAGTAGCCGTTTACATCGCCGGAACCAGTCTGGGCCTCCAACCCGCACCCGCGCTGGGAGCGGGTTTCGCCTTGGGCGCGACCGCCGGCTTTGCCGGCACCGTTATCGTTTATATATCTGCCCGGCCGATGAAACGCCGGCTGCGGGAGGCCGGGGATATGGCGGGACGCATCGCCCGCGGCCAGTTCGGCGCCCGGGTATCCCCGGGGCCCCCGGACGAGATTGGCTGGTTGGAAGAGCAGCTGAACAAGATGGCGGCCCACCTGGAAACGGCGGTCATGGAACTGCGGACCTTGGCCGAACAGAACCGGCGGCTGGCCGAGGAGGCAAGACGGGGCGCCACCCTCGAGGAGCGGGCCCGTCTGGCCCGGGATCTGCACGATACGGTCAATCAGCAGTTGTTTGTGCTGGCCATGCGGGCGGCGGCCGCCCGCCGCAACCTGGAACAGGCGGGGGGCGCCCCGGCCTTGGCGGCGGAACTGGCCGCGCTGGAGGATCTGGCCAGGCAGGCGCATGCGGAAACGCGCGAGCTCGTCCTGCAACTTCGTCCGGTCACCCTCAGCGAACAGGGCCTCGGGCCGGCACTCCGCGAGTATGCCCGGGCGGTGGGGGCCCAGGAAGGATTCGAGGTCATGCTGGAGATCGACACGTCCGTGCGGGTCGGTGGCGCGGCAGGCGAAACCATGTTCCGGGTGGCGCAAGAAGCATTGAACAACATCAGCAAACATGCGCAGGCCCGCCGGGTTCGGGTGGGACTGGCCCGGACCGCGGCCGGGATTACGCTCGCGATCGGCGATGACGGGGTGGGATTCGAGCCGAAGGCCGCACTCCGCCCGACCGCCGTGGGCTTAGCCGGGATGCGGGAACGGGTGGCGGCCGCGGGGGGCAAGCTGAGCGTGGCCAGCTCCCCCGGCCGGGGCACGGAGATCACCGTCATCTTGCCGGTCGATACGGAAGGAGAGAACCCCTCATGATCCGCGTAATGCTCGTCGACGATCACCGGCTGGTCCGGGAAGGGCTGAAGATATACCTCGCCACCGAACCCGGGATCGAGGTGGCCGCGGAAGCGGAGGACGGCGGCACGGCGGCGGCGATGGCGGCGGAGCTGAAACCGAATGTGATCCTGATGGACCTGATCATGCCCGGTATGAACGGGATCGAAGCGACCAGGCGCTGCCTCGCCGCCAGCCCCGGCACGCGGATCATCGTCCTGACGAGCAAGCCCGATGATGAGATGGTCCTGCCGGCCGTCCGGGCCGGCGCCCTCTCTTATTTGCTCAAAGACGTCTCCGCGGCGGAGTTGGCCGCCGCCATCCGCCACGCGGCCGACGGCAAGCCCACGTTCCACCCCGTGGCGGCTTCTCGGATCGTGGAGGAACTGGGCGCGGCGCCCAAAGGATCCCCCGGCCCCGACGAGATCAGCCCGCGGGAGATGGAGGTGCTGGTACTGATCGGCAAGGGTTTGGACAACAAGGAGATCGGTGCACGCCTGTTCATCACGGAACGCACCGTAAAGGCCCACGTCGGCCGCCTGCTGGAAAAGCTGGGCCTGCGCGATCGGACGCAACTGGCCATCCACGCGGTTCAGAACAAGCTTGTCGAGTAAGTTCAAGGGCGAATCGCAGTCAATATCAAAGTAGTCCTCTAACCTTGGTTAGTATGATTTCCGCTCGCTTTTCGAGCTGCGGACATTTATCGGACGGATAATAATCCAAGCTACGCAGGTTCTTGATATAATCGCCCGTCAGGATGCCGTCTTTCTCTTCTGCGGAGAGGTATCAACGATATATCTTCGCTTATTCCTCACCACCAATAGCAAATCCACCGTCACCAGCACCGCATTAGTTGCATAGAGCAGGATCACCGGGTCCCTGCTGTAGAGCAGCTTGTGCACCACGCCCGCGACGTAACCCGTGATGACGAGGCAGAGGAAGACCGGACTCTTGGCCTCGACGTTTGTGGACCTATAGGTGCGGTAGATGGAAAAAGGCCAGCTCAAACCGAAGCAGACCAGCATGATGACTTCGAAGAGGCTGAAGTTCAGGTCAATACCCCCTAATGGCCTATTACGCCACCGGCTCCCTGTCCAGATCGCTGTACGGATAATGGCCGCGCTCCTTCAATTTCTCAAACAGACTCCGGCTACCGTGCTGCATGGCGTGCTCCATCTCCGACTTGAAGACCTCGATGCAGAGCAGCAGGCCGTGTTTCCGCCCGTCAATCGCGAAGTCCACGCCCTCTTTGCCATAGTCGTCAAAGACGAGACAAAGACCGGTCTCGTCCTCATCCCCCGGAACCTCGGCGGTCTCGCCGGGCTCGAGCTTGGCCGCGAATGAGTATCTGGCGACGGTGGTCAGGACGCGCCAGATCCTGTTTTCAATCTTCTTGAATTCCTCCGATTTATCATTGCCCGTAATCTTGTGCCTGGTAAAGGCGATCAGTTCGTAAGTCCCGTTCCGGTTCGGTTTCGGACCAGTGCCGTCGGGTTCGATCAGTTCCATGGTCACTAAAGCCGTGCCGTCGATAGCCCGGGGGAAATAGTACAGATCAACGGCTCCGCCGATCTGAAACGGGATGAGGGCGTGGCCGACCATCTCGTGCATCTCGCCCAGAATTTTCTCCAAGGCTTCTTTCTTGGCCTCGTAGTGGCGCTCGTATTCCTCGTCGCTGAATTTCTTCTTCCTGGAAAAGAGCTTTTTCATGAAGTCCAGCACGATCGGGACCTCCTCGGATGTAACGTTCCTAATTGTTTGGTTGGAATTGTTCTCCAAAATCGAGCCGGTTTCCTGCCGGGATCATGGACAGGCTTATCGATGGAAGCATATCCTCGGATCACAATGGATGCGGTATCTTCTTCTTATTGACACGTATGATAACACGTGCTAGGATCAAGATATGGGGAAACGAATAGACATCAAAAGCTACTCGTCCCAGGAAATACTACGGTTGCTTCAAGACGACGGCTGGTTCATCAAGAACCAGGAAGGCTCCCACGTCCAACTCAAACATCCGGTCAAGCGCGGCAAGGTCACGGTCCCGCATCCGCGCAAAGACCTGCCGTCAAGAACGATCAGGAGCATCCTGCGGCAAGCGGAACTGCTGACGGATTAGGAGTGAATAGCATGAAGGATTACTACCTCTTCCCCGCTTTGCTCACCAAAGACCGGGACGGCGTCGCGGTGGAATTTCCCGACCTGCCCGGCTGCTATACTTGCGGCGCCAATGTGGAAGAGGCTTTGAACATGGCCAAGGACGCCCTCCCTCTGCATCTCTACGGCCTCGAAGAAGACGGCGATCCGATACCCGAACCGGCGTCGCTTGATACGTTAAGACCGGGCCACGATCAGTTGGTGGCGATGGTCGAAGCCCGCATGATTCCATTTCGGGACCGCATGGCCAATAAAGCGATCAAGAAAACCTTGACCGTCCCGAAATGGCTTGATGACCTGGCGACCGAGCACCGCGTCAACTTCTCCCTCGTACTGCAGGAAGCGCTCAAGCGAAAACTGGGCGTCATGGAGCCTCCGCAAGCGTACGAAACACATCCGCGCAAGACCCGGAAGTAACCACATCCCCCTTCATAAATGCACATATGTCACGGAGGATATGGCCACTATTACCCTTTCTCATCCCAGCCCCCTCTTCAGCCGCTGGATCCCCTCCCCGATCTCTTCCGGGCATAGATGGCCGTACCCGAGGAGGAGACGGTGGCGATGGCGCCCCTTTTGGATGGCATAGCGCTCGACCGGGTAGACCCTGACGCCATGTGCGGCGATCCCGGCCGCGGTGACCTCGCCGAACTCGCGTCCCGGGAAACCGGCGACCAGGTGCAGGCCGGCGGCGGCTCCCTCCACCTCATGCTCACCGGGGAAGAAACGCGCCAGCGCCTCGAGCAGCGCCCGGCGCCGTCCGGCATAAAGGCGCTTCATCCTTGCCACGTGGCGGTCCAGCCTGCCGTCGCCGATGAAACGGGCCAGCGCCAGTTGCTCCAGCGAGGGTGTGTGAACGTCGGTCAGCATCTTCAAGATCCGCAATCCTCGACGACGGCGTGTGCATTGCGTGTCAGCAGCAGCCGGGAAACCAAAGATAAGCCCTGCGTCGCGCCGGAAACGATGACGAACTCCTCCGCTCGGCACGCCAAGCCGCGCACCCGGGATAGGTAGTCGGACAAGGCCGCGCGCAACTCCCAAAGCCCTTCCGGCGCGGCATAAGCCATGATCGACGGAGAAGACGACAAGCAGACCTGGTGCAAGTATCGGCCCCACGCCTGCAGCGGAAACGCATCGACCGCCGGTACGCCGGACCGGAAGTCGATGACCCCTCCCTCGCTCCCGTGCGTAACGCGGCCTGGCCTGGCCGCCGTTCTTCTTGCGCGGGCACCTTCCCCGGCAGGATTCCATCTGCGACCCGCGTCCCCGAACCCCGTCTGGTCTCCACGTAGCCCTCCGAGAGCAGCATTTCGTAGGCGATCACGACCACGTTACGCGAAACGCCCAGCTCCCGCGCCAAATCCCGGGATGACGGCAAGCGGTCGCCGCCGCGCAACCCGCCGTTGAGGATCTTCTCCCTGAGTCCGGCATGGATCTGCCTGACCAGAGGCAAAGAGTGATTCTTGTCGATGGGGATGAACAAACCGAGCCCTCCTAATACTACTATGTCAAATCTAGCCGAGAAGCCGCGTCGTATAAGCTTTCATATGACAAGTCTTTAAGGCCGGTTTCTGGGCCTGCGCCGGGTGCGCCGGTGCGGCCTGCCTGCTTTGGACCATCCTGGTCGTCGCAGGCTTTGGCCCATCGTGGGCCTGAGATGGGCTGCGCATCTCGTCGTTGTCGGCCGTTTTCGTGCTC
>JBLNCE010000147.1:0-23850 GCA_050260415.1 Bacteroidota bacterium | reverse complement strand
CCAGCCGCGAACGGAGGAGCTTTTCCATGACGATCTCGTTCGAACGCAGCGAGGTATTGAAATAGACCAGGCTTTTCTCCAGATTGAGCAGGCGGATGAGTTCCTCGTTCTTCAGGGACTTATGCAGGCTCTCCTCGATCTCGTCGCTCAAACGGTCGATCTGGCGCAGGTAGCGCAGATAGAGACCGGCCGTCCTAAACAGGGTCTGCAGGAGGAAGCGGGTCCGCTTCTGGGTGTAGTGAATGCGCGGCCTCGCCTCGGCCAATTCGGCGAGCAGCGGATTGTGGCGCAGGCAGACGGTGATGAACGAATTCGCGTTGATGATGATGCCGAACGGCATGGTGTCGTAGAGAACCTTGGCCTGTCCATCCTGGACATATGGGATGTTGATGAGGATCAGGATCTGGCCGTCGCCGGCCTCGATCCGCGAACGTTCCTCCTCGTCGAGCGGGGCGCGGAGATAGTCAGGATCAACCCCTGTGGCGGCCTGAACGGCTTCCAGCTCGCTCTCGCTCGGATCGACCAGGGAAATCCAGGCGCCCTTCTGGCAGAGATCCTCGATGATTTGCAGTTCGTCGTTGATGGTGCGATATACCCGCAACATCGGCTTCCTCTCCTCTCGGGGTCAATTTCCGGCGCTTTTCGATAATCCCTTACCACCGAGTGCCGATGTACGCGGACGGCCGTTCTCAGCGAAGAAAAGAAACGACCGCGCCATCCGGCCGCGGCCGCTGCACAGCGAGGCGGGGATCAGCCTCAACGCAATGGCGGCAGGGCGAAAAGCGGAGTGATCCCACCCTGAACCCGGTGTTCGACCTCTTTCTTACTGTTTCCAGGGTCGGCGTCCACATTTCCCACCTGCCTTTGCCGAGGCATATCCTTACTTACCGTTATACCTTTTCCTCGGCCGCGTGTCAATTGGGACTTCCGCTTCCGGGCGGACCGGAGTCACGGCTTTGGCTGGACTATGTCGTAGCAATCGACCAGCCGCATTCCGGATCACGGATCGGCGTGAATAAAAAAACTATCCTCGCGGTCTCGGGAGGAGAAGCCGGACCCGGCCGCGAACATCCATTCGGAGCTGACGGTGCTTGATGGGCGCGCTACACCACGGAAGGCATCTGATCTAGCGATAGGAACCATTCCTGTAGTCACCTACTGGCAGTTTCATTGGAGGCCCTATGATCGAAAGGCACTTCGACATCCCTTTCATCGCGGACCTAGCCTTGCGCGAGAAGCAGATCCAGCAGAATTACCGTCCAATCATCGCCGTGCACAAGTGGTTCGCCCGGCGGCCGGGCACGCTCTTTCGTGGGCTGCTTCTTTCGGAGTTCGCCGAGGGGGACATGCGCA
Organism: Bacteroidota bacterium; assembly: GCA_050260415.1. GTDB lineage: Bacteria > Bacillota > UBA4882 > JAAYXC01 > JAAYXC01 > JBLNCE01. The sequence goes on along the minus strand of JBLNCE010000147.1, from coordinate 22,497 downwards.
GCATCTTCTTCAAATCCCACGATCTCCATGGCCTGCGTATCGCCGATCCCTTCATGGGAGGTGGCACGCCTCTGATAGAGGCGAATCGCCTCGGTTGCGATGTGGTCGGATGTGATATCAATCCCATGGCATATTGGATCGTCCGGCAGGAGTTGGAGCATCTCGACCTTGAGGCCTATCGCAAAGCAGCCACCAACATTCAGCGGCAGTTGGAAGTAGAGATCGGCCGTCTCTACCGCACCACCTGCCGGATCTGCGGCACGGATGAAGCTCACGTGAAGTACTTCATCTGGGTCAAGACACGTCGGTGCGACGCTTGTGGCCACCAATTCGACCTCATCCCCGGATATCTCTTGGCGGAGAACGTTCGCCATCCGCAAAACGTAATTATCTGCCGCTCTTGCGGCGAACTGAATGAAGTTCCAGACCGTCGGCATCCCGGAATTTGCGGGGCCTGCGGAACAGAGCTCGAAATGAAGGGGCCGGCAAGCCGCAACCGTTGTCCATGTCCGGCTTGCGGCTTTTCCAACCCATTCGCGCCGGAGAATGACGGCCCGCCAGGTCACCGCCTGATCGCCATCGAGTATTACTGTCCAAGATGCAAATCATCACACGCTGGCCGCTTCTTCAAGAAGCCCGATGCGGAGGATCTGGCAGAAACCCAACAGGCCGAAAAGATGCTGGGTAATTTGTCGCCCGTCTATATCCCGGATGATGAGATTCCTTCCGGAGATGAAACGGATCGACTGCATCGTTGGGGCTATCGGCGGTACCGGGAGATGTTCAATCCGCGCCAGCTTTTGGGCTTGGAATTGATCTGCCGCGCTGTCGCCCGGGTAGAAGATGAACGGGTCCGCAATGCCCTGGCCACGAACCTCTCGGACCTGCTGCGTTACCAAAACATGCTCTGCCGTTACGACACCATGGCCCTGAAGTCGCTGGATATCTTCTCCGTCCACGGTTTCCCCGTGGGTTTGATGCCCTGCGAGTCCAACCTGCTCGGCATCGTCAATGGCGGCGGCGTGAATGTGGGCAGCGGGGGCTGGCTCAATATCGTGGAGAAATTCGCCAAGGCCAAGAGCTACTGCGACCAGCCCTTTGAGATCCTCCACGAGGGAGGCCGGAAAAAGGTCATCCCGGTAGCAGGGGAGTGGATCGGGGACAGGTGGGAGGGGTCTCCCCACGACCGGCGAATAGAACTGCATTGCGGCAGTTCGACGGAGCTCGCCTTGGCGCCCGCCTCTTTGGACGCCGTCATCACCGATCCCCCGTACTTCGCCAACGTGCAGTACGCCGAGTTGATGGACTTCTGTTATGTCTGGCTGCGGAAACTGATTTCCGATCCCGCTTTCGCCGGCCACTCCACGCGTAACGAACAAGAGCTGACGGGGAACGCCACCATGGACCGGGGTCTCGAGCATTTCACCGAGGGGATGGTAGAGGTCTTTTCCCGGATGCGGACCGCCCTGAAGCCCGGAAGCCCCCTGGCATTTACCTATCATCACAACAATATCGAGGCGTATTTTCCCATCGCCGTGGCCTTGCTGGACGCCGGCCTGGTCTGCTCGGCCACCCTGCCGTGCCCGGCGGAGATGGGGGCTTCAATTCACATTAATGGGACGGGATCTTCCATCGTCGATACGGTCTTTGTCTGCCGCACGATCGGTACGGTCCCGGGCAGGCTCATTGTCAAGAACGCCCCTGAGATCGCCCGGCTTGTACGGGAGGACACGGAACGACTCAAGGGCGCCGGCTTTGAGCCCACACACGGCGATATCCGTTGCGTGGCGTACGGCCATCTGATTCGCATGGCGGTCTGGGAGTTGCGCCGCGGATGGCGGGCTGATGTGCAAACCGGGCTCAAGCTTAAGCGTGTGGGCCAGTTTGTCTCCGCTCTTGGCGGCTGGTCGGCAGTGGAACAGTGCCTGCACGGCGAGTTACGGAATGCGCCACAGATGCAGGCATGGGTGGCGAAGGACGCCACGGTCGCCTATGGGGAGGAAGCGGATGCGGTATCCTTTTGAGGTAAGTTATGAGGAACTGGTGGCGGATCTCGATACTTACGTCGATGCGGTTTTCTCGTGCCTGGAGTCGGAGTTTCTCGTCATGCCCAGGGGCCAAGGCTTCATTGATTACCCCGTCTTCGAGCATGGTTACGAGGCCCTGAAACGCGCCACCGGCGGCTTCAATGCGCTGAATCCCGATGCAGTCTATACCGCGGCGCTGGAAACGCCGATGATCTTCATAGTCCTGCGTTCCATGTTGGGTTTTACCCCTTCGGAATGGGCCTATGTGGCCACAGAGAGAACCGGCGTCGAGGTCACGCAAGGCTTTGCCCGTGGATTGGATCGCAAGATCCGCCTGGCCCCTCAGGCTCCAATCAAGCGGGATCATGAGAGACTGACCGCCATGGTGAGAGTGGCCTGCCAGATGCTGATCGAGTCATCACCTGAAGTGGACGAGGAGAGGCTGCACCGCCTAGACAAGGCTGACACGCGGGAGGGCCTCGCATCGATCCGGCGGTTGGCCGGCATGGGCGTGCCATATGCCATGCTACTCTATGAGCGTTTTCTAGGCCGTCCTTTCGCCGGACACCGGGATTCCGTGTCGGAACTGATCGGTGATAGCCTGGAGGTGGCTATTGAACGGATCCTTGCTTCCGCTGGCGTGAGTTTTCGCAAGACCAAGCGGGCGGAGAAGATCCCCGGCTTCGACCAGACGCCGGATTTTATCATCCCCAGCGAATTCAATCCCAGGGTGGTTATCGAGGCCAAAATTACGGAAGACGATGGCACGGCAAGGGACAAGATTACCCGTGTGCAGCACCTAGCCGAGTTAAGTATGGCCGGGGGCGGGGAACCAAGGTTTGAAGTGGTAGCCTGCATTGCTGGGCGTGGTTTTGGGCAGAGGCGTGAGGATATGAAGAAACTGCTTCTTGCAACGCGGGGGAAGATCTTCACAATGAGGACACTGGATCGGTTGGTTAAGGTGACAGAAGTTAAGGAATTTGTTAGTGAGTAGAGTATAGTTGCTTCATACTAGTGGCCATGCTTTAAGAGCAAGTTCTGCTAATTTTCTTTGACGATCAATTATCTCTGCTTTGTCCCATTTCTCATAACCTGCTATAATTGAAGTGGTATTAAAATCAGAACACGCATATACTTCTTTCTTGTCACAGAACAAAGAACTCTTCAATTCGGAATTGATCCTTGTCCTAAGTAGAGCAAGATTACCTATTCGATTTACAAATGATCTATGCTCATCTTTTTTTAATGAGTTCCAATTAGGTTGATAAGTTGAAGGCATTATATGTTCAAGATTGAATTTATCTGTATTGTCTGAAGATATAAAATCACAATAGCTAATACCTCTTGTTTGAGCCTCAAGTGCTCTCAAATAGTATCTTGCTAGAACTGTTTTCGAAACAGTTGCATTTTCAAAGGAATTTCTAAAAGCCAAGTCATCGGGGATAATGTTCTTAAGGTTATCGTAAAGTTCTCTTGAGTTTTTTATGTTAGCTCGGCGGATTTCCTGCGCAGATTCACAATAACTAGTTTCTAGAGGACCACTTCCGAGCTTTCCGTGAATTAATGAACGAACTGACCAAGATATAATTAAGTATAGTGCCCTTTCTGTTTCACCGCTTTGAAAATTCTCAAGTATAGCTATTAATAGAGGCCTTATTTGGCTGATACCTAGAAGATTCAGCGTAGATATGTAAATTTTTGTATTATCACCAAACCTATTCCAGTAATCATGATCGGGATTTAAAGATGCAGCATATGTTTTGGCGCTATTTTCTAATTCTTGACTTAATTCTATAGCTTTAGTTTTTGTTTTTACTTTCTCTTTAATGTTATAATAAAGATCTTTTTCACGTACTACGCCAAAATTTGATGACCAATAATGTCTGATGAAATCAATTACAAAATCGTCATCATTTGATGCGGCCTCTAGAATACTTAGCATGCTTATCCAGTTATTTTGTATTTCTAAGATACGATCATTGGCTAACCCAAACAGGTAATTCTTAAGCAAATCAGTGATTGCTAATTTAAGCCCACGATCATTTAGTGTTTCGAAGACAACAAATGCATTTGTATCGTCATCTACCATTACCCAAATAACTTTAAGTTTATCAGTGATGAAGCTTATCCATCTTAAAAGTGAATTAACGGGATTGTCGCATCGTGTAATTGATTTGATTTTATTATTTACTATAGTAGCAGCTTCAAGAATCTTTTCATGAGATTTTTTACTTGGTTTGATTCGGCGTTCCGGACTATCCGGTTTTGTTAAGATAGCTTTAACAAAAAAATCATTATCGATTTGATTCAGTTGAACTTTGGGGATTAATTCAAGAGTAATTAAATCTTTATGTAGTAGATATCTAGATTCAATTTCATTTGCACGTTCTATATCATTGCTTCCATAAAAATAATCTCTAATCAAAGAAACGATCATCGTTATTGTGGCTATTCTCTGTTGGCCATCCACAATTTCAAATCTCCCATTGCCGCTTTTCGTTAAGACAACTGAGCCGATAAAATATTCATCCTCTTCGTTGTTGATAGCATTCTCCAGGTCAAATACCAGATCGCTTACTTGTTTTTCTTCCCATGAATATGCTCTCTGATACATAGGTACAGAAAATCTTTTGTTTATTAGAGTACTTCCTACTCCAGATAGTTCAATTTGAAGTCCTTTGATTTGACTCATATTGTCACCTCCATGGTCAGACAAACTAATATCTTATGTTCAACGCAACAACCGTTTTTCCTTCTTTTGGCTCGGTCCAAAGTGGATACCTTTGTTTGCTTGTCGTTACATTCATATGGATTGGCTGGCTCCATCATCGCTTATGCTCTAATGTCTTAAGTTACAGTTCTACTTGTATCTTGGATTACAACCTTGCCATTCCGTCGAAGAGGAGTGACTACGAGCCTTCATGTCTTTATGAGACGAGAAAAGACCATGACTGAGAAAGATACCCTCTCCCGTCTCCCCTTGAGAAGCTGCGCTCAGTTGGTGATACGTGCGATAGCACAAGTATTTCGGCCGGGATCCCGGACCGGGACTGGTTCCACATAGTTACCAACGGCGGAGGAGGGGCAAGTGCTATAGCTTGGGACGAGGGTTGATTACCTCGTCGCCTCCGCCATCTCGGCCTCCGACTTAAACTCTAGCCCCTTCTCAACGCCCTTCTGCACAACAACTCTCTCCCCATCCCTGATCTTCCCTTCGAGAATAAGCCGCCCCAGCGGATTCTCGATCTCCTTCTGGATCGCCCGCTTCAGCGGCCTCGCCCCATACGAAGGGTCGTACCCCGTCCGGACCAGGAGCTCCTTGGCCCCGTCCGTCAGTTCCAGCGTGATATGCCTCTCGGCCAACCTCTGTCTCACGCGCCCCAATTGTATTTCCACGATCTCCTTCAAATGCTCGTCGCTCAGGGCGTGGAAGACGATGCTCTCGTCCACTCGGTTCAGGAACTCCGGTCGGAAGACGCGGCGCATTTCCTCCAGGACCGCGGCCTTCATGCGCTCGTAGCCCTCGCCGTCGTAAGCGCCCTTGTAGTCCAGGATGCGGTTGCTCCCGACGTTGCTCGTCATAATGACGATGGTGTTCTTGAAATCCACCGTGCGTCCCTGGCCGTCGGTCAGGCGGCCGTCGTCCAGGATCTGCAGCATAACGTTGAAGACGTCGGCGTGGGCCTTCTCGATCTCGTCAAAGAGCACGACGGAGTATGGCCGGCGCCGGACGGCCTCGGTGAGCTGGCCGCCCTCGTCGTAACCCACGTAGCCCGGCGGTGCGCCGATGAGCCGGGCCACGGTGTGCTTCTCCTGGTACTCGGACATGTCGATGCGGATCATGGCCGCTTCGTCGTCAAAGAGGAATTGGGCCAGGGCCCGCGCCAGTTCCGTCTTGCCCACGCCGGTGGGGCCGAGGAAGATAAAGCTGCCGATGGGGCGGTTGGGATCGGATAGGCCCGACCGGGAGCGCACCACGGCCTCGGCCACGGCCGTCACGGCCTCGTCCTGGCCGACGACCCGTTTATGCAGTTCGTCCCCGAGGTGGAGGAGCTTTTGCACCTCGCCTTCGAGCAGCTTGGCCACGGGGATGCCCGTCCACCGGCTGACCACCCCGGCGATGTCCTCCTCGTCGACCTCCTCCTTGAGCAGCCTGGACCCTCCCTGTTTGGCGGCGAGCTTCGCCTCTTCCTCCCGGAGCTGCTTCTCGAGGGAGGTGAGCTTGCCGTACTTGAGTTCGGCCGCGCGGTTCAGGTCGTATTCGCGCTCGGCTTTCTCCACCGCCGTCTTGGTGGCCTCGATCTCTTCCTTTACTTTGCGCAGGCTCTGCACGCCCTCCTTCTCCGCCTGCCAGCGGGCCTTGAGGGTGTCGGCCTCGGTCTTGAGATCCGCCAGTTCCTGCTCGAGCCGCGCCAAGCGTTCCCGCGAGGAGGGATCGGTCTCCTTACGCAAGGCCTCCCGTTCGATCTCGAGCTGCATGACCCGGCGGGAAAGATCGTCCAGCGCGGTGGGCATGGAATCGATCTCCGTGCGCAGCTTGGCCGCGGCCTCGTCCATCAGGTCGATGGCCTTGTCGGGGAGGAAGCGGTCGCTGATATAGCGGTTGCTGAGCACGGCCGCGGAGACCAGGGCCGCGTCCTTGATGCGCACGCCGTGGTGGACCTCGTAGCGTTCCTTCAAGCCGCGCAGGATGGAGATGGTGTCCTCCACCGTGGGCTGATCCACGAGGACGGTCTGGAACCGCCGTTCCAACGCCGCGTCCTTCTCCACGTTCTTGCGGTACTCGTCCAGGGTGGTGGCGCCGATGCAGTGCAGTTCGCCCCGGGCCAGCATGGGTTTGAGCAGGTTGCCGGCGTCCATGGCGCCCTCGGCCTTGCCCGCGCCGACCACGGTGTGCAGTTCATCGATGAAGAGGATGATGTTGCCCGCCGCGTCCTGGACCTCCTTGAGCACGGCCTTGAGCCGCTCCTCGAACTCGCCCCGGTACTTGGCGCCGGCGATGAGCGCGCCCATGTCGAGGGCCACGACCTTGCGATCCTTGAGCCCGTCCGGCACGTCCCCGCGGATGATGCGCTGCGCCAGGCCCTCCACGATGGCGGTCTTGCCCACGCCCGGCTCGCCGATGAGCACCGGATTGTTCTTGGTGCGCCGGGAGAGGACCTGGATCACCCGGCGGATCTCGTCGTCGCGGCCGATGACCGGATCAAGCCTGCCCTGGGCGGCCATCTTGGTCAAGTCGCGACCGTAGCGCGCCAAGGCCTCGTAGGTGGCCTCGGGGTTGGGTGAAGTCACGCGCTGCCCGCCCCGGATCTCTTTCAGCGCTCGCGCCAGGCGCTCCCTGGTCAGACCGGCTTCCTTCAGGAGACGTCCCGCAGTGCCGCTGTCGCCGGTCATGGCGAGGAGGAGGTGCTCCACGGAGAGATACTCGTCCTTGAGTTTCCGCGCTTCTTCCTCGGCTTCCGCCAACAGCTTGTTGAGCCGCCCGGTAATGTAGATCTGATCCGGCGCCCCGGACGGACCCGAGACGCGCGGGAGGCGGTCGACCTCCTCCTTGAGCCTTCGTGCCAGGCGGGCGGCGTCGATCTCCGCCTTGGCCAGGATCGAGCCGGCAAGGCCGCCTTCCTGTTCGAGTAGGGCCAGGAGCAGGTGCTCGAGATCGACTTGCTGGTTGTTGTTACGGGCGGCGGTACTCTGCGCGGCGGCCAGGGCCTCCTGGACTTTCTGCGTCATACGGTTGATGTCCATGTTGGAACCTCCTATCTGAGATTGCCATCGGGGTCGGTATCGGAAAGGCAATGGTTAGGTTAATGCACCCCGGTTCATCCTCTCGGATCAAACCTCGACACTTCCCTTAGCTTCCTGTAAAGCTCCTTCTCCTGCTCCGTCGGGTTCCCCGGCACTACGATCTTCAGCTTCACGTACTGATCCCCGCGCCCGCCGCTGCGGCGGGTGAGGCCTTGGCCTCTCAGGCGCAGGCGTTGTTCAGCCTGGGCGCCCGCGGGGATGGTCACTTCCACGGCGCCGTCCAGGGTCGGCACGCGTATCCTGGCCCCGAGCACGGCCTCCCAGGGAGCGACGGGCAGCTCGGTCTGGACATCGTCCGTGCCGACGATGGTAAAGCCCGGCTCCGGCAAGAGCTTCACGCGCAGGTAGAGATCCCCCGGCCTGGCGCCGCCCTCGCCCTGGCCGGCCAGGCGGATGACGGTTCCTTCCCGGACGCCGGCCGGGATGCTGACCTCGAGCTGCCGGCGGCGGCCGGCGCCTTCGACGGTGATGGTCCGCCTGCCGCCATGGTGCGCTTCGCGCAGTGTCAAGGCGATCTCGGCCTCGCTGTCCCGCCCCTTTGCCATCCGGCCCGCGCCGGGGCGGCCCGTGGGCGCTGCGCGGCGGCCGGCGGCCGCGCCGAAGAGGGTGGCAAAGAAGTCGCTAAAGCCGCCCATGCCCCCGAAAAGGTCGCCCAGATCGCCAAGATCCTCCATGTTCACCTGGTAAGTCTGCCAGCCCGGCGGGGGAGTGAAGTCGGCCCCGTGCTTCCAGTTCGCGCCCAACTGATCGTAGCGCCGGCGTTTCTCCGGATCGGAGAGGACCTCATGCGCCTCGTTGATCTCCTTGAACCGTTCCTCCGCCGTCTTGTCGCCCGGGTTGACGTCCGGATGATGCTTACGCGCCAGCCGGCGGTAGGCTTTCTTGATCTCCTCCTCGGTCGCCGTGCGGGGGACGCCGAGGATTTCATAGTAGTCGCGGAATTTGACGGGCAACGGGTCCACCTCCGGGTACGGAATAGTCGCGTGTTACGAGTCACGCGTCAACAGTCTAAAGTCGAAAGTCAAAAGTCAGAAATCGTAGTCATGAGCCAGGAGACTCGAGACGCGGGACTCGCGACTCGTGACTGGTATTACTTCGTTTCGCGGAAATCCGCGTCGATCACGTCATCACCGCCGGGGCGCCGGCCGCCCGTGCTACCCGCGTAGGCAGTCGCCGGCGCCGCCGTCAGGCCATGGGCCAGCTGCTGCAGGTCGCTCGTCAGCTGCCGCAGGCGCGGAAGATCGGTCGAGTTTTCCTTGACGAGGCGCCGGACTTCCTCGATGAGGCTCCTTGCCCTCGCCCGTTCATTGGCCGGCGCCCGTTCGCCCAGATCGGCCAGGAGCCGTTCGGCCTGGTACGCGGCGGCATCGGCGCCGTTACGCGCTTCCACTTCTTCCTTGCGGCGCCGGTCCTCCGCGGAGTGCGCCTGCGCGTCGCGGATCATCCGCTCGATCTCGTCCTTGCCGAGCTGGGTGGACCCGGTGATGGTCACGCGTTGCTCCTTGCCGGTGTCCTTGTCGCGGGCGGTGACGGTGAGGATCCCGTTGGCGTCGATGTCAAAGGTCACCTCGATCTGGGGCACGCCCCGGGGGGCCGGACGGATACCCTCCAGCCGGAAGTGTCCCAGGGAGCGGTTGTCGCGCGCCATCTCCCGCTCGCCTTGCAGGACGTGCACGTCCACGTTGGTCTGATTGTCCTCGGGGGTGGAAAAGGTTTCCGTGCGCCGCACGGGGACGGTGGTATTGCGCTCGACGAGGCGCGTCATGACGCCGCCCAGGGTTTCCACGCCGAGGGAGAGCGGGGTTACGTCCAAGAGCACGACGTCCTTGAGTTCACCGGCCAGGATGCCGGCCTGGATGGCCGCGCCCACCGCCACGACCTCGTCGGGGTTGACGGACTGATTGGGTTCTCTGCCGGTCAGACGGCGTACGAGTTCCTTGACCGCTGGCATGCGGGTTGAGCCGCCCACCAGGATGACCTCGTCGAGGTCCTTCTCGGCCAGCTTTGCGTCGCGCAATGCTTGCTTGACCGGCCCGGCGCAGCGTTGGACCAAGTCCGCGGTGAGCTGGTCGAATTTGGCCCGCGTCAATCTGGTCTCAAGGTGCTTGGGGCCGCCGGCGTCGGCGGTGATAAAAGGCAGGGAGATCGTCGTTTCCGCCAAGGTTGAGAGCTCAATCTTTGCTTTTTCCGCCGCTTCCGTGAGACGCTGCAGGGCTTGACGGTCGCCGCGCAGGTCGACGGCGTTTTCCCGCTTGAACTCCTCCGCCAGCCAATCGACGAGGCGCTTGTCGAAATCGTCGCCGCCGAGGTGGGTGTCCCCGGAAGTCGCCTTGACTTCAAAGACGCCGTCGCCCACCTCGAGGATGGAGACGTCGAACGTGCCGCCGCCAAAGTCGAAGACCATGATCGTTTCGTTCCTCTTCTTCTCGAGACCATACGCCAGGGCCGCCGCCGTCGGTTCGTTGATGATGCGCAGCACATTCAGGCCGGCGATGCGGCCCGCGTCCTTGGTCGCCTGCCGTTGCGCGTCGTTGAAATAGGCGGGTACGGTAATGACCGCCTCGTTGACCTTTTCCCCGGTAAACTTGGCGGCATCCTCCGCCAGCTTGCGCAGGACTTGGGCCGAGATCTCCTCCGGGGACTGGTTCTTGCCCAGGATGGCGAAGCGTACGGCGTCGTTGGCGCCCGCCACGACCTTGTAGGGGACGTTCTTGGCTTCCTGGGCCACTTCCGAGTACCGGCGGCCGATGAATCGCTTCGCCGAGTAGATCGTATTCTCCGGGTTGAGCACTGATTGGCGTTTGGCCAATTGCCCGACGAGCCTCTCGCCGGTCTTGGTGAACGCAACCACGGAAGGCGTCAGGCGGCTGCCGTCGGCGTTTATGATGACCGTCGGCTGGCCGCCTTCCATGACGGCGACGACCGAGTTGGTGGTGCCGAGGTCGATCCCCACTACTTTGCTCATGTCCTATCCTCCTTACGCGGGCCTGAACGCCCGCTTTTTTCATGTCGCCTGGACCGCGAATAAAGCTCAGTACCCCGAGCCCGTCGAGGGGTAATCATAATCGTCAGTACTCGATCGCGAGAAACGATTACGAGTACGAGCACCCGTCCTCCATAGCAGTACCCAGGTGGCAATCAAGATGCTACTACGGAGGGTGGAGGGTGGACCGCTTCGCTGAGCACGAGTACGAGTACGAATGGTTCAGCGATCGAGATCATCCAGGGCCTTGAGGGTCCGGCGCAGCCAGCGGTCGATTTCCTCGCGTTCAAAGCGCCATTGCTGGCCAAGGCGGCAGCAGGGGATCTCACCGGCTTGCGCCATCTGGTAGACCTTGGAGACACTGATCTGTAAATAGTCCGAAACCTGCCTCACGGTCAGCCACTTGACGGACACCATGACCGTTCGCTCTTGCTCCGGACGTTTTCCGCCCGTCGTAGAATCCCTACTCACACGAATACGGTACCGCACGCGACCACCCTTTCCCTGGAGTGGATGATAATATCTAATAACAATTATGAACGGATGATAAAGATCTGTCAAGGGGGATGATCTTGGCGAGCCGCGCCGTCCCAAGCAGCAGGAATGCGAAGGTCTTGCACCGAACACCATACCAGCATATATCGGCGGCGGACGGTCACGGCGGCTGCCCCGAGTCAAGCAGTCCGATCGAGCCGCGGGCCCGGCAGGCCGTACGGATGTGGACGCCGGGCGGGACGGAGCGGGAAGACCCATGGGGGAACAGGGAGCCGGTAGCGGGAGAGAGTTGGAACGGTACGATTTCATCGATCTGCTCAAGGGAATCGGCATCTTTCTCGTCGTCTGGGGCCATACCATGGAGCCGCGTTCGGTCTATATTTATTCCTTCCACATGCCTCTCTTTTTCTTCGTCTCGGGCTATCTGCATCGGGATAAACCGGCGCGCGAATATTTCCCCAATAGAATCAAGCGTCTCTATCTGCCCTATCTGATCTTCTGCGCACTCTCGTGGCTCTTCTACCTCGTGGTCATGATGCTCCGCGGCAGGTGGGACGCGGTTCCCGCGCAGTTGAGCAAGGCGGTCTCCATCCTGAATGGCAACGCGAACAACGGCGGGAACGACACCATCTGGTTCCTGACCTGTCTCTTGATTACGGGCAGCCTGTTTTGGATCGTGCAACGCCTGCGCAAGGGCGTTCTGATCTGGCCGGCCGTGGCCGTTTCCTCGGTCCTGGGATATATGCTCGGATTCCACAATGTCGCTTTGCCGTTCAAAACGGACGTGGCCTTGACGGGTTTGGTCTTCTACCATTTGGGGCACGTCGCCGGCAGGGGGAATCTTATCGGATACACGGAGCGATTCGGTAAGCGGTGGTTCTGGGCCGTCGTGGCCGCCGCCGAGATGGTGCACATCTGGGCGGCCTACTACAATATCAAGCTTTCCGGCATCGCCAAGGTGGCCATGACCAGCAACAATTTGGGCAACTACTTTTTGTTCTATGCTTCCGCGCTGGCGGGCATCGCGGTCATGATGGCCTTGGGCGCAAGAATCGGTAAGATTGGGCCCCTAAACCGCCTCGGTATCGATTCACTCCTCATCCTGGCTCTGCATAAGCCCATCCTTTACCTCATCAGGCTGGCCACGACGGGCTTGGTCGACCATCGCGCCTGGTATTACGGGCTACCGGCCAGCCTGGCGACGATCGCGTTGATCTGGCCTTTGCTCGGCTTCATCCGGCGCAAGCTGCCGTGGGTGTTCGGGATTTGGCCGGCTTCGTCGAAGAACGTCGCGAAATAGAGTATCCACCCCGGTATTCTGCCGGGACAACCAAGGATGAAAATGAGACGGCTGCTGCGTTTGCCAACTCACCCCCGCCCTGCGGGCTCCCTTCTCTAAGCTTAGAGAGGGGGGTGAGTTTGATGCCATTTTCTAACCGGGAAGGCGGGGAAAACGCCATGTATCTTCCTCCTTTTAAGCTCGAACGTTATTTTGCCCGGTACGAATTCAACGTGCCGTATCTCCTTTGCGGGTCTGATTGCGAATCGCTGACCGTCCAGGAGCTTCTCGCGCTCGAGCCTGGGGCGCCCGAGGCGTTGCAGCGGCACTGGCTCGGCTATACCGAGTCGCAAGGCTCGCCCGCGCTCCGGCGCGCGATCTGCGGTTTATACACGCATATCGAACCCGATCGGGTCCTGGTGCATAGCGGCGCCGAGGAGGCGATCTTCCTCTTTATGCACGCCGTGCTCGAGGCCGGCGACCATATCATCGCGCATTGGCCGTGTTACCAATCGCTCTTCGAGATCGCGCGCGGTCTCGGCTGCGAGGTGACTTTTTGGGAGGCGCGCGAGGATAATCACTGGGCGCTGGACCTCGACGATCTGAGGCGCGGGCTTCGCCCGAACACGCGGGCGATCGTCCTCAATACGCCCCACAACCCGACGGGATACCTGATGACGCCCGAGGATTTCACGGCCGTGCACCGCATCGCCCAGGAAGCCGGGGCCATCCTCTTCTCGGATGAAGTCTATCGCGAGACCGAGTATGGATCGGCCGATCGCCTGCCCGCCGCTTGCGATCTAAATCCCCTGGCGGTCTCGTTGGGCGTCATGTCCAAGAGCTACGGGCTGCCCGGCCTGCGGATCGGCTGGATCGCCACCAGGCACGCCGGCGTCTATGACAAGATGGCGTCGCTCAAAGATTACACGACCATCTGCAACAGCGCCCCGAGCGAGTTCCTGGCGGAACTCGCCCTGCGCCACCGGCAGGCTTTGACGCACCGTAACTTGGGAATCATCGGGGACAATCTGCGCGTCCTGGATGGCTTTTTCTCCCGGCACGGGGAGTTGTTTTCGTGGATCCGCCCCAAAGCGGGTCCCATTGCCTTCCCGCGTTTGCTCGGCGAAGACGTTGAGACGTTCTGCCATGAGTTGGCCGCCAAGGCGGGCGTGCTCTTGCTGCCGGGTACCGTATACGGCGATCCGGGCAACCACTTCCGGATCGGATTCGGCCGTAAGAACTTACCGGAGGCGATCGCGCGGATGGAGGAGTACCTTGATTCTCGGGGCTGAGTACGCAGATAGATTAGAATGATAAATGAGAAACGTGAATTAGCGGAACGTGATTACATGGCGTAACGTTGATTCCATACAGCTTGTCTTGGCTAACTCGTACTCGCCTCGTCTATCAGGGCGAAATGCTTGTCCAAGGAGTAGACCGCGGCCCCGATCCTCTTGGCGACCATGGCGATGATGAGATCGGTCAAGGGAACCGTGATCCCTTTCCGGCGCAAAGCGAAGGCCGTTTCTCCGGCGGCGAGCCAGTCTTCCCGCAGGCATTCTTCATAGGGGATGGCATCGATGCATTGGCGCAACTGCTTCGCTTCGACGGCGGAACGAACACCTTGCAACAATTCGGTGACGATTGGCCCGGTGACAAAGACCGTTTCCCGCCCCAGCCCCAGCTCGATCGCGGCGGCGTCCGGCAGCCTGCCCCGAAAGTACTCGATCCAGATCGAGGTGTCAACGAGGAGCTTCGCGTTCACCAGCCTCCGCCTCCCGCAGCTTTTCAATGGACGCCGCGTCAAAATCGATCCGGCCCTTGAGCGCCATCAGCATTTGCAGCTTTTTGAAGCGGATCGCGTCCTTGAGGGCGTTCTCCACGGCATTGGAGCGGTTATCCGCATTATACAGAGCTTGTGTCTCACGCACCAGGTCATCCGGCAGATTGAGCGTGGTACGCACGCATATCCCTCCTCATCAATAGTATATGATGGATCGTTATGAAGAGCAATATGATAGATCTCCCCAGTCCCCGGTCAAAAGACAGATCAAGCCGTCGGGGCGTTCGGCCTTGAGTCTCTCCAATACTACGCAATTGTGCTAAAATACAACTATCAGATAAACATTTAGGAGTGGTACCTATGGAAGTGCGTGAACCGCCGGCGACCTATACCGATTACGCCGCGTTGCCGGAGACCGGACCCCGATACGAGATCATGGGGGGGATGGGGACTTTGTCGCCCGCGCCGGACAGCAAACACCAGTGCATTAGCGCCAATCTGACCGCCATCCTGCACCGGCACATCAGCCCCGCGCGGCTGGGGTTGGTCTTCGCCGCGCCCTGCGATGTCGTGTTATCAGAGACAGACGTGATCCAGCCCGATCTGCTCTTTGTGACGGAGGCCAGGAAGTCCATCGTGAAAGGGCGTGGGATCTTCGGCGCGCCCGATCTGGTGGTGGAGATCCTCTCTCCGGCCACGCGTCAACGGGACACGACGGAGAAGTATAAACTCTATGCGCGGTATGGGGTGAGGGAGTACTGGGTTATCGATCCCGGGGACTTTACGGTCGTCCTCTGGACCAGCGCCGGGAGGCCTCTCGATCGGCGGGCGGTCTTTGCCGGCGGGGGAGAGATGGAGAGCGAAGTGCTGCCGGGACTGGCGGTGCGGTTAGCGGAGATCTTCGCCGGCGTGGAGGAGATCGGGGAGGAGTGAAGGCTTGGACATACCTGCAACCACTGCCCCTTCGTCACCGGCTCCGACGAAACGACCCGCGCCACGGTGGAGCGCTTCAAGGACCAGGGCGTCGCCTTTATCGGCATCAATGCGAACAGCGAGCATACCCACCCCACGGACGATTTTGCCCATATGGTCGAACGGATGCGGGAGCATCGGTTTCCCTGGGTCTACGTCCGCGACATAACCCAGGAAACGGCGCGGGCCTATGGCGCGCTCAGAACGCCGCACTTCTACGTCTTTGACCGGGAGCGAAAGCTCGTCTACACGGGCCGTGGCGTGGACAATCCCCGCCATGCGGCCGCGAGTACGACAAACGATCTTGACCGAGCGCTGGAGGAACACCTGGCAGGGAAGCCCGTAAGCACGCCCATGACCAATCCGATCGGCTGCAACGTCAAGTGGGAGGGTCAGGATGCCCACTGGATGCCACCGGAGGCGTGCGATCTGGTCTAGAGAGGTATCCAGGCTGCGCGCCCCAGCTTGCGCCGGGAGTTAATATTTTCAAAGAACTCCGGACGCCGGGGAGGCGGTGGTGGAAACCAACGAGATCGGCCTCAACGAGTTCATGCAGTGGGCCGAGAGAGCGAATACGGCAGTCATGATGGCCGTCAACCTGGGCACCCGGGGGCCGGAAGCAGCCCGGAGCCTGGTGGAATACTGCAACCATCCAGGGGGGACTTACTGGAGCGACCTGCGCATCTCCCACGGATTCAGCACCCCCCATGGGATCAAGTTCCTTGAACATGACGACGTGAAAGCGGTGAACAGCGCGGAGGATTGTCAACGCGTGGCGCCGCATGGGGGCGGAGATGCGGCCATGAGCGGGGGGATCCTGACGGCCGCTCTGCCCAAGCTCTCCTGGCATGTGATCGGATTAGCCCGCAAACCAATCAACTAGATCCAGCTGCTGAAAAGAATGTGAAAAACCTATGCTCGCGCAAAGATGCAACTGTCTCCCTCGTTCGATCGACGAATGTATAGCCGGGCTTATGGCGAAATTATTCGTACCAAACAGATACGGGGGTCGCTGGCTTGAAATTCGGGATCACGCTTCGGGAGGCATGGTCGATCATCCACGGGGTGGGCTTTGGCGCCGCGTTTCTGCTTCTCTTTCCGGCCGTGATCATGGGGCTTCATCTGCTCGGCAAAGGGCGCTTTAACGAAAAAACACCGGGTTCATATCTTCGATTCCTCATTTTGGGGGCGTGGCTCATAACCGTGCTTGCGTGGCTCACGGATATAATGGGCAGTTACGTCTCCTATCCGTGGTACCGCGTCCAGCCGCCCGAGGGTATAGCGAATCTGCGCGATTTCCCCAAGTTTTTTGCTTTCCCGGCCCTATCTCAAGGTGTGGGAGGATTTCGGCATGAAATGGAAGAAGTATCTCGGCTGGGTCGTGCCCATTCTCTGCACGGCGGCATCTTATGTCCTGACGGTCTACGGAAAGCGGCTCAAAGATCAACCGAAGATAATAATGGCCTTGATGACGCTTTTTGCCATCGCCTTCATCACCGGAGGGATTACCGGCCTCTTGGGTGTCTTCATTACCAAACTTGCGCCGGTCCGATAGGGTGGAATCTATGGGACGCTATACCATCGCCGATAAGTCCGTTAAATACGGGAAAGCGTCGGCCGCCATCCTGAGCGCCGGTGTCGGAAGCTTCCTGCTTGGTCTTTTCGCCCTATTCGCCGAGGTAAGCAAGGCGGTCAAAGGTTTTTTCGAATTTTACCCTCCCGGCGGCTGCTTGAGCGGCATTTCCACGCTCGCGGTCTTGGGGTGGCTCTTTTCGTGGGTGATACTCTATTTTGCCTGGAGAAACCGCGACGTCCGCTTCGATAGGGTATTCATCATCACGGTGGCGCTCATCGGGCTCGGTTTGCTTTTTATGTTCCCGCCCTTTGCCAAAGTGTTCAAAGCTTAAGTTAGGCCGGTTCCCCGACTTCCCTGAACTGTGTCCGGTACAGCCTGGCATAGAGCCCGCCCCGCCCGAGCAACTCCTCGTGCCTGCCCATCTCCGCGATCTTGCCGTCCTCCAGGACCAGGATCCGATCGGCCTCCCGCACCGTGGACAGGCGGTGGGCGATGACCACCGTGGTTCTACCCTTTGCCAACGCCCGCAGCGCCGCCTGGATCTCCGCCTCCGTCTCCGAGTCCACCGCCGAGGTCGCCTCGTCCAGGATCAGGATGGGCGTGTCGCGCAGGATCGCGCGGGCGATGGCCAGGCGTTGTTTCTGCCCGCCGGAGAGTTTGACCCCGCGCTCCCCGATCTTGGTGTCATAGTCTTCAGGTAGATCGCGGATGAACCCGTCGGCGAGCGCCAACTCCGCGGCGCGGCGCATCTGGGCTTCCGTCGCCTCGGGTGCGCCATAGAGAATGTTATCCGCCACCGTGCCGTTGAAAAGGAAGACATCCTGCAATACCAGGCTGACCTGGCGGCGCAGCGACTCCAGGCGGACTTGACGCAAGTCGTGGCCGTCGATGCGCACGCAACCCGCCAATGGATCGTAGAAACGGGGGATGAGGCTGGCGATGGTGGTTTTGCCGACGCCCGTGGGCCCAACCAGGGCCAACGTGGAGCCGGGCGGTACCTGGAAACTGATCCTCTCCAGCACCGGTACATCGGGGCGATACGCGAACGAAACGTCTTCGAACGTGATCTCGCCACGTATGGAGGGCAAGATCCTGGCATGGGGAGCGTCCTTGACATCGGGTTCGGTGTCCAGGATCTCAAAGACGCGTTCCGCCCCGGCCATGGCGGTCTGCACTTCTTCCACGATGCGCCCGACCGTCGTGACAGGCCCGTAGAACATACCCAGGTATAGCAGGAACGCCACCAGCGTCTCCGGATTCATAGATCGTTCCAAGACGATGAGACGCGCCCCCAGCCAGACCACGACCACGGTGCCGAGGGCGGTCAGAAACTCGAAGGCCGGATGGTAAAAGGCGGTCTTTTTCAATACGGCGAGCATGCCCCGGGTGAAGCTGAAGGCGGATTCCCTGACCCGCTCGCTTTCTCTCTCTTCCTGGGTAAAAACCTGGATTTCCTTGATCCCGGAGAGATTGTCCTGGACCAGGGCGTTCAGCTCGCCGAGGGTCGCCTGAACCCTGCGCAGGGACGGGCGGATCTTCAGGGCGAAACGGGTCACGGCGAGAATCAGGAGCGGCATGGGGATCAACGTGTAGAGCGCCAGGCGGGTATTGAGCCTGAAAACCAGGACCGTCACCCCCGCCAGCAGCAGGGTGTTGCTCAACAGGTCCGGCAGGGCGTGCGCGGACAGGTTCTCCAGATTGGCGTTGTCATAGACCATCCGCGACATGAGCTGGCCCGTCTGCTTGTCCTGGAAGAACCGAAGCGATAGTTTCTGTAGATGATCGTAGGTCAGGGCGCGCATGCGCGCCACGAGGTTCCATCCGCCGATGTGGTTGCAGTATCTGGTCACGAACTGGCAGACCGTGCGCATGAGATAGACCGCAAGCAGGAGCATGGCGGCGCGGCTGATCCCAGCCCAGGTTTCGTAACCATACCCAGTGCGAACCAGCCCGAGGATGTCGCGGATGATGAGAGGTGCCCAGAGGTTCAGACCGGTGATTGCCAAGAGGGCGACAGTGGCGAGGGAGAAATAGGGCCAATCTTTCTTGGCATGTTTGACGAGCCGCCAGAGGGTACGCAATAGTTACGCCTCCCGATGCCTTGGTTCCAGGCTGTTTTTTCGGCATCGGCGCCGCGGTTCCTGCCTAGGCGGCGCCCAAATCGCAGTATGAATCCGCCTGCATAAGACGTGCCCAAAGGCTAGACAATATATCCGGATGCTTATATGCCTTGACTATTGGCCTGATCATGGGATGGTTCGTTGCCACGTGCGGGCGGAAAGCCTTTCCATAGCGCGGAAGCAACCTGGGTGAAGATGGCAATTTGGCTTTGCATGCAGCCGGCGGTTCAGGCCGGGAGAATAACAATTGAGGGGGAGAGGGAACGGGGCACGGCTGTCGAATGAATGAATGAATGAATCGAATGAATGAATGAATGAATCTTGATGGCCAGGATGCGGCGTCGAGCGCAACTACTACAGCCCGCGTTTCGGCGACGCCTGGCGGGCCGGGCGGTACCTGGCCGCCAATCTGGACCGGCCCGAAAAGATCTCCCGTGATTTTCACGACGCGCTCTACGGCCCCCTGGAAGAGGTGCGGCCAGCCAGGGTTATTCAATGACAATGGGAGTGTTGTCGATGTCGATCTCCCTCCCGGGGGGTTTCAAGGCGTATAAGTTGCGGCATCTGCGGCTCGACCTCGCGGCCGGACTGACCGTGGCCATCGTAGCCTTACCGCAGTCCATGGCTTATGCCCTGATCGCCGGCGTGGATCCGGTCTATGGCCTATATGCTTCCGTGGTGGCCGCGATCGTCGGCGCGCTCTTCGGCAGCTCGAACCATCTCATCACCGGCCCCACCAACGCGATCGCCCTCATGGTGGCCAGCGCCATGAAGGACTTTGCCGGCGGGGAGGATTTCTTGACCAGGCTGTTCCTGCTTACCTTCCTGGTGGGGCTCTTCCAGCTGATTCTGGGGCTTCTGCGCGTGGGCAAGGTGATCAATTTCGTCTCCCACTCGGTCATCGTGGGTTTCACCGCGGGGGCCGGCATTATCATCGCCCTCGGCCAGGTCAATCAGTTCTTTGGCATAAGCATCGCCAAGGGCTATCACCCGCTGTACGAGAGGGTCTACCTGACCCTTACGGGACTTGAACGGACGAACCTCTATGCCTTGGGGCTTGCTTGCCTGACCGTGGCGATCGTAATAATCGGCAAGAAGATTGGGAGGAACATCCCCGGTTCCTTGCTTGGGATCGTAATCAGTTCCGTGCTGGCGGCGGTCTTCGACTTGGCCGACAAGGGGGTCGGCCTGGTGGGGGAGATGCCCAACAACCTGCCGCTCTTCCGGATGCCCGGCTTCGGCTGGGACTTGCTCGGGGGGCTTACGGGCGGCGCGGTAGCCATCGCCCTCGTCGGACTGGTCGAGGCGATCTCGATCGCCAAATCGATCTCGCTCACCTCTGGCCAGGCGATCGACCCCAACCGGGAATTCGTGGGGCAAGGACTGGCGAATATGACTGCCGCCTTTTTCCAATGCATTCCCTCGTCCGGTTCCTTTACCCGTTCGGCCATCAACCTTGACGCCAAGGCCCAGACGAGGCTCGCCGCCGTCTTCTCCGGCGTGATCGCGGCGGTCGGACTCGTCGCGCTCGCCCCTTATGCCGGGTATATACCGCATGCCAGTCTGGCGGGGGTCATCGTCGTGGTCGCGTACAACATGGTCAACAAGCACGCCATGGCCAAGATCGCCAAGGCTAGCAGGTTTGACGCGGCGGTGATGTCAATCACCATCCTCGCGACCATCATCATGCCCGATCTGGAAAAGGCGATCCTCGCCGGGATCGCCGTCTCGGTCATCGTACACCTCTGGCAAACCGGGGAAGTCAAGGTCAGAATCCTGATGCAAGACGGCAAGGGCGGGTTCAAGGAAGCCAAGCCGGCCCCCCACGTCGTGGAAGCAAATCCCTCGGGCATTCTGGTCGTGCACGTGGAGGGGGATCTCTATTTCGGTTCCGCCGCCGACCTGGAGGAAAAAATGCGTCCGATCGTGCAAGAACCGAACGCCCAGGTCTGCATCATCAGACTGAAGCGGATCAACGTGGTCGACATCTCCGCCTTCGAGGCGCTGGAGGGAGTCATCAGGCGGCTCCTGGCGTCGGGAAAGACCGTTCTACTGTGCGGCGTGAGCGATTCCCTGAAGCGGTTCATCGATGCCGTCGGTCTGACGGCTCTGGTGGGGGAGGACCACATCTTCCTGGCCGAGGATCGGATCTATGCCTCCGCCAACAAAGCGTACCAGAAGGCGCGCGAGGTGATGAGGGCAGGGTAGTCAAGGTGTTTTTGCGCTCCGGGTTGACGCGAAATGGTCGATATAATGGAGAGCCAGCGCCAGTCCCAAGGTGGTCCGTCCTTCAAAAGAGCCCATGGAAATTCCCAGGATTCTTTCAATGCTCTGTTTGCGAAATAATACCGTCTTATAATGCACAAACATTTTCTTGGCTACCGACTGTAGACTATCGTGGAGGATGATCTCCTCCATGGTTCGGAAAAGCTCGGTGCCGTTTTCACGATCGTACTCGACAATTCGGCCAATCGTGCGGTCGATCAGGGCGGCAACCCTCCGCCGATCGATGTATCGATCCACCACGGTCAAGAATCCGCTGTCAAGAAAATGATAGACGCCCGATTCCGGGGAGACATGCAAACCTATGGCCACGGCGTTACGGGCTTGCACGTACCGATCGGCAAGATTCGCGGCGCCCGCATGATGCTCGGCGATGCCTATCGCGGTCGTTATTTCAGGGAAGTCGCGCGCAATAGTCTCTCTCAATCGGGAGGCTCTGGCTAACTCCTTTTTCCTAACGTCATCTCCGGATTGGGCGGTATAATCCAGGACACCTACGCCCGCTTCCGTCTCCCAAACGAGAAGATCCGCTTCGGCGGAGAGCCGCTCAACGATCGCGCTGACCGTGACTTGCCTATCGGCGGCCACCGCTTGACCGATTGCCCTTTCCGCGGCGGCGACGTGCAAGAAAAACAGGGAAAAAGGACGATCGAGATCGATACCCAGCAGCATTGCTTGATGCATGACATTATCCGGTTCGATCGATCCTCCGGCAATTAACCCGTTCAAGAATTCATTGCGTTGCTGGCGGAGAATCAGGGCATCCGGCGGGGCATGTTTCTTTTGGATCCGTTCGATTGTCTTGTCCAATCTCTTCTTGGTTACAGGTTTCATGATATAGTCCAGGGTATTCATCTCAAAGGCGGCAAGCGCAAATTCGTCATAGGCTGTAACAAATACGATATCAGTATTATCATTAATCGCTGCTATTTTTCTTGCAGCCTCGATACCATTGAGATTCGGCATATCAATATCCAAAAAGACCAATTGTATATCATGCGCTCCGATCTGTTCGAGGGCTTTAGAAAAATCGGTATATGCGCCAACAATCTCTATATTAGGATATTCTTTGAGGAAGCGCGCCAGAATCTTCAGAGCCGGCCTCTCGTCGTCCACCAATATGGTTCTAAGCACGCACATCATCCTTTCTTGCCGTAATCCTAAGGCTCACGCG
>JBLNCE010000146.1:0-37087 GCA_050260415.1 Bacteroidota bacterium | reverse complement strand
CTAGACATAATCCAACCCCCACCGCCACGGCAGAGGCAGGGGAAGGCAGGCGGAGAGCGTCCGCTGCAGGTTGCCCGGCATCACCCGGTCCGGCCAGGGTCTTTCCCCGGCGCCAAAGAAGAGCCCGACGAGGCGTTCCTGGTCCTGCAGGACCATGGCTTCCTGACCCACTCTGAGACAGACCGCGCCGTCCCCGCTGGCGGTGACCGAGATCCGCCTGGCGCTGGCTTCCCCGATACTGTGCACCAATGATGGCTGCAGATCCCGCCAAAAGCCGGCTGGATCCAGAATCCCAATCGCGCCGGGCATGGCCCGGGCTTGCCAAGCCCCCCCTGCGACCCGCAGCCGGTCCAGAAACAAATGGTCGCCATGGGGGATGGAAACCTCGATGCTCTTGAGCCCCGTACGGGCAAGAATCGTGCGCAGCGCGCCGGCGAGCGCCCGCCGGTCGCCGGCATACTCCACGAGGCACCCATGCGGCGGGCCGTCCAGGGGTACGCCCACGACGGCATAGGCGTTTGGTTTCCCCTCCCGCTGCGCCAGCCAGGCGCGGGTCTCCAACCCGGAGGCACGGGCGAAAGCATCGGCCAGAAACGCCAGGCGAAATTGTTCCTGGTCGCGTATGATCCGGGGATCCTCGCCGGCGTGGAGCCGCCATAGTGCGGCCAGATTATCATCGCCGGAGACGGCGCGGAGCACGGCTTCGCCGGGCGGTGGCGTCTCCGCGGCGTCCAACTTGGCCGTCCAAACGATGCCGCCGGGGTAGCAGCCAAGCCGCCGGAAAAGGCTCCGGTCTCCAGGAGCGAACAAGATCCGCGCGCCTTCGGCGCGCATCGAGCCGAGGCAGCCGTCGAGGATCAGGGAGGCCAGACCCTGGCCGCGGTACTCGGGCCGCGTGGCGATCGTGGAAAGGCTGGCGGCTAGGACTTCGCAGCCGCCGATCGCCACCCGGTCCAGCAGGTAGCTTACCATGGCCGCCGGGCGGCCCCCGTCAAAGACCGCCCAGATATGATGGGCATTAGCCGGGGCAAAGACCCGCGGCAACGCGGAACAAGGCACGGCGGGCAGGCCCTCGGGCTCACGAACGACGGCGCCGGCCAACTCCTCGATGAGCGGCAACTCGTCCATGGTAATCGTTCGCGGACCTTCCAAGCTCCAGCCTCCATCTTCCAAAACTGGCGGCGACCTCGACCGCGGTCTCCGGCCAACGGCGCGACAGGCTCCCGCTCCGCCTGGCTTCGCGGCTTCGCCCCGCACCAGCCGGGGGTAGACGCGGCCAAAGTAAGACTCCCTATAACGTATGTCGAAGGTTCATGAAGTACGCCGGGGACCCGCATCTGTCTCCCAGGTGGATTGCGGCGAATGTTGAGTTATCCTTTGCGATGGGGCAGACTAGGACCACTGAGGAGTGAGTCCGTGTTCTGGCCGACACTTACAGCCTGTCTAACGGCGCTGGGGATCGTCGTGATATTTCTTGCCATCCTGGCCAGGCCGATCGTGAACCTGCTCGTCGACCGGCTCACCAAGCGGATTTTTGCCGATCCATACCACGAGAATCTCCTGGAGATGGTGAACGTCCTTCTCAAAGTGGGTCCCATGGACCTGGCGGAACTGGAGCTGAGGTCCGAATCGGGCAAGCCCGAGAAGCGTCCCTTTGGAGCGCGGCGCGTCTTGTCTCCGTGGAACAAG
Source organism: Bacteroidota bacterium (assembly GCA_050260415.1). Taxonomy (GTDB): domain Bacteria; phylum Bacillota; class UBA4882; order JAAYXC01; family JAAYXC01; genus JBLNCE01. The sequence goes on along the minus strand of JBLNCE010000146.1, from coordinate 35,398 downwards.
TTCTTTTTTAGCCCGGTCTATGTCGCGGATACCCCTCTACCCGCCGATCTGAGCGTGGATGGCCGCGTGGTGGTCGGCCCGCGGGCGGCAAAGCCAATGCGGATCGAGCTGCCGATCGTGGTGGGCGGCATGGCCTGGGGCAACGCGCTGAGCAGCAGGGCCAAGATCGCCCTGGCCCGCGGGACGGCGCTGGTGGGAACCGCGACCAATACCGGGAGTGGTCCGTACCTCCCGGCCGAGAGGGAGGCGGCGGGGCTCCTTATCCTCCAGATGACCCGCGGCGGCTGGATGCGCGAGCCGGAGATCCTTAAGCGGGCCGACATGGTGGAGATCATGTTGGGCCACGGCGCGACGGGCCCGGCCGCCAGCACCATCAGCCGGAAAGAACTCGAGATCGACCCGGAGTTACGCGCCGCGCTGGCGGGAGCGGCGCCCAAGAGCGGCACCGTTCTGCCGGAAGGCGCCGGTCCTGGTCCCCTGCGGGAACTGGTCGCCTGGATCCGCGAGGTAACCGGGGGTGTGCCCGTCGGGGTCAAGATCGGCGCCACCGGCCGTCTCGAAGCGGAGTTGGCCGCCATTCTCCAGGCCGAACCGGATGTCATCGCCATCAGCGGGGCCGAGGGCGGCACGCATGGACTGGGAACGGCGCTGCATGACGACACGGGGCTGCCGACGCTTTATGCGCTATGCAGGGCGGATCGCTTCCTCCGCCAGGCGGGTGTACGCGGCCATGTTTCACTGGTCGCGGGCGGCGGTATCCACCAGCCGGGTGTAATCCTCAAGGCCTTGGCCCTGGGGGCGGACGCCGTTATTCTCGGCACGGCCGCGCTCCTGGCCATCGCGCACGCGCAGGTGGAAAAGGTAACTCCTTTCGAGCCGCCGACCGAACTGCTCTTCCACCGAGGGCGCCGGGCGGGAAGCTTCGACCCGGACAAAGGCGCCGAATACCTGGCGCGCTTTTTGCGGTCTTGCGCGGCCGAGATGAACCAGATCGCCCAGACACTCGGGCGGGCGCGGCTGCGGGATGTCTCGCGGGCGGACCTGTGTTGCCTCGACCGGGATCTGGCCGTCCTGGCCGGGGTGAGGTGGGCGGGGAGGCCGTCGGGCGCGACGCGCGACAAGGGGTGATTTCGTGTTCTGGCCGACACTGGCCGCCTGTCTGACGGCGCTGGCGCTGGCCGGGCTCCTGATCCTCCTCCTGGCCCGGCCGCTCATCGACTTGATCGTCGACCGGCTCACGAAGAGGATCTTCGCCAAGCCCTACGACAAGAACCTCCTGGAAATGGCCAACGTCGCCACGAAGATCGGGCCGATGAACCTGGCCGAGATCGAGCTGCGGGCGGAGTCCGGCAAGCCGGAGAGGAGGCCGTTCGGGGGCCGGTGGAACCGTTCGCGCTGGGACAAGTTCTTCTTTCGGTCGGTCTACCTCTCCGGCCAGCCCTTGGCCGATCCGGTCGAGGTCGACGGCAAGGTGACGATCGGCCCCGCGGCCGCCAAACCGCTGCAGCTGGAGATCCCGATCATGATCGGGGGCATGGCCTGGGGCAACGCGCTCAGCCGCCGGGCCAAGATCGCGCTGGCCCTGGGGAGCGCCCTGGCGGGGACGGCGACCAATACGGGGAGCGGGCCTTTTTTGCCCGCCGAGCGCGCGGCGGCCGGCAAGCTCGTGCTCCAGGTCAGTCGGGGCGCGTGGATGCGCGATCCCGCGATCCTGCGCCAGGGGGATATGATCGAGATTTCGCTGGGACACGGCGCCACCGGCTCGTCCCGCAACGAGATCAAAGAGAGCGTTCTGGAGAAGGATCCCGAGTTCCGGGCGGCCTTGGGGGGCGCCGACCCGGTCGTGGGGTCGACCCTGCCCGAGGGCTGGGGCTTGATCCCCCTCCAGGAACTGGTGGCCAGCATACGCGCGCTCACGCATGGAGTGCCGGTGGGCGTAAAATTCGGCGCCACGGACCGGCTGGAGGATGAATTGGCCCTTATCCTCCAGGCCAAACCGGATTTCGTCACCATCGACGGCAACGAGGGCGGTTCGCACGGGATCGGCACGGCCGTCCACGACAGCAACGGCCTTCCCACGCTCCACGCGGTCTGCCGGGCCGATCGCTTTCTGCGCATGCGCGGCGTCCGCGGGCAGATGTCTTTGATCATCGGGGGCGGGCTCTATCAGCCCGCAGATTTCCTGAAAGCAATGGCCCTGGGGGCTGATGCGGTCATCATCGGCACATCAGCGTTATTGGCGATCGTCCACGCCCAGGTGGAAAAAGTAACGCCCTTCCAGCCGCCCACCCAGCTTGTCTGGCACGGCGGCAAGAAGGCCGGGAGTCTGAACCCGGATAAGGGCGCGCTCTACCTGGCGCGTTTCCTGGAATCCTGCGTGGCGGAGATGAATCAGGTCGCGCAGGTCTTGGGTAGGGCGCGTTTGCGGGATATAACGCGGGCGGACCTGTGCTGCCTCGACCGGGACCTGGCCACCCTGGCCGGCGTGCGCTGGGCCGGCGATCCACCGGCGCCGGAGGGGGATGGGGAGTGGAGGAGTTGAGGAGTAGGGGTGAACGGGTGAACGGGTGAAGGGGTGAACGGAGAACGGGAGAACGGTAGAACGGTAGAACGGTATTTCCATGTAATAGCGGTATGAGATTAAACGGCTGCCAGCAGATGTGTGCAATATACATGTCACACAAAGGAGGAATGGCGGCGCCTCGGGAGAATGTAAGACCAAAGGCAACGGAGGTGAGGGTCTATGCTCGAGTTCAGCCGCCGCAGCAATACCCTGGAACAGTCGGAGTATAAATACTCATTGCAGGATATCCCGGAGCCCCATCTATACCGCACCCTGTTCAATTACGACGAGGCGCCGAAGATCCCGTTCAACCACCGTCACGTGCCCATGCGGCCGCCGGACGAGATCTGGATCACGGATTCCACTTTCCGCGATGGGCAGCAGGCGCGCGAACCCTACACCGTCCAGCAGATCGTGGACCTCTACAAGTTGCTGCATCGCCTCGGCGGGCCCAAGGGCATCGTGAGGCAGAGCGAGTTCTTCCTCTACAGCAAGAAAGACAAGGAAGCGGTAAACGCCTGCCTGGCTTTGGGGTATAAATATCCGGAGGTTACCAGCTGGATCAGGGCCAGTGAAAAGGATTTCCTCCTGGTCAAGGAGATGGGGTTGAAAGAGACCGGGATCCTGGCCAGTTGTTCCGACTATCATATCTTCAAGAAGCTCAGGCTGACCCGGGCCCAGGCGCTCGAACAGTTCCTACGCATCGTCAAGGCGGCCCTGGAGATTGGCGTCATCCCGCGGGTCCACCTGGAAGACATCACCCGCGCGGATTTTTACGGATTCGTGGTCCCGTTCGCCATCGAACTGATGCGTCTCTCGGAAGAGAGCAAGATCCCGATCAAGGTCAGGGCCTGCGATACGCTTGGGTTTGGCGTGTCCTATCCCGGCGTTGCCCTGCCGCGCAGCGTGCCAGGGATCATCTACGGTCTCTGGCATCATGCCGGTGTGCCCTCGGAACGCTTGGAATGGCACGGCCATAACGACTTTTACAAGGCGGTGGCCAATGCCGGCACCGCGTGGCTTTATGGCTGCGCCGGGGTCAACACGACGCTGCTCGGGATCGGCGAACGCACGGGCAACTGCCCGCTCGAGGCCATGGTCTTTGAGTATGCCGGCCTGCGCGGCACCATGGACGGCATGGATCCGACCGTGATCACGGAGATCGCCGAGTACTACGCGCGGGAGATCGGTTACCAGGTGCCGCCGATGACGCCCCTCGTCGGAAAGGAGTTCAACTTTACCCGGTCGGGGATTCATGCCGACGGCCTCCTGAAGGACGAGGAGATCTACAATATCTTCAATACCGAAAAGCTTTTGAAACGCAAGGTCGTCGTGGCGGTCAACGAGCATTCCGGGGCGGCGGGCCTGGCGCACTGGGTCAACAGCTATTTCGATCTGAAGGACGAGTGCCGCATCGACAAACGGGACGCGCGGCTCGCGCCGGTGCGGGCCTGGGTGGAGGAGCAGTATGCCAACGGCCGCGATACGGTGATCGGCGACCATGAACTCGAGGCGGTCATTCGTGAGCGGGCTCCCAGCCTCTGGGCGGAACTGGGCGGGGAGAAGAGCGCGTGAGCACGATCTTCGTCCGCTAACAGCGGGCGGGCAAGGCAGGATTTTCGGGTGCCGGCGGTGCGGAGGCTGAGGGCACCCTCTTTTTTTGCCAGCCTTTCCCTGAAAGGAATATCGCGCTGACGCTCGGTAAGGGCTTATTGCGGAAAGGAAAAATTCCTTCGCCCGGCAGGAGGATCGAGTTTTATCTCGAATTGGTTTTTTAGATACAAAAACTAACTTGGCCCATCTCTTTCCCCTCCGCACAGGGCACGTCTGGGGCGGCACATAAAACGAGGAGGCAATGCCATGGCATTCTCCGTCATCGACTGTCACCACCATCTGGATCCAGAGCCCGGTTATGTGGACAAACTGCTTCGCACGGCTGATGAGTTGCAACTGGAGCAGATCGTCCTGATCGCGCCGATGCTGGAGGGCGGCAACGCCATCTTGGAAGAGGAGATCAAGCGGCACGGGGATCGGCTGCGTGGATTCGCGGTCTTCGACTGGCAGCATGATGGGCCCGAGACCGTTATACAGTACAGAGAGCGTGGTTTTACCGGGCTGAAGTTCATCAAGCCGCCCGCCGATTACCGGGATCGACGCTGGTTTCCGGTTTACCGCCAGGCCGAACGCTTGCATATGCCCGGTCTTTTTCACCTCGGCATCGTCAGCCGGAGGCCGGGGCGGGAGGAAGTCGACTGCTCGATGATGCGCCCGGTCTACCTTGATACCATCGCCCGCGCTTTTCCCGACTGGCGGATGATCGGCGCGCACCTGGGCAACCCCTGGTACGAAGAGGCGGCCATGGCGTGCCGTTGGAACCCCAATCTTTATTTCGATCTCTCCGGTTCCACGCTCAAATGCAAGCCGGCGAGGTTCCTCGGCGATCTGTTGTGGTGGACGCCGTTCACGCGGTACCGGGATCCCGAAGGCCGGTACGCCTGGGAAAAGATCGTCTTCGGCAGCGATGTCCCGTATTTCGAGATCCGCGATGTGCTCAACGATTACGAACGGTTGTTGGACGATCTGCAGATCGCCATGGAACTGCGGCGGAAAGTATTCGCCGATACGGCCCGGTCGATCCTGGGACTGGCCTGAGGATCGCCGGCGGGTTGGGGTGAATCCGACGATTACGAACCCAACGGGCAACAGCCGGTCGTTGAAGAGCCAGAACCGGCTCTTGGTCCGGGAGATCATCAGAAAACACGGTCCGATAGCCCGTTCCCAGGTTGCCAAGTTAAGCGGGCTGGCGCCGCCGACGGTGACGGTGATCGTCAACGAGTTTTTCCAGGCAGGGATCCTCAGGGAGATCGGCCATGGTGAGTCCACCGCGAACGGCGGCCGGAGACCGGTCATGCTGGAGCTGAACGCCCGCGCCGCTTTTGCCGTGGCGGTGCGCATCCAGCTCGGCGAGGTCGTGGTGGCGCTCTTGGATCTGGCGGCCCGGATCTTGGCCAGGCGCACGGCGAGGCTCGACACCTCGCAGCCCGTGGCGGTGGTCGCCGCGGTCCAGGAGACATTCGGGGAAATATTGAAAGAAACCGGTGTCAAGCGGGACAAAGTGCTCTGGTGTGGGGTCGCTTCCCCGGGTTTGGTCGATTCCAACAGGATGGTCGCGGTATCGGCCAACCTTGGTTGGGGCAGAGTCCCGTTGGCCGACTTGCTCTCGGAGGCCCTATCCGGGATGCCCGTCCATGTGGAGAATATCGCTAATGCGGCCGCGTATGGGGAGATGGAATTCGGGCAGGGGCGCGGCAGCGGGAACATAATCTGCGTGAATCTTTCCTACGGCATCGGCGCCGGGATCGTGATCGGCGGCGAGCTTTATCGCGGGACGAGCGGTTTCGCCGGTGAGGTCGGGCATATGATCCTGGATCCGCTTGGCGGACCCAAGTGCGTTTGTGGCGGGTACGGCTGTTTCGAGGCCATCTGCGGGCTCCAGGCCGTATGCGCCCTCGTCCAAGCCCGGGTGCCGGCCGAAAAGCTCGCCCGCTACGGCAAGACGCAAGGTAATCTGCCGATCGACGAGATCCTCGCCCCGCCGTTGGCCGGTTTACCCGAGGTACAGGAGATCCTGCACCGGACAGGCCGCCTCGTCGGTGCGGTCATGGTGAGCCTGATCAGGGCCTTCAACCCGGATACCGTGATCTTGAGCGGCGAATTGGTCAAGACCGGCGACGCGATCCTGAACGCGGTCATCCGGGAGGTCGAAGCGCGCATCCCCGAGCGGGCCTGGGGTTCGGTGCGCATCGTCAAGTCCGACATGATGGAAGACCCGCGCTTGATGGGCGTCTACGCGCTCGTCCTGGAAAAGATCTTTCAGATGCACGCCTGGACACGCCAGGCGTGAGAAGCACCGATCCTGGATGTCTTCAAGAAGGGACATTTTCATAAGGAGAAGAAGCCGATGCCGTCTGGGTTATCCGCTCGTGAGCGCGTCCTGCGGGCGCTGGCGATCGAGGAAGTCGATCGCGTGCCGGTCCTCTTTTGGGGGGTCGATCCTTTCACCGAGAGATGGATGGCGCGGGAGCCAAGCTATGCTCCTCTACTGGATCTGATCAGACGGGAATGCGAGATCAAGCGACAATGGTGGCCGACGTTGCGCGAGGGACAGTTGTTCTACTCGGGAATCCCGGTCACGGTTGCCGTGCGGCGCCATATGGTAAATGGGTTGATCGGCCTGGAGAGTATCGTCCAGACCCCCTTGGGGGAACTGCGGTCCGTGAGACGGCAGGTCCCCCGGACCTGCATCGAGGCGCAGATCGAGAGCTATATAAAGGACGAAGGGGATGTCGAGAAGTTTCGCTCCCTCCCGTATGCTCCGCTCCAGCCGGACGTGCGAAGCTATTTCACGGCCGAGGCCGAGCTTGGCACCTGCGGTGTGGTCACGCACCGTGTGCTCACGCCGCTGGGTTTGGTCTGCCAATTGGTCGACGGCGAGACGCTCTCGGTCTGGACGCGGACCGCGCGCCCGCTGGTCGTAAAACTCCTGGAAGAAGCGGCGGAAAGGATCGGGGCCTATCTGCGTCATCTGCTGGAAAACGGGGTAAAGCCGGTCTTCATCCTGGAAGGCGCGGAAAGGGCCACGCCGCCCATGATGTCGCCCAAGGATTTTGCCGAGTTCGCCGCGGCCTACGACCGGCCCCTCCTCGCTTTGCTCAGGAGCCACGGCGCCAAGGCGATCGTGCATTGCCACGGCAATCTGCGCCAGGTACTGGGGGAGATCGCGGCCACCGCCCCCGATGGCCTGCATCCCGTGGAGGAGCCGCCTTTCGGCGACACGAGGCTGGAAGAAGCCCGCAGGATCTGCGGCGGGAAGGTCTGTCTCGTCGGCGGCTTGCAGATCGCGGAGATGTACGATCGCGGCGAAGCGGAGATCCGGGAACGCATCAGGGATATCAGAAGCCGGATCGATGTGACGGCGGGTTTCATCCTGACGACTTCGGCCACGCCGTATGAGGTGCCTTTACGGGCGACGACGCTCCGCAACTATGCGGCGGCCATCGAGGAGATCCGGGCGAAACAGTGAGGCGCGGGAGGCGGAAAAGGAGGTGCGAGACGGGGTAAACTGGCTTCGTTGGCGTCCCGAATGAGAAGACAGGGAGGCGTTGAGCGATGGCAAAAGGAGCGACACGGACGATCATCCGCGTTTTGCTGGTGGCTATCTTGTTCGGCACGTTTACCGGTTTTTCCGCCGCTCCGAAAACGGAGAGGGTCAAGATCCGCTTCTGGGAAAGGGCGAGCGGGGCCGGCGGTCCGCTTGAGCTGTACTTGAAGGAACTCAACAAGGCGCAGAACAAGTTCGAGTACGTCTACCAGGGCTACGGCGAGCAATACAACAATGTCCTGACTCTGGCCCTGCAATCGGGCGATGCGCCGGAACTGTTCTCGCCCGGCGGGCAGTCGATCCTCCCCTGGGCCGAGGCCGGCTTGATCCAACCCATCGACGAGATCCTGACGAAGCGCTTCAAGTCCCAATTCGAGCCAAGTATGTTCGAGACCGCCTCGCTCTATTACAAGGGGAAGATTTACACCATACCGGAACGGCTGCATTTTTACAGGCTCCTCTATAACAAAGATCTTTTCCGCGCGGCCGGTCTGGATCCCAACAAGCCGCCGCGCACCCTGGAAGAACTCCGGGCGACCGCCAAGAAGATTACCGAGGCGGGCAAAGGACGGTTCTACGGCTTCGGCGGTTATCTGAACTACGCCGAGATGTGGCTGCGGCACATCGATATGCTCTCCATCGCCGAAGGCCAGACAGGGCCCTGCGGTTTTGACTTCCTCACGGGCCGGTTCGATTTTGCCAAGCAGAAGAAGTACTTCCAATTCTGGGTGGACATGTACAAGGACGGCAGTCTCTTCCCCGGGGCCACGAGTCTGGGCGTCGAGCAGATGCGGGCCTATTTCGCCGCGGGCCAGGTGGCCATGATGATCGACGGCTCGTGGATGCCCAAGATCTACGCCACGACCATCCCAAACAAGAATGATTGGGACGCCGCGCCGATCCCCATCTATAGCGGCGCCAAGAGAGCCAAGGACTACCTGGCCTACGGCGTGATGTTCTGCGTGGGCACCGGCAAGAACTCGGCCATGGCAAAGGAAGCCCTGAAGCTCTACTGGGAGAAGATCATGATGGTCAGGCAGTTCGGCGATAGCGATCCCAAGACTTACCTGGCGGCCAACACCAAGAAGGCGCTGGCCTTGCTTCCCAAGGACAAGCCTTACCAGGCGGTGGACAGGATGTTCGATATCAAGAACCATGCCGCTTTCCAGGTGGAGCCGCACAAGCTCATCAAGCTGGAGGGGGACTCCAACGAGAAAGTCTGGACCCGCTTGTTCGTCGACGCGGTCAATGGCAAGACCGACAAGATCGACAGCACGATCCAGGACATGACGAACCGCTACAACAAGGCGCTGGATCGCGCTCTGGCCGAGGGGATGCTCAAACCGGAGCAATTGAAGCCGGCGAATTTCAGTTATTATAAGCGATAGCGAGGCTACGCCTCAAACCGACGCGCCACCCGACACCCTCTCGTGCTCTCCCTCTCCTGGGTAACGACTTTGGGCAAAACTTGCTTCCGGGTAAACCGCGTTGAACCTTCGCGGTTTACCCGGAAAGTAATACCGGTGCAAAGCCGTTGCGCAAGGCCGCGAAGGGAGGGAGAGACCCCGTTGGCCTCTTGGCCGCTCGCCGGCGAAAGACGGCTTTACTCCCCTTCTCTTCGCGGCCGAAGAGAGGGGGACGGGGCATAAGCGTTAAGCCAAGGTCCGTTGACCCTGGGAAGGATGTGGATCATGCGCCAAGCATCGGCCTGCAAGCCGACCTATCGGAAGTATAAAGACAGGGCCAGCATCTTGCTGATGCTGGCGCCGACCTTGCTCCTGTTCGCGGCCTTCTGCGCCTATCCCCTGGCTTACGTGATCAGGACGAGTTTCTTTGAATACAACGGTTTTACGGCCATGAAATGGCTTGGACTGGACAATTACCTGCGGGCATTGGGCGACGAATCCTGGTGGAGCGCGGTCTGGAACACCATCCAACTCGGGATCGGCATCCCGCTTTTGCAGATCCCGGTCGCCCTCGTGCTGGCCGTGGTCCTCAACGAACCGCTCAAGGGGCGGGCCTTCTTCCGGACTTTCTTCTTTCTTCCGGCCATCACCAGCACGGCCATTATGGGCCTGATCTTTTACTTCATGTTCTCGTCTTTCAACGGCATCATCAACGGCCTCTTGATGCGGACCGGCCTAATCGGCATGCCCATCGATTGGCTGGGCCGCGAATGGACCGCGAAATTCGTGATCGTCCTCTTCAGCACCTGGGCCAATGCCGGGTTCTACATGGTTCTCTTCCTGGCGGCCCTGCAAAAGATCCCCAGGGACGTATATGAAGTGGCGGCGACGGACGGCGCCAACGCCCTGCAGATCTTCTTCCGGATCACCGTTCCCCTGCTGGGGCAGATGTTCAAGATCATCACCATGTTATCGATCGTGAACGCCATGAAACTCTTCGACACCATCAAGGTACTGACCGGCGGCGGTCCGGGCAACCGGACCGAGGTCATGACCATGTACATCTTCCGGTACTTCTTTGAGTACAACACGGGCATCATGCAGATCGGTTACACCTCGGCCGCGGCCGTGATCGGCCTATTGATCGTGGGGATTATCTCGGCCGTTTACTATCTCTCGACCAAACGGATCAGCCATGGCGATGAAACGGCAGGTGCATAGCTGGATGAATAAGCGGGTATTGGCCAAGGTGGCGCTCTACGCCTTTCTCGCCTTGAGCGTGGTGCTGGCCGGTTTTCCCCTGCTCTATGCCATTATCGGTTCTTTCAAGACGACGGTGGAATTCCTGACGAGCGGGGCCAGTCTCTTCCCCAAGCGGTGGATGTGGCAGAACTATGCGGACGCCTGGCGGTTGGCCAACTTCAGCCGCTTTACCGTAAACAGCCTGGGTTATGCGCTCTGGACGATCGCCGGCGCGCTGATCACTTCCACGTTGACCGGTTATGTCTTGTCCAGGGCCAACTTCGCGGGCAAGCGGCTCCTGATCGCCGCCTTTATCGCCACGCTCTTCGTCTCCGGCGCGCTGACCCTGTTCCCCATCTACAAGCTCTGCCTGGACCTCGGCTTGACGAACAGCATCCTTGGCCTGTCTCTGGCCGAGATCGGCGTCTCCCAGCCGTTATTTTGCCTCCTGACCATGGGTTACATCAACGGGATCAGCCGCGAGATCGACGAGTCGGCGAAGATCGACGGTTGCAGCTTCTTCCGGATCTATTGGAACATCATCCTGCCCATCATCCGGCCGATGCTGGCCACCATCGTGATCCTCCAGTTCAGACGGGCCTGGAACGATTTCATGATGCCGCTGGCCTTTACCATGTCCAAACCCGAACTGAGACCGTTGACGGTGGGGATCGTCATGATGAAGGACCAGGGCGAAGGGATCTCGGCCTGGAACCTGATGATCCCTGGGACCGTCATCTCTCTGGTGCCGATGATCGTCGTCTATCTCGTCATGAACAAGTTCTTCATCAAAGGGATCACCGAGGGCGCCCTGAAAGGCTGAGAAGGGGAACGGTCCGCGAGGCGGCGCCCATGGCTCCGGTGGAAGTATGGACCCGGATTGAGTTCTGAAAGAGGAGTGACCAGCTTTGGCCAGGGTCGAGATCGCGGGGGACAAGCTCACGATCGATGGGCGGCCGATCTTCCTGCGCGCCGGGGAGATCCACTACTTCCGCGTCAAGCGGGAGGACTGGGCCGACCGGCTCGATAAAGCCGTCAAGAACCATCTCAATTGCATCGCCGCCTATATCCCGTGGGATTTTCACGAGTTCGAGGAGGGCCGGTTCGATTTCACGGGGAAAAGGATCCCCGAGACGGACCTGGCCGGCTTCATCGAGATGGTGCGGGAGAGGGGTCTCTACTTTTTCTCGCGGCCGGGACCGTTCATCAATGGCGGTTACGTCGAGGGCGGCCACCCAAGGTGGATCTTTGAGAAGTATCCGGAGGTCGTCAGCCGCCGGGCGGACGGAGGGGAAGCGTTCTGGGTCGGGCAGGGGAACCACTACCCCAGCCAGCTCCATGAGATATTCCTCTCCCTGGTGGAGGGATGGTACAGCCAGATCATCCCGTTCATCGCCGCGCGCAGCATCGAGCGCGGCGGGCCGGTCATCCTGAACCAGCCGGACAACGAGATGAACCTGTGTTTCACTTACTTCCATCCCGAGCATTCCCTCTACGATGCGCACATCCTCGGCCAGGACGGCCGGGAGGGTTTGTTCCACCGTTACCTGCGCGAACGTTACGGGGACCTGCCGTCATTGAACGCCAGGTACGGCACGGACTACCGGAGCGTGTCCGAGATCTCGCCGCGGCGCAAGACGGGGAGCCAGGTGGGCGACCTGAGGCTCTTCAAAGATTGGATGCGCTTTCGCCAGTATCACATCTTCGTCTACGCCGAGAAGCTCCACGAGCTGGACAGGGAATACGGCCTCACCATCCCGGACACCTACAACGAACCCGTCAACACCTTTTTCCGCGGCCCGGGCAACCATGCCGGGTTCTCCGCCCATATGCGGGCGCGGGGCAAGCGGCTGCTCACCACGGGCCACAGCTATATGCGGTACAGTTACCACTTGGACTTTCACGGCCTACCCACGACCATCTACCGCATGGAGGCCGTCCGCACCCAACTCGGGGGCGGGCCGGTCATCACGGTGGAGCAGGGAGCCGGCTGGGCGAATATGAACGAGATGTCGAACATGCTCAATTATCCGGCCCATCTCCGCGCCTGTCTCGGCCACGGCATGGACGGTTACAGCTATTACATGTTCGCCGCGGGCAAGAAAGTGTTCAGCCGCAATTACCATACGGACACTTTCACCCATCACGCGGATCCGTTGGGCCCGGACGGGGAGGAGCACACATCGTACGGGATGACCCGGGAGTTCAACTACTTCGTCAAGCAGTGGGAAAAGGAACTCCTGGGCACGAAGAAAGCCGCCGATGTGGTCATCGGCTTCTCGACCGACCTGTTCATCCTGGAAGGTTTCGCGGCGGGGAGCGAGATCACCGTCAACCTGGATAACACGAGCGGATACGGCAGTCTGACCCGGAACGAGGTCAGGCGGATGAACGATCATCTGAAAGACCTCATGAAGATCCTCGCGCTCAGGAACGTCAATTTCGCCCTGATGAACCTGGACGACCCGCACCGGGAGCCCGGGTTCGGCGAGGTGCTGGTGATCCCCAATCCGGGCATGATCCCGCGCCGGACCTTTGATTATCTACGGGAGCATGTACGTAGAGGCGGCAGGGTGGTTTTCTATCCCTGCCTGCCGACGCACGATACCGACGGATACGAGTGCGGGCTCCTGGCCGAGGAATACGGATATCGCGTCCGCGCCGAGAGCGGGCGGTACGGCATGGCGCCCGGCGATATCGGCCGCCGTTTCCTCGACATGCGGGACGTGACCGGGATCGCGGTCAACGAGGTCAGGACGTTCTTTCCGCCGGACGGCGGTGAGATACTGGCCACATACAGGGGTGAAGCCTGCGCTTACCGCCAGCGCCATCAGGACGGGCAGATCGTCGTGATGGGATTCCTGCCGCAGCTTTTCACGCTGGAGAACCTCGAGAGCACCAAGAAGCTGCTGCTGGAGGCGTTCGGGGCGGAGAGGAATTGCCATACCGCCTACGATCGCTATCACGCCGTCTGCCGTTACGGCCCGGAGATGGATCTCGTGACGGTCGTGAACAGCGTGGGTGGTCTCGAACCGGACAGGATCGCCATCACCCCGGGCGGAGAAAAGTTCTGGTTTCCGCGGCTGACCGAACTGGAGATCCGGCCCTTGCAGGCGCGATGCCTGTGCGTCAATACCAAGCTGCCCTATGCCACGCTGAAGTATTGCACGAGCGAGATCGTGCCGGTCGACGAGACGCGGAGACGCTTCCTGGCAACGGGGGATCCGGGGACCACGGGGGAGATCGCCTTTGACCGCCGGGTGTCCATCCGCTGCGACGGCCGCGCGCTTGCTCTCCGTGAGCACGAGGGCATGTGGATCGCCACTTATACACACGGCGTGGACAAGTTGAACATCGAAGTCGGCTAGATCTGTGAGGAGGCGGGCGATGACTTTAAGAGAACGGCTGTTGCGCACGATCCGTGGTGAGAAGGCGGATCGCGTCCCCTTGATGCTCGATGGTTTCATCGCCTACCGCACCAGGGAGAGCATTGCCGAGGTCGAGGATGCCGGGTGGCGCGAGATCGCGTACCGGGTCTTCCCACTCTGCGCCCAGTTCATCCGTTGCGAGAGTTTCGTCGGCACATCGCCGCGGAGCCGTTATTTCGTCACGCCGCCCCAGTTCGTCAGGGAAGTCGGGGTCAAGACCGAAGGGAGCAAGACCATCCGGACCTACGAGATCGAAACCCCCAAGGGCAAGCTGACCTCGGTGATCGCCAGGGACGCCCTGACGCCCAATACCGACTGGACCCTCAAGTACCCGGTGGAGTCGCTGGCGGACATCGCGAAGATCCGCTCCCTCGCCTGGGAAATCCCGCAAGGCTTGGCCCCTTACAACCGTGCCGCGGCGCCCCCGGACTTTGAGGAGAGAGGGGTCGTGCGGGCCAACTTCTCCAATCCAGCCGTCTGCGTCGGGGGGATGATGTCCTACCAGTACTTCCTGGAGCTGTGCGCGACCGAGTTCAACCTGGTCAAGGAACTCGTGGAGGAGTGCCAGGGGCGCCTGCTGAAGATCATGGAGGTCGTGTTGCGCGACCGGACGGTGGATTACGTATGGATCGGCGGCAGCGAATGGCTGACCCCTCCCATGGGTTCGCCGCGGCTCTATGAGGAATTGGTCCAGGAATACGAACGGCAGTTGATCGCCAAGGCGCATCAGGCCGGCGCGGTCTGCCACATCCACTGTCACGGCAAGATCCGTTCGACGCTGGCCCGGATCGTGGAACGCGGCGCCGATCTGACCGAACCGGTCGAACCGCCGCCCAGTGGGGATATCACCTTTGCCGAGGCCAAGGAGTTGGTCCGGGGACGGTTGACCCTGGGGGGCAATGTGGAAGCGCGCATCATCGACTGCGGCAACGTCGAAGAGGTCGAGGAAGCCACCAGGCAGGCTTTTGCTGGCGGCAAGGAGCGGATGGTCCTGAAGATCAGCGCCGAGCCCGTCGGCAAGTATACGCCCCAACGGGTGCGGAACCTCCACCGGTTGATCGATATTTGGGAGGAACTGTCCCCGCTGGCGTGAACGATGCGAATGGAGTCGGATGGCGGATGCGGAAACTCCGAATCGGACTGGCCGGTTTGATGCAGAGGAATTTCTCCGGCGACAAGGAGTCCCAGTATGCCCGATCGCGCGCGGAACTCGGCGCGCTCCAGGATGAACTCGGTTTTGAACTATTCGCCGTCAGGGAAGGCGTCTACACGGAGGAAGACGCTTGGCAAGCCAAGCGGGAGCTGGAAAGCGCGGGCATCGACTTTTTGTTGATCCAGAGCAGCTCGTTCGCCTCCGGCGCGTTGGTGACGGTGCTCGCCCGGACCAACGCTTTCCTGGGCCTATGGGCCGTGCCCGAACCGGCCGCCAGCGGGCCTCTTCCCCTCAACTCTTTCTGCGGCATGAACATGAACGGCAGCATCATCGGCACGTATCTCACCGGATGGAAGACCCCGGTCAAATGGTTCTACGGCCAGGTGGCCGACGGCCTCTTCCGCGACCGCTTCCGCTTGACCGTCCGGGCCTTGAGGGCGGTGGTCAGCCTCCGCGAGTCCAAGATCGCCTTGGTCGGCGGCATCGCCAATGGTTTCAATAATCTGTACTTTGACGAGCGGCGGCTCGCCGCGCGCTTCGGCATCAGGCTCTACCGACATGAGTTCGCGGAGATCAAAGACCGGGTGCTGGCCAGCAAGCCCGAGGATTTGCAGGACATCACGGAGGCCTTTGCGGCGGATGCTTGGGCGATCGCCCCGCCGGCCCAGGCGGCGATGCCGAGGAACGCGGCTGTTTTCAAAGCGTTTGCTGATTTGGCGCGGGAGAACGGTTACGCCGGACTCGCCGTGAGCTGTTGGCCCAAGTTTCGCCTGGAACTCGGGATGGTCATCTGCGCCGCGGCAGGCAGGCTCGGCGAGGAAGGCCTGCCGGTGGCCTGCGAGGGAGATGTCTACGGCCTGGTGAGTATGCTCGCCCTGCGCCACCTGGCGGGCGCGCCAGCCATGCTCCTGGATCTGGTGGATCTCGACGAGGCCGATCAGACCGTGCAGTTGTGGCACTGCGGCGTCGGGTGCAAGAGCCTGGCTTACCGGGGACAGGTCAAGTTCAACACGCATTTCAACCCGACCCTGATTCCCGGGAAAGGGCCGGTTCCAGCGGCGCCCGTGGCGGAGATGGTGCTCGCGCCGCGCCAGGCCACGGTGGCCAGATTCACCGGGGACGGGGATTCGTTCTTCCTGTTCACCGGCGCGTTCGACCGGCCGGAAAAGGGCGGTTTTGACGGATCGCGCGGGTGGCTCGGCCTGCTTCGCATGGAGGGACGGCCGATAAGCGTCCGGGATCTGGTGAATAGCATCATGATCCACAACGTACCGCATCATTACGCGCTTGTTCTCGACAATGTAGCCGATCCCTTGCGCGAGATGGCGGGATGGCTCGGCCTGAGAGCGCAGCAGCGGGTGGCATACCGGGATTATCTTCAGGGCGGCGAAGACGATGGCGCTTTGTCTCCGCTGTAGAAGCATCCCGGACCCGGACGGACACAACCCCCTATGATTGCAAGGCGATTGGGTGTTGGTGGGGGATCACGCGCGGATTGCGCACCTGGGTTCAAATTCGACACCGGTGACATTTTCGTATTGTAGTATCCCTCATCAAGAAGGAATTTAACAAGCTGTGTTGAAAACTTGATCTAGGACAGCGGTGTCAAGAATGGGCCGGCTTGACAGGGACGGGGATCATGCAGCGTGAAGCGTTCTGAAGCGTTCTGCGGCTGAGCAGGACTTCTTCAGTTTTTTTGAGCCAGTCCACCTTTAATGCAAATAGGGACCGCCAAGGCCTTTGCGGAATGGGGGTGGCCCTATGCCACAAATCTGACACCGGTGTCAGATTTGTGGCAAATACATGCAGGGTGGTGTCATGATGGAAGGAACGAGTGCTTTGCCGCTTACCTCAAGCCTCGCCGGGAAGATCGCGCTCGTCACCGGCGGCAGCAAAGGAATCGGGCGGGCGGTTGCGCTGGCGCTCGCCGGACGGGGCGCGGATGTGATTGTCGCTGCCCGCCACAATGATGCACTTCAGCGGGTGGCCGGCGAGATCGAAACGCTGGGCCGCCGGGCGCTGGCCGCTTGTGTAGATGTCGCTTCCAGGGAAGAAGTCGAGGCATTGATGACAAAAGTTGTGCCGGCTTTCGGAGGGGTGGATGTATTTGTCAACAACGCCGGTATCACCGTCTTCAAGCACCTCCTGGAGACCACCCCGGAGGAGGCCGAAAGGATCCTCAATACCAATCTCAAAGGGGCAATCAATTGCATTACCGGTGCGGCGGGTCAGATGCTCAGGCAGGGCAGGGGCGGCAGCATCGTCATCATGACCTCGATCAACGCCCTTTGGCCGCTGCCGGGTCAGGCTTTTTACAGCGCCACCAAGGCGGCTCTGGAGGCGCTGGTGCGATGTCTTGCCAGCGACCTGGCTTCCGCGGGTATCAGAGTGAACTCGGTGGCGCCGGGAGCGATCGACACGGACATGAACAATCATTTTACACCGGAGGTCGTACAGCGGTTGAGTTCGCGGATTCCATTGGGAAGGGTGGGCGTGTCTGAGGATATCGGGGAGGTGGTGGCCTTCCTTGCCTCGGATGCGGCGAGATATGTCACCGGTACGACCATGGTGGTCGATGGAGGGTATTTGCTGCGCAGCTAGAGTGATTGGGGACTCACTAACGTCAAGGAGGTATCGTGATGCGTATCTGCGATGTCAAACTCACCAGGGTTTCCGTCCCACTAGAGGCACCGTTGCGCCATTCCTACGCGGTGCACGGGTTTTTTACCCGGACCGTGCTACAAGTATTCACCGATGAAGGGATCGTCGGCCTGTCCGAAACGACCGCGCCGCCGCAGCTAATCGAGCCCTTCGTAAACGTCCTCCTCGGTGAGGATCCTCTCAATCATGAGAAGATCAGGATGCGCATTTCCCAGCGCGGCTATTATTCGCGGCAATGGCCGATCGCCTCCGCGTTCGAGATCGCCTGCCTGGATATATCCGGTAAAGCCTTCGGCGTTCCCGTCTATAAGCTACTCGGCGGGAAGATACGGGAGCGGGTCCCGATCGCCGCCTACCTTTTCTACCGCCATGCCAACGCGGAGGGAGCGGGCGAAGTCACCACGCCGGCAGAGATGGCGGCCCATTGCCGCGATCTCGTCGCCGAACACGGTTTCCGCACCATCAAGCTGAAAGGCGGCGTTTTTGAGCCGGAGCACGATCTGGCGACGATCGCCGCGCTACGGGAGGCGATGGGCGAGGAATACCTGCTGCGACTGGATCCCAACGCGGTCTGGACGGCCGAAACAGCGGTCAGGATCGGCGCACGGTTGGAACCGTTCCACCTCGAATACTACGAGGATCCTACATGGGGCATCGCGGGGATGGCGGCGGTTCGCGAACGAGTGCGCATTCCGCTGGCCACGAACATGTGCGTCATCGATTTCGACCATTTCGCGCCGGCGGTTGATCGGCGCGCGGTCGATATCGTGCTTAGCGACCCCTGGTACTGGGGAGGGCTGCAAAATACGAAGATCCTGGCGGGGATGTGCAAGACCTTCGGCTTGGGGATCGGCCTCCACAGCGGAGTGGAACTGGGGATCGGCCTTTCCGCCATGCTGCACGTGGCCGCCACCATTCCCAATCTGCTCCATGCCATCGATTCCCATTACCACCACCTGCTTGACGACGTGATCGCGGGCGGGAAGATGCGGTATGCGGAAGGTGCCATGAGCCCGCCCGAGGGGCCTGGTCTCGGCGTCAGCCTGGATGAGGATAAGCTGGCGCAATACGAAGAGCTGTTTCTCCGGGAGCAGGCACGGAACAAGGGTGGATATACGGCCGATCCCGCGCGGCCCGACTGGTACGCCAGGTATCCCGGATGGTGACCGCGGGCGGAGAAGGGGAAATGCTCGTACGGGAGATTGACCTGACCAGAGTTGCACGCGGGTCTGTCGCCCTCTGGTGGCTTGGGCAGAGCGGGTTCGCCATTAAGGGCGGTAATCTAACGCTTTTTTTGGACCCTTACCTCTCCACCAGGCTTGAACGATTGACGGCGAATTCCCCGGACAAAAAGCACGTCAGGCTTTGTGGCATACCGGTGCCGCCGGAAGCGATTACCAATGCCGACTATGTCTTTTGCTCCCACGATCACGGCGACCATCTCGATCCGGAGACCGTCACGCCGATCGCGGCCGCTTCGCCCGGAGCGCGGTTCGTGGTCCCGCGCGCCGCCCGGTGTACGCTCTTGAATCTGGGCATTGCCGCCGGCCGGGTCGTGCCGGTCAACGGGGACGAGGTCCTGGATCTAGACGGAATCAAGATTATCGGTATACCGGGCAAGCATAACGAGTTCGACTGGACGGAGGAACACGGCTATCCTTATCTCGGGTTCATCATCCAGGTGAACGGTTTGTGTATCTATCATGCCGGGGACACCGTCATGTACGATGGGCTGCTTCAGCGGCTGGCGCCTTACCGGGTCGATCTCGCGATCCTGCCGATCAACGGCGGCGATCCCGACCGCGTAGCGCGGGGATTCAAGTCCAACCTCAATTATAAAGAAGCCGCCGACCTCGTGGTCGCGATGGGGGCGAAGCTGATCGTGCCCGCGCATTATGGGATGTTCGGGGTCAACGACGAGAAAGTGGAACGGTTTGTGGATTATATGGCCGCCGTTCATCCCGGTCAATCCTACCGGGTACCGACCTTGGGCGAAAGGTTCTTGTTCAACCCGGATTTCGAAAGTACCATGAAGAGCTGCGGCTTTACCGCGAAAGCACGTGCGCGGTAAAGCCGCAGGAAGCTGCATATTTATCTTCCACTTTCGAAATCTCGGTCAAACCAATCAGGGCTGAGAAGCACGAAGTTCGATCGTGAAATACCATACGAATAAGATAAAAGGCGGTAATTGGCAAAGGGAGGACACTTTTCATGGAGCTCAGCGTGCAGGAAATGAGGGAACGGTTGCTGAAGGTGGCGTCGGCCTCGATCTACGACGTCTTGGATAACATGGGTTATCCGGGGCAGTGCATCAGTCTGGACATCAAGCCGGTCACGCCCACGAGCCACTTGGCCGGTCCGGCCTTCACCATCAGAGGATCCCGCGAGCCGCGTTATGACAACGATCTCAAGCGGCCCCAGTTTGAGGATTTCGGCGTGTTTCGAGCCATGTCGGAAGGCTGCATCGTGGTGATCAACGCCGAAGCCGACCGTCATTGCGGGCACTGGGGCGAGATGATGAGCTACAGCGCCAGGCAGTTCGGCGCCAAGGGCGTGGTCGTGGACGGTGGCACCAGGGATAGGGAAGGCCTGGCGGCGATCCCGGACTGGCCGGTCTTTGCCCGCTGCACCACGCCGATCGAATCGAAAAAACGATGGCGGTCTTTGGAGTTCCAAGCCCCGATTTTCGTGACAGGCACGCTCACCAGCATGGTCAGAGTCAATCCAGGGGATTGGATCGTCGGCGATCCGGACGGGGTGCTCGTGATCCCAAGCGAGATCGTCCACGACGTGCTCATCGCGGTGGAGAAGATCGAGGAAAACGAGGAAGGCACCCGCCGGGATCTTGCCGCCGGGATCCCGGTGGCGGAAGTCTACCGGAAGTATGGGCGGATGTAACGATTGATTTGCTTATTCCATATCATGGAAAGTGATTTCGGCCAACCTGGAGGAAACCATGAAGCAGACTCCCTGTCAAGTTTCCCGATACGCCTGCCGGAAAGTCGCCGGTGACCTGGCGCAATGGAAGACATCAGACTGGCAGGATGTATCTCCCGCGGAACCATTCATTCTAGCGAGCGGTGCGGGAATAGCCAAGCACCAGACCCAGGTCAAGGCGGTTTGGACGGAGACGGCGTTACATATCGCTTTTTGGTGCGAGGACTCGGAACCCTGGGCTACCATGACCCTACGGGACGAAAGTCTTTACGAGGAAGAGGTGGTTGAACTCTTCCTTGCCCCGAACGGGGACCATACAAGGTATTTCGAGTTCGAAATCAATCCGTTGGGCGCGCTCTTCGACGCGGAAATCCGGTGGCATCACCAAGGTTCGATCGAGGTGCACCGCGAGTGGGACTGCCGGGGTTTGGCGGGTACTGCAGTCATCGAGGCTGGTCATGGGTGGCGGGCTCAATTGACCATCCCGTTCGCGGGGTTGCAGGCGCGGCCCGCGGCCGGGGAGACCTGGGCGGCCAACTTCTACCGGATTGAACGTCGCCCGGTCAGGGAATTTTCCTCATGGTCCCCTCTCTTTACGGACCCGCCGGAGTACCATAGTCCCGAACGGTTCGGTCGGCTCATGTTTACGGAGGACTAAAAGAGGTGTGAAAATAAGGTTTTCTTTATGTGTCTCCGTATTCTCCGTGAATAGAGAGAAACAAACCCGGCATGAGGCGCGGCCCGTTGGCAGTCTTCGGACAGGTTCTTGTAACAGTTTCTGACAACGGTGTCATAGCTTGCTGCCACATTATATAACATATAACAAGAGCACATCGCGTTTCAAGGATGGCCGTAACGGTAAACGGGCGAAAGGAGTTGATGGACGGAGCAACTGTGTTCGGTTGGTAGTCCCTGCTGAGACCGCGGGTCTCTCGTGTCCACGACCATGGATAGCAAATGGAAGAAGTTAAGGGGGTTGTGGAGAGTTGAGACTCGGTTTGGTTGTCTTACTGCTGGTCCTGGCGGTAATTACGAGTATTATCCCCTGGGTCGTACAAGCCGCCACCGTTACAAAAGTCGCCATCTGTCAGGCCGGTTACTCGACCAATCAAATCAAGATCGCCGTGGCGGTGGTTACAGGCGGGAGTCTATCCGACACAAATTACCAGATTGTCAAGGCAAGCGACGGAAGCCAGGTCGGCAGCGGCACGATGACCGCATACACGCCATCGACCTGGACGCGCGGCGAAACCTACTACAGGATCGATTTTACCTCGTTCAACACGGTAGGCGATTTCAAAGTCAAGACCAACGGCGTATCCTCGCGGCAGTTCACGATTGCCGCCAACATTTGGGGCAATTACCTGGATGAGATGGTCGAGTATTACCGGATCCAGCGGTGCGGGGTCAACACCAACAACGCGGTGCCGTCCGGATTCACCAACCGCCCGGACGCCGAAGCTCTCCATGCCGCGTGCCATACGGACGACGCCAAGAAGGGATCGGAATCGGGCGGCAACGCGGATATGGCCGGCGGTTGGCATGACGCCGGCGATAACAATAAGTACCAGGGCAATACCGGTTGGGTGACCGGCGCCATCGCCGTTACCTTCCTCCGCCATACCAGCGCCACCTTCGACTATGACGCCAACGGCGTGCCGGATCTCCTGGACGAGGCGCGCGTGGGCGCCGAGAACCTGCTCAAGATCCAGGCGGCGGCCGGGGCCGGCGGCGGTTTGTACGACACCGTGGACGCGGCGAACGGCGCTTACTACGCCTGGAAGTACCCGACCACGGAGACGAACGGTACCCGCGGCGATGCAGACGACCGGGTCGGCCACACGCGCGGCACCAACGGCGCCCCCAACGCGCTGACCTTCGACGCGACGATGAAGGCCGCAGGGAGCCTGGCCGCGGTCGCGCGGGCGTTTGCGTCTCGGGACACCGTTTTCTCCAATAGCTGCCGGACCGCGGCCATCAACGCCTACAATTGGGCTCTCAGCCACACCGGAAACACGGGCGGCAACTATTCCATCAGCGACCAGAACAATCCGCGTCTCTGGGCCGCAGTGGAACTCTACCGGTTGACCAATGATTCGACCTACGGCAATTGGCTCAGTTCCCATGTGAACGGCCTCTCGTCCATCTCCACCTCAGGCACTAATTACTGGGGCCTGCAGCCGATCGCCTTGGCCGAATACTACCCGGTGGCCGGGTCGCTCCAGAACAAGGTCATCTCCCTGTTGGCCGGCGCCGTCAACTCCTGGCGTACCAGCCTGGTCAATCCATTCGGCGTCCAGCCGATCGACGGGGCCGGCTTCGGAATCAACGAACCGAACATAAGCAAAGCCGCCGATGCTTACCGGCTCTTCGAGATCAACGGCGACACCGCTCAGCGGGACGCGGCCGTCAAGGCGGCGCAGTGGACGTTTGGCGTCAATCCCTGGGACATCAGTTGGGTGAGTGGGATCGGATCCAACTATACCAGGCATCTGCATGCCAGGCTCGACACCGACGCGGACACCAACGCCTCTTCGACAATCAAGTTGCCCGGTACCATGGCTTGCGGTCCCAACTGGTCCGATCCGCTCAATGGAAGCAGTCCGCATCCCTGGTACGAGGACCGCGCCTTGGCGAACGACGGCCTCCAGCAATGGCGGTACAATGAACACTCAATCTCGATCCAGTACGGTCTGCTCGATCTGATCGTCGCCTTGGCCTACGGTTCCGGCGGCGGCTCGCCTCCGGGAAGCTTCAGCCTCTCCAGTCCGGCCAACGGCGCCACCGGCCAGTCCACCAGCCCCACCCTGAGCTGGACCGCCTCTTCCGGCGCGGGCAGTTATACCCTGGTGGTGGATAACAACAGCGATTACTCCAGCCCGGTCTTCAACCAGGACGTCGGCAACGTCACTGCCAAACAGGTGACGGGACTTGCCGCCCAGACGACGTATTACTGGAAGGTGATCGCGCACAATGCCAACGGCGATACGCCGGCCGCCAACAACAGCTTCAACCTTACCACCGCCGCCGCCGGGTCAAACTTGGCGTTGAACAAACCGGCGACCGCTTCCTCCACGGAAAGCGGTAGTTACCCGGCGAGCAACGCTGTTGATGGCAGCGTTTCAACACGCTGGTCGTCAGAATTCTCCGATCCGCAGTGGATCTATGTGGACCTCGGTGCCGCCTATGAGGTCAACCGCGTCGTCCTCAACTGGGAGACGGCGTACGGCAGGTCATATCAGATTCAGGTTTCAAATAATGCCACTAACTGGACCGATGTTTATTCCACCACCACCGGTGACGGCGCAATCGATGACATTACCTTCACCGCGACAAACGGCAGGTATGTTAGGGTGTATGGCACGGTAAGGGCTACGGCGTATGGGTACTCGTTATGGGAATTCGAGATCTATGGTACAAGCGGACCGATGCCCACGCCGACCCCGACACCTACACCCACGCCGACCCCGCCTTCCGGCCAGAACATGGAAGCGGAGGACATGACGCTCACGAACTACGTGGTCAACACCAACGCCGCCGCCTCCGGCGGAAGCTTGATCAAGCTCAGCGCCAGCGGGGTGACGGGTAGCGCCGTCTTCAACTTCTCGGGCGCCACCGGCACTTACGACATCAAGGCTTACTATTTCGACGAGAACGACGGCGCGTGCACCATGAGAATCTATGTGGCCGGAGCCCAGGTGGACTCGTGGACCGCCAACCAGAATCTGGGCAGCGCCGACCCGGTCGCCCAGACCAGGACGAGCCGGACCAAGACCGGCGTCACGATCAACAACGGCGCCCAGATCAAGCTCGAGGCGGTCCAGAACAGCCAGGAATGGGGCAGGTTCGATAACGTGGAGATCACCGCCGCGGGTCCGGCGCCGACATCCACGCCGACCCCGACACCAACAGCAACACCCGCATCAACACCCACACCCACGCCGACGGGCGGTTCGACTGTCAGGTATGAGGGTGAGAATGCCAGCGGGCTTAACCAGACAGCCACCTGGCCGAGTGGATATTCCGGCACGGGCATGGGCGTTGAGTATCCCGGCGGCACCCCCATGACCTGGAGCAAAAACTTCGCGGGGGGAACGTACACCTTCGTGGTCAGGTGTAATGATTACAGCGGCACGCAGACCTTCTACATTCAACTCGACGGGGTCGACAAGGGCGGACCGTACACGATGACCGCGGGCGACAAGTCCTGGAAGACCTTCAACGGGACTTTCGGAACCGTCTCCGCGGGTACTCATACCATGGGCCTAAGAGTTACAGGCTCAAATAACGTCTACTGCGACTACATGGACGTCACCGGACCGTAATCAACGTACGCTCCAGTTCCGTTCCGCGGTTCGCATGCGAGCCGTAATCGGCAATGAGGAAGGCCGGGCAAAACCGGTCTTCCTCAAAACAACAAAGCTTGCGCAACATCTTTTGCCCCTGTATTTTGAAAGCACCTTGATAGCTGCGGAAGATTCTAAAGTAACACGATAAAGAAATCAGTTTGATGATAGCATCGGTCCGCAAGAATTTTGACAATCGCGATTAAAGGCTTACTCTACATTAAGCCTCATGAAGCTGCAGGTTTTACAAATCTCGGTTGAAAGGGGATGTCGGCCAAATCGAGGATTGAATTTCGTCCAGACGCAGGTTTCTCTTAGTACTCATTATGAATTAAGGGGGTTTAGAAATGCGTCGGAGACTGCTTAATGCCTCGATCGTTCTGCTTGTGGCCGCGGTCCTCGTTGGCGGGGGTTGCGGCCGCTCCGCCCAAAACGGATCCGGGCATATTCAACCCGGCGCCGTTCGGGGCGGCACCCTGCCCTATATTTCCCCCGGAGGGAACTCAGTCCTGCTCGGCAGCAATCTGGGCTGCTGGGGCGTGAACGGTGACGGTAGCATCAACGAGCCGTTCCTGACCAACACCGGACAGCAAAACGCGGCGGCGGCCGTCCTCGGGATTCTGCGTTTCCCCTGCCGCACCTTCACCGACAGCCAGATCGTCTCGATCTGCGACAAGATCAACGCCAAGAATATCCTGCCGC
The DNA here is from genome assembly GCA_050260415.1 of Bacteroidota bacterium. Classification (GTDB taxonomy): domain Bacteria; phylum Bacillota; class UBA4882; order JAAYXC01; family JAAYXC01; genus JBLNCE01. The sequence continues at coordinate 9,799 of JBLNCE010000146.1, read as the reverse complement.
TCGTGATCCTGCCGGCGAACACCGGCGTCGAGAGAGGACCCCAGATTGCCCAGGCCTTGAACGGCAAGGCCATTTTATTCGAGTTCGGCAACGAGAACAACTACTTCAACGGTTGGAGCGGGACGCAGTACGCCAACGCATGGAAGACTTGGGTGCCGCAGATCCGCGCGGCGAACCCCAACGCCCTGATCGGCGGCCCGGTCGGCAGCCATTTTGACAGCACCAACGGCAGCACTTACCTGCGTGACTTCCTGAACGGCATCAAGGGCCAAGGCTGCGATCCCGACTTTATCAGCATGCACGTCTATGCCGAGCACGGCGAGGATACCAGCGATCAAGCGGTGATCGACAAGGCCCACACTTGGGGTGACGGCATCGAGAAGATGCGGTCGGATTCTATGGCGATCATGGGTTATACGTTCCCGTTCGCGGTCACCGAATGGAACTGGGACGCGGCGCCCGAACAGACCGGCGACAGCCGTCAAAACAACGCCACCTTCCAGCATAACTTCAACTTCGCGGTCCTGGACGAGTGGAAAGCCCACGGCGTCTGGATGTCATGCCAGTACGACTTTGGCGCCGGCGCCGGCGGCGGCAAGCTCGACATGTACAACAAGCCGCAATATACCGCCTTCGTCGATTGGGACAACGCCAATCCTCCAGGCCCACAACCTACGCCGACACCGGCGGCGTCACCGACGCCTTCGCCCGCGCCTTACCAGACCAGAGAAGCGGAGAGCATGACGCTGACGAATTACACGGCCAATACCAACTCCGCGGCCTCCGGCGGGAGCCTGATCAAGCTCAACGCCAGCGGGGTCACGGGCACGGCCGTCTACACCTTCACCGGCAACTCCGGCACCTACAACATCAAGGCCTACTACTTCGACGAGAACGACGGCGCCTGCACCATGAGAATCTACGTGGCCGGAGTACAGGTGGATTCGTGGACCGCCAACCAAAACCTGGGCAGCGCCGACCCGGTTGCCCAGACCAGGACGAGCCGGACCAAGACGGGCGTCACAATCAATAACGGCGCCCAGATCAAGCTCGAAGCGGTTCAGAATAGCCAGGAATGGGGCAGGTTCGACAACATCGAGCTCTTTGCCGCGGGTCCGGCGCCGACCCCTACGCCGACGCCGACACCGACGCCCACACCCACATCCACCATAACCCCGACACCCACATCCACGCCCACGCCGACTCCGCCTTCCGGCCAGTCCATGGAAGCGGAGGACATGGCGCTCACGAACTACGCCATCAACACCAACTCCGCCGCCTCCGGCGGGGAACTGATCAAGCTCAGCGCCGACGGCGTGACGGGCACGGCCGTCTTTAGCTTCTCCGGCGCCACCGGGACCTACGACATCAAGGCCTACTACTTCGACGAGAACGACGGTGCTTGCACCTTGCGCATCTATGTGGCCGGCGTCCAGGTGGATTCATGGACCGCCAACCAGAACCTCGGCAGCGCCGATCCGGTCGCCCAGACCAGGACCAGCCGGACCAAGACAGGCGTCACGATTAACAACGGCGCTGAGATCAAGCTCGAGGCGGTCCAGAACAGCCAGGAATGGGGCCGGTTCGACAACGTGGAGATCACCGCCTCGGGTCCGGCGCCGACCCCGACACCGGGCGGCACCCAGGTTATTCCCGCGGAAAGCGGCACTCTGGCCGGCGGAGCGACCGTATACAACAGCGCCAATGCCGAGAACGGCCAGTATGTCGGTTACATGCACCTCTCGGGCGCGTCGGATACCGTCGCGGGCGTGGACGGCGGCAGCGGCGGCGGCAAGACGCTGACCATCCGCTACGCGACCAACGATACCGATCCGACCCTGGACCTCTATGTGAACGGCGCATTTATCAGAACAATCACGTTCACGAAGACCAACGGTTGGGAGACCTTTAGCAGCACCTCCACGAGCATCACCCTGAACGCGGGCAATGGCAACACGATCATGCTCAAGCACAATACCGGCAACACCGGCGGCGTAAACCTCGATACGTTCCGGGTGCAGTAAGTACTGGAGCAAGAGCGCAGTTCCTACATGATCCTCTATAACGATGGGGTAGAACCGGGAATTGCCCGGTCTTCCCCAGATAACAGCGATAGATAATCAAGCCATCATCCTCCATTATACACGTCGCAAAATGGGGATTGCGCCTACGAAAGGAGGTGTTGGCTAAGACGAGAGGTTGGAATTAGAGGCGTCTACGATTCCCGACCGCGGAAAGGAGCCCCAATTCAATTTAGGAGGTTATTGAGATGCAGCGAAGATTGGGCAAAGCCTTGGTCGTCCTGCTTGTGTTGGCAGCCTTCGTTTGTGCCGGTTGCGGACGCTCCGCCCAAAAGGATGCCGGCAACATGCCGAACGAAACCACGCGTTCGCTCGTGCAGATCAGTGACCCAAACGGATCGGTGAATGTCATGGGCGGGGAATACCGGGTCTACAATAACGTCTGGGGCGCCTCGACGCCGCAGACCATTCAGGTGGAGACATCCAACACATACTTCAAAGTCCTCTCCACGGGGCACAACCAGAGTGGCGGCGCTCCGGCCGCCTATCCCTTCATCTTAAAAGGCTCTCATTTTGGCGGCACGCCCACATCGCCGAACAACCCTATGCCGGTTCCGGTTCCAAACGTCAATAGCGCTCCTTCCACCTTTAATATCAGCACCGCGGGCGCAAACGGCATATGGAACGCCGCTTATGACATTTGGTTCGTCCAGGGTGGAACCAACAAGCTCGAAATGATGATCTGGATCAACTACCTGGGTGGTTGTCAGCCCGCCGGCACGAAAAGGACGACGGCATCCATCAACGGTTATTCTTGGGATGTGTATTACAACGGCTCGAGTGTTCTCTCTTACAAGATAACCAGCGTGAGAAACAGCATCTCCATCGATATCAAGAATTTCATGAATGACGCCGTATCCCGCGGCTGGCTCAACACCGCGTGGAGTCTCGGCGCCATCGAGGCCGGTTTCGAGATCTGGACCAACGGAGCGGGTCTGACATGTAATTCCTTCTCGGCCAGCGTCAATCCGCCGGGCGGCACGACACCGACACCCTCACCCGTCCCGACCTCCACACCCTCGGGTTCCAACCTGGCGCTGAATAAGCCGGTGACCGCTTCATCGGTGGAAAAGGCCGGCGTTGAAGCATACAAGGCCGTGGACGGGAACACCACCACCCGCTGGAGCTCCGCGTTCTCCGACCCGCAGTGGATCTACGTGGATCTCGGCTCATCCTACAATGTTAACCACGTTATCCTCAGGTGGGAGCAGGCCTACGGCAAGTCGTACCAGATTCAGGTCTCACCCGATGCCAGTACCTGGACCACCGCGTATTCCACCACGACCGGCGACGGCGGCGTTGACGACATTACCTTTACCGCCAGGAACGGCCGCTACGTGAGAATGTATGGCACGGCGCGCGGCACGTCGTACGGGTACTCTTTGTATGAGTTCGAGGTCTACGGCAGCGGCGGCGCAGCGACTCCGACGCCATTACCAACGGCTACCCCCACCCCCACACCGACCGGAGGTTCCACCGTCAGGTACGAGGGTGAGAACGCCACAGGGTGCAATCAAGTGGACACCTGGCCGAGCGGATATTCGGGGACGGGCATAGGCGTCAAATACCCTGGTTCCGCCATGACCTGGAGCAAGAACTTCGCCGGAGGAACCTATACCTACCTGGTCAGGTGTAATGATTACAGTGGCACGCAGACCTTCTACATCCAGCTTGACGGGGTTGACAAGGGCGGACCGTATACGATGACCGCTGGCAACAAGACCTGGAAGACCTTCAATGGGAGTTTTGGAAATGTCTCCGCGGGCACCCACACCATGGGTCTACGAGTCCCGGGCCAAGGATCGGCCAACGTATTCTGCGACTACATGGACGTCACCGGACCGTAAGAACTTATGAGCCATTAGCTTATACGTGGGGCCTTGGTTAATCAAGGCCCCACGGGATTGGGAGAGGGTACATCATCGACACTCTGAGCCTCTTTGATTTAGGTCTAAAGATGACTAAGGAGTGGAGCGCATTGTACAGACTCATTGTCATCCTGGCGGCGGCCGCGGCGATGCTGACCTGCCTGACGCCCCGGGCGGCCGGCGTGACCAAGATCGCCGTCTGTCAGGCCGGGTATGCGGCCGACCAAGTCAAGACCGCCGTGGCGGTCGTCACTAACGGGAGCCTGTCCGATCTAACGTACCAAGTCATCAGAGCCAGCGATAATGCCCAGGTTTATGGCGGTTCCATGACGGCCCATACGCCATCCGGTTGGACGCGGGGTGAGACCTACTACAAGATCGATTTCTCGGGCTTCACCGCGGCCGGCGATTACATGATACGAACGAACGGCGTCACGTCGCGGCCGTTCACCATCGCGGACAACCCTTGGGTGAACCACCTGGATGAAATGGTTGAGTTCTACCGTCTTCAAAGGTGCGGAACCGATACCGGCGCCGCCCTGCCGGCATCCGGATTCCCCAATCGCCCGAGCGCGGAAACGTTACACGATCCGTGCCATATGGACGACGCCAAAAAAGGCTCCGAGTCGGGCGAAAATGTGGACATGACCGGCGGATGGCACGATGCCGGGGATAACAACAAGTACCAGGGCAATACCGGCTGGGTAACCGGGGCGTTGGCCATCACCTTTCTCCGGCATCCTAACGCCACCTTTGACTACGACGCCAACGGCGTGCCGGATCTGCTCGACGAGGCTCGCTGGGGAGCCGAGAATCTGCTAAAGATTCAGACCGCGGCGGGGGTCGGCGGGGGCTTATACGACACCATCGATGCGCCGAACGGCAATTACTACGCCTGGAAATACCCGACCGCGGAGACGAACGGCGTCAGGGGCGACAGCGATGATCGGGTCGGTCATACGCGCGGCGTGAACGGCGCAACCAACGCCCTGACCTACGACGCGGCCATGAAGAGTGCCGGGAGCCTGGCCGCCGTGGCCCGGGCTTTCGCCTCACGGGACGCCGCCTTCGCCGCGGATTGCCGGAACGGGGCGATCGCCGCCTACAACTGGGCGTTGGCCAATGCCGCCAACGTCGGCGGGAACTATTCCATCAGCGATCAGAACAACACCCGTCTCTGGGCGGCCGTCCAACTCTATCTTCTTACCAACGACACCGTCTACGGCGACTGGCTAAGCGCTTACGTAAGCGGGTTATCCGCGCTCGCCAACAAAGGCACGAACTATTGGGACCTGCAACCGCTAGCCCTGGCCGAGTATTATCCTGTGGCCGGCATGCTTCAGAACAAGGTCGTCTCCCTGTTGACCAATGCGGCCGATACTTGGCGGGCCAGCCTGGTCTCGCCCTTCGGGGTCGAACCGCTCGACGGGATCACCTTCGGCGTCAACGAGGCGAACATGAGCAAGGCGGCCGACGCCTACCGGCTGTACGAGATCAGCGGCGACCCCGCCGCCCGGGATGCCGCCGTCAAGGCCGTGCAGTGGACCTTCGGCGTCAACCCCTGGGATATCTCCTGGGTGAGCGGGATCGGCGCCAATTATACCACGCATCTGCACACCAGGCTTGATGTCGATGCGGGTACCAACGTCAATTCCACCATCGTCATGCCCGGCGCCATGGTCTGCGGCCCGATCTGGGCGGATACCCTCAACGTGGGCAGTCCGCATCCTTGGTATGAAGACCGCGCCCTGGCCAGGGACGGCGAGCAGCAATGGCGGTACAACGAATATTCAATCTCCATCCAATACGCCCTGCTCGATTTAGTCGTCTCCCTGGCCTGCCGGGAGAGCGCGGGCCCGCCGCCCGGCGCGTTCAATCTCGTTGCGCCGGCCAACGGCGCCGCCGGCCAGCCGAACAACCCCACCCTCAGCTGGGAAGCATCCGACGGCGCTCTCAGCTACACCCTGACCGTGGACGACGACCCCGATTTCTCCAGCCCGATCTACGCGCGGAACGTGGGTAACGTCACTTCCGTGCAAGTGACGGGGCTGAACTACGAGGCTGCCTATTACTGGCGGGTCGTGGCCCACAATCTCGGCGGCGACACTTCGGCCGTGAACAACGGCTTCAGCTTTACCACGCGGGCGACGGCCGCGCCTCCCGAGGGTTTTAGCTTGACCAGTCCGGCCGACGGGGCGACGGGAGTAGTCACGAATCCGACGCTCAATTGGGCGGTTTCGCTTGGAGCCACGTCCTATACGCTCGTCGTCGACGACAACAGCGATTTCTCCAGCCCACTCCAGGAACTGGCGTTGGGCAAGGTCACCTCGGCGCAGGTGGCGGGCTTGGCCAACCTGACGACTTACTTTTGGCAGGTTATCGCCCATAACGCTTACGGTGACACCGTCGCCGACAAGAGCTTCAGTTTCACGACCCTGGCGGCCCCGGGGACTGGAACCGGCCTCATGGGTGAGTATTACGACAACAAGGATTTCACCGCGCTGAGAGTCACCAGGGTGGACCCGTCTATCGACTTCGACTGGGGCGCCGGTTCGCCGGATCCATCGCTCGGGCCGGATACCTTCTCCTGCCGGTGGACCGGACAGATCCAGCCGCTCTACTCGGAGACGTATACTTTCTACACTTATGCCGGCGACGGCGTCAGACTCTGGATCGACAATAAGATAGTCATCCAAAACTGGACCGACCGTGCCGCGGCCGAGAACAGCGGCCTCATCGCCCTCGAGGCCGGACGGAAATACGACCTCCGGTTGGAATATTATGAAGGCACGGGCAACGCCGCCATGAAGCTCTCCTGGTCCAGCCCGCATCAGGCCAAGGAGATCGTTCCCCGCCGCCAACTCTACCCCGCCCCCGCGCCGACAAGAACCGGCGGGATCACGATCGAGGCCGAAAATATGTCACCGCTTAACAATTTCTATGTTGAGAACCGGCCGGTGGCCTCCGGCGGCAAGACGCTCAAGCTCAACCCCGGCGCCACTGGTACGGCTTCCTTCCTCTTCACCGGCAGCGCGGGGAGCTACACCATCGATACTTATTATTTCGACGAGAACGACGGCTCCGTTTCTTATAAAATGTACATCAATAACGTAGAGGTCGACGCCTGGCTCGCCGACAAGAATTTAGGCAGCCCCGATCCGGTCGGCCAGACCCTGACGAGCAGGAGTATGGCCAATGTATCATTGGCCGGCGGCGACGTCATCAAGTTCGAGGCCGTCCAAAGCAACCAGGAATGGGGACGCCTGGACAAGGTCGTGCTGACTTTGTCGGGCACGACGATGCCGCCGCCGGTCGCTTTGCGATACGAAGCGGAGACCGCCGCCGGCCTTGATGCGATTGCCACATTCCCGAGCGGATTCTCCGGCGCCGGGATCGGCGTGCGTCAAAGCAACGGGACGCTAACCTGGGAGGTTGATTTTCCCGCCGCCGGCACTTACGACTATACGCTACGCTGCAACGATTACAGCGGCATCCAGAGCTTCACCGTGCAGATCGACGGAGTTGAAAAAGGCACTTATGCGATGACCCATGGCGACAAGGCTTTCGAACTCTTCACCGGCAGCTTCGGTACGGCCGGCGCCGGCACGCACACGATCGGGGTCAGGTTCACCGGCGCGGCTTCAGGGGTGGCGTTCTACTGCGACTACCTGGACCTCATCGGTCCATACGATGCCACGCCGCCGGTAACAACCGCCTCGCCCACGGGCTGGCAGCGGCTTCCGTTCACGGTGGTCTTTACCGGCACCGATGAGAGCGGCGTGGCGCGGACCTTCTTCGGCGTGGATGAAGGCGCCGCGCATGAAGGCGTCTCGTATGTGATTGGTACCGAAGGCAGTCACCAGTTCTCGTTCTGGAGCGTCGACCAGGCCGGCAACGTGGAGACAGCCAAAGCGGCCATGGCTGGCCTGGATCTGACGCCGCCGGAGATCCGTCTCGACACAGAGATCAAGGACATGTACTCCGTCGGCGAGATTATTCGCTTAGATTGGGAGGCATCGGATGTACTCTCCGGCATCGTTGCGAGCGGCGCGGTACTCGACGGAGCAACGTTAACCGGGCCGGACATCGTCGTGACGGCGGGGGCGCATATTCTGATCCTGTTCGCGCGCGACGCTGCCGGCAACGAAACATCCATCACCAAGACATTTGGCGGGAAGTACAACGTCACAGTCGAGGTCAAGCCCGAAGCCTGGAACGCGAATACCGGTGTCTTCACCGTGTCGATACAGGGGTTACCCATCGGGTACGACGCCGGCGACATCGCCTGGGCGGAGTGTGACGGCGCCCGCGCGGTGCAGATCAAGGCCGCGGGCGACAAGATCGTGCTCATGTTCAGACGGGACGAGGTCACCGTCCTGCCGCTCGACACCACCTTTGTCCTGACCGGGCGGTTCGTGGACGGGGTGTGGTTCGAGGGCACGGATGAAGCAGAGAAAGTACTCTAAAAACGATACGACAAGCTCGGAACTCACCCCCGGCGTGCGCGCCACCCCCACTCTTCCGCGGAAGAGTGGGGGCCGGAGGGGTGAGTGCACTTACGGAATCCGGGTTCTGAAGCCCGGCGAAGAGGACTAGATCGATGCTCGTTCCCAATTGTTTTGTATGCAACATCTTTGGTAGGTACAAGGAGGAGCGGACTGTGTTACAGGATGTCTGGAAGGAATTGAGCCTCAGGGAGAAAATCGGCCAGACCATGATGATCAAAGCCGATCCGGCGCGGGAGATCAAGGAGTTCGGCAGCATTCGGGAGTTCCTGGCGAAGTACCCCGTTGGGGGAGTTTTCATCTGCCGGGAGGCACTTACGGATCAAGACGGTGACATAACGACGATTATCCGCGCATACCGGGAAGCCAGCCCTCTTTCCCTCCTCGTCGCCGCGGACGCGGAAAACGGCTGCGGTTCGTTGGCCCGGGAGATGACCACCCTGCCCCAACTCATGGCTCTGGGCGCGACGGGTTCGACGGAACTGGCCCGCGCCTACGGGCACACGATCGCCCTGGAATCTGCCGCTCTCGGCATCGATTGGTCTTTCTCGCCGGTCGCGGACCTGAACCTCAATCCGTTCAATCCCATCACCAACGTCCGCGCGATCGGCGATACGGCGGAGGCGGCGATCCCGCTCCTCACCGCGGTCGTCCGCGGGATGCAGGACGGCGGTTTGATCGCGACCGCGAAGCATTTTCCCGGGGACGGAGTGGACTATCGCGATCAGCATCTTGTGACGACCGCCAACTCCCTTTCCATGGAGGACTGGCGGCGGAATCACGGCGCCGTCTTTACGGCCCTGATCGGGGCCGGTGTGGACGCCGTCATGACCGGGCATATTTCCTTACCGGCCTATCAAAGCAGGATTGCGGAGGGCGGGTACCTTCCCGCCACGCTTTCCCATGAACTGACCACGCGTTTGCTAAAGGAAGAACTGGGTTTCGGCGGCGTCGTCATCTCCGACGCCCTAGATATGGGGGGCTTTCTCAAATGGTACGGCCGGGGCCGGGGGGAGGTCGAGTGCTTCAAAGCCGGCACGGACATGCTTCTCTGGCCGAGTTGCGGTTACATTGACGCCGTGGAGGAGGCAATCGCGTCGGGGGAGATTCCTTTGTCGAGGCTTGATGAGGCCGTCTCCCGGATACGGGGCCTCAAGGAGAGACACGGCCTCTTGGCGGCCTCCAACCGATCTCGGCGGGAGTTGACCGCGGAGGAGATGCTCTTTACGGAGAATACGGCGGTGAGGGTGGCGGAGGGGAGCGTTACCCTTCTGCGCGATCGAAGGGGCCGTCTCCCGCTGAAGCGGCCGGAGGTCAGGAATGCCCTCGTCATCGGCATCACCGC
>JBLNCE010000145.1:0-16195 GCA_050260415.1 Bacteroidota bacterium | reverse complement strand
CCTTGGTTCCGGTCGCGGGATTCCAAAGGGTGTGCGACCACACCCTTTGGTCCGGGAGGGTGCGGGAGGACGGATAGTGCCTCCCGCGACCCTAGACTAGTTAACAGATGAAAGCTTATACCACGCGGCTACTCAGCTAGATCTGATAAAGCAGTATTTGAAGCGGTCTGAAGAACTTCGTACACCTCAAACCATTAGGGCGTAAAGAACGCGAAGGAAGCCAACTTCCGTAAACAAGCATGCTTGAGATTTCTCAACACCCTCCTATGCGCCTCTTTGCGCTTTTGCGGTGATAGCACAGTTCTAAGAACCCGGGGCATGATAGAATGCGAGGAAGATAGCGCATGCGGAAGCGCCTTGATATCCTGCTCGTGGAGCGGGGCCACTTCGCCAGCCGCGAGCAAGCGCAGCGGGCGATCCTGGCCGGCACGGTCCTGGTGGACGGCCGGCTTATGGACAAGCCGGGCCAACAGGTGCCTGAGGAAGCGCTCCTGGAGCTCCACGGGGTTGCGCAGCCCTACGTGAGCCGGGGCGGGCAAAAGCTGGCCGGAGCCCTCGACGCCTTCGGCCTGGCGGTCGCGGGGCGCGTCTGCCTGGACCTGGGCGCCTCCACCGGCGGTTTCACCGACTGCCTCCTGCAGCGCGGCGCGGCGCGGGTCTACGCCGTGGATGTCGGCCGCGGCCAGCTCGCCTGGAAGCTCCGCCAGGATCCACGCGTGGTCGTGATCGAGGAATTCAACGCGCGCCATCTAAAGCCCCAGGATCTTCCCGAACCCCCGGACCTCATCACCATCGATGTCTCCTTTATCTCGCTCGGCCTGATCCTGCCGGGCGCCGTCTCGGTCCTGGCGCCGGCCGGCGAGATCGTGGCCCTGGTCAAGCCCCAGTTTGAGGCGGGGCGGGCGCAGGTGGGCAAGCACGGCGTGGTCCGCGATCCGGCCGCGCACGCCCGGGTCCTGGCCGGGGTCGTTGAGACCGCGGGCGGGTTGGGGCTGGGTTTGCAGGGATTGACCCACTCGCCGCTGCGGGGGCCGGAGGGGAATATCGAGTTCTTTGCCTGGTGGGACAGGGGGGCGGGGATGGAGGTTACGGGAGGGATGATCCAGGAGGTGGTAGAAGGGGCGCATAGGGCGTTTGGCTTGACGTAATCTCTTACTACGTGATAAAGGTAATCCTGTCGCTTTTTATCTTCGGCATATTTCGTGATGCCGACGTTTTTTGTGTTACGCATCCTGGTACGCATCCCGGTATTTCACCGGCCCCAAAAAAGCCAGCCCATTTCCATGGCTGGCTTCTGCATATCCGGTCTTTGGCGCCCTGGCGCCCTCAGATCACCCCGTACTTCTTCCCTACCTTCTCTAAGACCTCCAGCGAATAATCCAGGTCATCCTGCGACAGCGTGGCCATGAGGGAGATGCGCAGGCGGTCCTGCTTTTTCGGCACGGCCGGGTAGTAGACGGGGTTGATGAAGAGGCCGGCCTCGTGCACCTCGCGGCTCATGGGCATCAAGCGCGTCTGGTCCCCGACGATGATGGGGATGATGGCGGTCTCCGCCTTGCCAAGGTCGAACCCGAGCTTTTTCAGATTGTCTGTCACGAAACGGATATTGTGCCAGAGCCGCGCGCGGATCTCCGGTTCCTCGGCGATCACATCCAGCGCCGCGATCAGGGAGGCCGTGGTCGCGGGCGGCAGGGCGGTGGAGAACATATACGACCGGGCGTAGAAACGGAGGTAATTGACGACCTCCTTCGTGGTGGCGACGAAGCCGCCCACGCCGCCCAGGGCCTTGGAGAGCGTGCCCGCCACGATGTCGATCTGGCCCTCGAGGCCGTAGTGCTCGGGCGTGCCGCGGCCGTGGGCCCCGATCACACCGGTGGCGTGGGCCTCGTCAATCATCAGGCGCGCGCCGTACTTGCGCACGATGGGGAGGATCTCGGGCAGGCGGGCGATATCCCCGTCCATGCTGTAGACCCCGTCCACGATGACGAGCTTGCCCTGAAATTCCTCGTCGCACTCGGCCAGGGTCCGCTCGAGGCTGGCCGGATCGTTGTGGCGGAAGGTCTTGAAAGTCGCGCCGGAAAGCCGGCAGCCGTCGATGATGCTGGCATGGTTCAGGCGGTCGTTGATCGCGACATCGCTCTTGCGCACGAGGCCGGAGACGCAGCCGACGTTGGAGGAGTAGCCTGAGGTAAAGATGATCGCGTCCTCGCAGCCCTTCGTGGCGGCCAACTTTTGCTCCAATTCGCGGTGGAGCGACATCGTGCCGCCGAGCAGGGGCACGCTCCCGGCGCCGGCTCCGTATTTGCGGTAGGCTTCGTAACCGGCCTCGACGACGCGCGGATGCGTGGTGAGACCGAGGTAATTATTGCTGGCCAGGTTGATCAGCTCGCGCTCCTGACCGGTATAACGATCGATGATCCGCACCCGCGCCTCGGAAGGGGATGACAGGACGCGGTGCCAGTGATGAAACCGCTTTTCCGACAGCTCATTCATGAAATCATAGAACGGCTTGGCCTTGGCGAAGAGATCCCGATCGGGCAACTCCATGAAGTTGGCGAGGTTCTTGGTTATGCTATCCACGGGGGCATCATCCTCCAAACGCCTGCAGCAGAGCTTGTACGCCTATTCGTATGCATGAGCGTCACCGCTTTATCCGTTATCCGCGCGTGCATCTGCTTGCTCTTGATATTCTACCGGATTACGGTCCCACCGTCAATCTGAGGAATACCTCCCAAGGGGAACTAAGTGGGCGTCCGGGGCGTCAAACCAGGTAGAGGCGGGGGGCGGGGAACGACCACCTCGGGTCGACGGAGGATTAGCCGGGGATGCCGCCGAAGTCTTTCGGAAATGGGGTGAGATGCATGACCGTCAAACCTAGCCTGGCTATCCCCACCGCGTTGTTCTTCGGCCCCGGCCGCGCGGCCGATTTGCCCGGGATTGCCCGCGCATACGGTCGCACGGTCCTGGTGGTGACTGGTCCGGGCGCTCTGTCGGACCTGGCGGGAGCGTTGACGCAGAAGCTCGAGACCGAGGGATTCAAAGCCGCTTCCGCCGCGGTTGTGGACCGTGAACCTACGCTCGCGATCGTGGACCGGGTGATCGCCGAGGCCCGCGCGCATGGCGCTGAAGTCCTCGTGGGTTTGGGCGGCGGCAGCTGTCTGGACGCGGCCAAGGCGGCGGCGATCGTCTTGCCGACCGGCCGGCCGGCCGCGGACTTCTTCGGGGGCGCGGCCTTACCCGGCCCCGGCCTGCCCTGGATCGCGATGCCGACGACGGCCGGTTCGGGCGCGGAAGCCACCGCCAACGCGGTCCTCATCGACCAGGAGACCCGGATCAAGCAGAGCATCAGGAGCGGCCATATGCACGCGCGGGCCGCGGTCATCGACCCGCTGCTGACGGAGGGTCTGCCGCCGAAACGGACGGCCTACAGTGGTCTGGATGCCCTTTCGCACGCGGTCGAATCATTCTGCTCGCGCGGGGCCAATGAGTTGACCGACGTGATCGCCCTCGAAGCCGCGCGGCTGATCCTATTATATCTGCAGCGCGCGTATACCGACGGTGGCGATCGTGAAGCCCGCGCGGCCTTGGCCAAGGCGAGCCTGCTCGCCGGCATTGCCCTGGCCAACGCGCGCCTGGGCGCCGTGCACGGACTGGCGCACCCGATCGGATCGCTCTACAATCAGCCGCACGGATTGATCTGCGGCGTTCTGCTGCCGCAAATCATGCGTTTCAACCTGCGGGTATGCCACGAGAAGTACGCGCGCCTGGCCGAGATCTGGGGTGCCGCCGGGGGCGGGGATGTCTTCGACCGGGCCGCCGCCGCAATCAGGCACGTCATGGCGCTCAATAGACGTCTGGGAATCCCTGCCGCGCTGGGCGATCTAGGGCTGTCCGCAAAGGACTTCCCCGAGATCGTCCGGCAGGCCGCGCTCTCCCCCTCACTGGCCGCGAACCCACGGCCGGTCAGCCAAGAGGATCTGATGGCGATCCTCGGGGAGAACATTCAGGGTACATAAATCGCACCCCTTGTAAGGGAAAAATCCAAATCAACTTCAGGCTTGGGGAGGATGCTTGCGATGCGCGAAGCGGGAAAGAGGGCGCTCCTTTGGGTGGCCCTGATTCTGGCGGTGGCGGCGGGGGTGAACGCCGCTCCCGGAATAGCCGCGATTCCCCTGGACGAACTTACCGCCGCCGGACAGGAGGCGGAATTAGGGGGATTGACCAGCCAGACAGCCTTGCGGGCGATGCTATGGGCGGAACCGCGCGCCGCGGCTGCCTTCGTGCCGCTCAAGCCCGCCGCGGCCGAGGAGGTTCATCTTGCTGAGGCGGAAGCCAGGGCAAAAGCGATCCTGACCGCCGATCCCGCACGGATCGAGGCGCTGGTGCTCCTGGGGCGCCTGGCCTGGATCGGCGGACGCGCCAATGAAGCCACGAGTTACTTCCAGCGCGCTCTGCTGTACGCCGCGGACTCCAGCCAAGCCCTCCTGGGCCTGGCCGACCTCTGTCTCGATCGGCGCGAGACGGAACGCGCGCGCGCATACCTGGCAAGCATCAAGTCCGCCGGGACGGAACTCGCGGAGGCGGTGACGTTGCGCCTCGCCATTCTTGCCCTCTGGCAGGGGGATGCGCAGGGCGCCGTGACGTTCTTGAGTTCCGTCTCGCCGCCGCCGGGGGATGAAGGTCTTCCCTACCTGTGGGCCATGGCCAAGGGTTTGGCCGCGACCGGCAGGACGCAGGCGGCCGCGGCCATCCTGGCGCGGGAAGTGCCAGTATGGGCCAGGGGGCTCTGGGCGGAACAAAGCGGGCTCCTCGCCCCGGCGGCCGGAGGCGAAGAGACCGGCTTGGCTGAACTGAGCCGGGCCGGCGCCGCGGCGCCCGGTTACCCCTTGCCCCAGTGGGAACGGGGGCTGTTGCTGCTTGACAAGGGCGACACCAACGGGGCTCTCAGCGCTTTCGCCGGCGACCCGGGCGGCTTTGGCGAATTGAGCGGGGGAGTCCTTTTCCTGCGCGGCACGGCCGAGGAAGAGGGCAAAAACCCCGCCGGCGCGGCCAGGGTCTATAGCGAGTTGATCGGCAAGCGGCCGCGCCTTGGCTTGGCCTATTACGGCCTGGGGCGCTCCTACCAACAATCGCAGCGGCTGAGTGAAGCCCTGCGTTATCTAAACCTTGGGCTCAAAGTCAGCCCCAAGCTTCCCTGCCTGTACCTCCAGCGCGCCGAGGTCTATGAACGCTTGAAGATGCGCTCACAGGCAAAGAAGGACCTGGAGACGGCGGTCTCCATCAAGGCGGTGGGGGAGGCATCCGGGTGGCGGCTGCAAGTGCAAGCGGTGAGCGGTCCTGACAAGGTTTCAGCCGCTCTCGTCTGGGTAACCGGCGGCAACGGCTCGCTGCGAGGGCTTTTTATCAGCCGCGACGGGCGCCGTTGGCGTTGGCACCCGTGGCATCTGACCCCGGTCGTCCTGCGCGGTCTCGTCGCCGGGCAGCGCGTCTACGTCATCCCGGACTGCGACGGCGCCGAGGACCTGCTCCTGACGGGAGTTACACCCCAACCCCTGCCTCTGGATCAACGCGCGCCGGCCATCGTCCGCCCGTGCGCCGTGGTGCAGGACGGGAATGGTCCCAGCGCGGTCTGGTCGACCGATGAACCGGCCAAGGCCGAGCTTACCGTCTGGCCATATGGCGGTACCGAGGTCGCCGGGCTCAAGTTCAAGGAGGCCGCGTATACCCTCTGGCACCGTGTCAGCCTCGGAGATCTCATGCCGCGCGAGTATTACCTGCGGGTTACGATGATCGATGCCGCCGGCAATACCACGACTTCGGACCCGGTCCTCTTCCGCCTGGATCAGCCTGCCTATACATTGGCTGGCAAGGTCTCGATCAACGGCGGCGCGGCTTATGTCAACCAGAGAAAGGTCGCGCTGCACTGCCAGCTCGAAGGCGGGGAGCAAGGGGCCTTCGTGCGGGTAGGCAACGACGACGGCCTCTTCAGCAACTGGATGCCCCTGACGCCGGTCCTTTCATGGGATCTGTCCCCGGGCGACGGACTGAAGACGGTGGCCGTCCAGTTCCGCCGGGGCGAGGCCCTGTCGCCGGTTTATAACGCCAACATTACGCTTGATACCAGGCCACCGGTCATCTATGGCGTGCTCGTGCCAAGTGTCTCCGAGACCGCCGCCAATCTGACCTGGCAGACCGATGAAGCGGCCGGGACCAGACTCGAATTACAGGTGGGTCCGGTCTGGTCGACGGTCTTCGTCGGCCCGGGGTTTACCATGGCGCATACGGCGCAGGTTACGGGCTTGTCCCCCGGGACCAGGTATGCCGCGCGCATTATCGCGACGGACCAAGCGGGGAATGCCGCCCAGGCCGCGCCGGTCGAATTCGCGACCGTCAAGGCTCCCGACCGGACGCCGCCGACGGGTTGGCTTCAGATTAACGGGGGCGCCCCGTACGCCAGATCGATCGATGTCACCCTGACCATCGAAGCATCCGACGACGACTCGGGCGTCCGGGAGATGTCCTTCAGCAACGACCGCGTGCTCTGGAGCATGCGCGAACCGTTCACCCGTACGAAACAATGGCGCCTGGCTCCCGGCGACGGACCCAAGCAGGTTTACCTGCGGCTGACGGACGTAGCCGGCAATGAATCATCCGTCATTAGCGCCGAGATTACCTTGGATACCAAGCCGCCGGCGGTTTTCGGCCTTTCGGCGCAGCCGCAATCCGATGGAAGGCTGGTTTTTTCCTGGCACACCGACGAGTTGAGTCACGGGCTGGTACAGATCGGCCTCCAGCCGACCTTCTTCCCCCCGGACCAGAGCGAGCTGCGGGGCATGGAATTAGCCAGGGACCATACCGTCGCCTTGTTCGCGCCCGTCGGGCCGGGTCCGTTCTATTACCGGATCGCCGCCCTTGACCAGGCGGGGAACCTATCCATAAGCTCGGTTGGGAGCTTGACGCTGCCCCGGCCTGATTTCGAGGGACCGACCGGGGGCATCAGGATTAATGAAGGTCAGCCGCATACCTCCGACCCCAGGGTAATCTTGACGCTCTGGGCGGATGACGCCAGCGGCGTGGCCGGCATGCGGCTCCGAAACGGGGATGCGGCCTGGGGTCCGTGGGAAACCTTTGTCACCAGAAGGTATTGGACGCTGTCGCCCGGAAGCGGGGACAAGGAGGTGCAGGTCGTCTACAAGGACGGGCGCGGCAATGAGTCCCAGGTATACCGGGCTGTTGTCAAACTCGACGCTGATGCGTCGCTGCCGCGCGACCTCGCCTGGACGCAGACCGGTCCGAGAACGGTCTCCGTGCGCTGGCGCACCGATGAACCCACGACCGGCACCGTTTATTACCGGAAGTCAAGCGGGGGGTCGGAATTCCGGCAGGGTGAATCGGGCCCGGCCTATGACCATCAGGTGACCTTGACAAACCTTGATCCTGGCGCGACCTATCGCGCGCGGGTGGCCGTAATCGATCGCGCGGGCAATAGGGCTGAGAGTCCGGAATTTATCATCACCGTCGCCGGTGCCGATCAGACACGTCCAACAGGTACGGTGACGATTAACGGCGGGGCCGGTTTCACGAAAAGCAACCGTGTCACCCTGAATCTGAACGCCGCCGATCCGGGCGGAGCGGTGGTGAGCATGTCGTTCAGCGTTGATGGACGCAATTGGAGCCAAGATGAACCTTATCAAGCGACCCGGGCTTATACGCTGCCCGGCGGAGACGGGCAGAAGACGGTCTACGCAAGATTTCGCGACAAAGCCGGACTCTACTCTGAACCCGCCTCAGACAGCATCGTCCTCGATACCCGCTCGCCGGCGATCGGCAACGTGACGGTAGATCAGGCCGGATCGGACACGGTGGAGATCGTCTGGCGTACCGACGAACCAACCTTCGGCATCGTCCGCTTCGGCGCGGGCATGCGGAATTACGGGGAATCGGGCGCGGAGGATCGTACACTCCTGCCGCAACAGGACGGCGGTTTCGGCTACGATCACCGCGTGCGGCTTTCCCGCCTTATCGCCGGGCGGACTTACTACGCGGTGGTGGAGGCCGTGGATCGGGCGGATAACCGCGCCACGTCGCCGGAGTTTTCTTTCACCACGGCGGCCGCCGACCGGACGCCCCCGACGGGCACGATTAAGATCAACGGCGGCGCGGCCTTCACCAACAGACCGCAAGTAACCTTGAACCTTGCGGCTTCCGACCAAGGCGGCGCCGTGACCGGTATGTCGTTCAGCACGGACGGGCGGAGTTGGTCCCCGGACGAACCTTATCAAGCCGTCCGGAACTTCACGTTACCAGGCGGCGACGGGCCGAAGAGCGTCCAGGTCCGTTTCCGCGACCAGGCGGGCAACTACTCTCAGCCGGTCGCGGCCACGATTACCCTGGATACCGCGCCGCCGGTGATCTCGCAGATCTCGGTCCGGGCGGCCAAGCATACGGCGGAGATCACCTGGCGGACCAATGAACCTTCCTGGGGTGAAGTCCGTTATGGCAGGGAAAGCAGGAATCACAACGCCAACGCCAAGGAAAGGGGAAGCCGGGAGACCGGCGCCTATGGCTATGAACACCTGGTGGTGCTCGAAGATCTCAAACCCGGTTGGGACTACTACTTCGTCATCGCGGCCTACGATCGCGCCGGCAACAGCGGAATCTCCGCGGAAGGCCGCTTTAGTCCAAAGGACGATGGCGGCCCGGGGCCGATCCTGCCGACGCCGTCCGGGAACGGCCCGGTGATTTCCACGCCCCCGGGCGCGGCACCCGGGACGAATGTGGCCAGGACCTCGAACGGTGGCCGTGTCACTGCCACGCGGCTCATCCGCCCCAAGGCGGGGTGCGGCCCCGAGGCGGCCGCCGACGGCAACGCGGGCACTTATTGGTATTTTGCCCCCACGATTGCTTTTGCTCAGGCACCCGCACAGAGCACGGCGGTTTGGCAGGTCGAATTCAGACAGGAATACCGCCTGGCCAGATTGGGCTTAACGCTGGCCACCGCGGGAGAGTTCACCGTGGAGTACCGGCGGGGCGGCCAATGGGCAAAAGCCTACGCGGTAAATCGGAACAACATTGCTTCCTTTACGAAAGGGCAGCGAAACGGGGTGCTGGAGCTGGTCTTCGATCTCGGGTTCAGCGCCGACGCCGTGCGCATTACCTGGCAAGGCATACAGAAGAGCCAAGAGATCAGGTTGTTCGAAGTCGCGGCCCTGACGTCCTAGAATCCGCTTCAAACCAAGTTCAGGAAGAACCCAGCGCATCGGCTCGCCCCGTCGCCATCGCGAGGCAAGATGATACAGTGACAAAAGCTGACCCGCCCTCTGGGGCGGGTCTTTATTCATCCCGACCTCGGATCGAGACGGGGATCCGCTTTATTCCGCCGGGGGTTTCTGTTATAATCATTGCGTTGACCGAGAGGAGGATCATACAGGAATGTTACCGACACCAGTCAAGTATACCCTTGTATCCGCAAGCGCCGAGGGGCCGACCGCACTCAACGCGTTTGACAACGCTCTCCTGGCGGCCGGCATCGGCAACCTGAACCTGCTCAAAGTGAGCAGTATCCTGCCCCCCGGAGCCGAATTGGTCGAGCACCTGGCGATTCCGCCCGGGTCGTTGACACCGACGGCGTACGGCGCCATCGAAAGCGAAACGGCCGGCGAGCATATCGCCGCGGCGGTGGCGGTAGGTCTTTCCCCTGACTCATTCGGCGTGATCATGGAGTTCTCGGGCCGGTGCAGGCAGGCGGAGGCGGAGGAACGCGTGCGCCGGATGGCCCACGATGCCCTGGTCAGGCGCGGTCTCCCGGTCAGCAAGATCCTGATCAAGGCGACCGAGTGCCGGGTCGAGAAGTGCGCCTGCGCTTTTGCCGCGGTGGCGCTTTGGTACTAGCGATTTAGTCAAGCGTCGAAAACCGCGGGCCGCGCCGGTCGCGGAGGCTGGACCCGTGCGCCCCGGCGCGAGACGTGAGGCATGAGCAAGAGGCAACAGGTAAGAGGCCAGAGAGGCGTACGGCGGGATCGGTTGGTTTGCCCCCCGCCCCCTCTGGCTTTCTCAAGGGAGGTACGTACATGGAACTCTGGTACACCGAGAAACAAACCAAGGCGCTGGCCCTTTCCTGCCTTGTCAAAAGGACCATTCACGCGGAAAAAACTCCATATCAGGAACTGGCGATCATCGAAACCGAACAGTACGGGCGGATGCTTGTCCTGGACGGGATGGTCATGGTGACGGAGGCGGATGAGTTCGTCTACCACGAGATGATTGCGCACGTGCCTCTGGCCATCCACCCATCGCCCCGGCACGTGCTGGTGATCGGCGGGGGAGACGGCGGCACCGTGCGCGAGGTGCTCAAACACGCCACGGTCGAGCGGGTCGTCCTGGCCGAGATCGATGCGCGGGTGGTCGAAACGGCGCGCGAGTTCCTGCCCACCCTCAGCGCGGGCTTCGGTGATCCCCGCCTGGTGATGGCGATCGGTGATGGGGTGGAACATGTCCGCCGCCATCAGGGCGTTTATGACGTTATCCTGGTGGACTCCACCGAACCGATCGGTCCGGCGGCGGGCTTGTTCGGCGCCGAGTTCTTCAAGATGGCCGCGGCCGCCCTCAAACCAGGCGGACTCCTGGTGGCGCAGACGGAATCGCCCTTTGTCAACGGGGATCTGATCGGGCGGGCGCACGCAAGCCTCGGAGAGGCGTTTCCATTCCGCTGGCTCTACCTGGCGAGTATTCCAACCTACCCCAGCGGTCTCTGGAGCTTTACCCTCGCGGCGGAACGGGAGGTGCCATACTTGGAGCCACGGGCCCTCCCCGGGCTGACCTGCAAGTACTACTCCCGGGAAGTGCATCGCGCGGCCTTTGCCCTGCCGCCCTTCGTGGCCGACCTCTTGAAGGAGGCATAAATGGGAGACGAATTGTTCGGCTTGCCGTGGCAGCAGCGCACCCCCTTTCTGGCGAGCAATGGGGAGTACGAGACGGCGCGCGCGGTTATCCTGGGGGCGCCGATGGATTGGAGCGTCTCCTACCGGCCGGGCAGCCGGTTCGGGCCGGCGTCGATCCGTGAAGTCTCGGAGGCCATCGAGGAGTACAGTCCTTATCGGGACAAATCCCTCTTCGATCTGGCGTTTTACGACGCCGGCGACCTGGTGCTCCCGTTCGGGAATACCGCCGGCGCCCTGGATCTGATCGAGACGGCGGTCCGGGGATTGCTGGCGGCGGGGAAATTCCCCCTCCTCCTCGGGGGGGAACATCTGGTCTCGTACCCGGCGATCCGGGCGGCCCACCGGCATTACCCCGATCTCTGCGTCTTCCAGTTCGATGCCCACACCGATCTCAGGCCCGGCTATCTCGGCCAGCAGCTCTCCCATGCATCGGTGATGCGCCTGGCCCAGAACCTCCTGGGTGACGGACGCGTGTTTCAGTTCGGGATCCGTTCCGGGGATCGCGAGGAGTTCGCATTCGCCAGGGACCATACACACCTCTACCGGGGCGGCGTCTTGGACGCGGTCCAGGCGGCGATACGCGAGATCGGGTCCCGTCCGGTCTACGTGACCGTCGATATCGACGTGGTCGACCCGGCGCACGCGCCCGGGACAGGCACGCCGGAATGCGGCGGCATCACGAGCGCGGAACTCTTGCGCGTCTTCGATTATCTCCCATCCTTGCAGGTTGTCGGGTTCGACCTGGTCGAGGTCTTGCCGGCGGTCGACCTTTCCGCGCGCACTGCTCTTCTGGCTGCCGTTTTGGTCCGGGAAGCCCTGTTGGGTCTCGTTTGCGTCCAAGGCGATCGAACCATACAGGAGGAATTCAAGTAACCGCAGGGAACTAAATTACAGATGTCCACCTTGCTCCTTGCTAGGCTGGCCTTGACCCGCCTAGTTTTCGTCTCGCCCAGGCCGGGAGGGTAAAGGTTTGGCTGAAGACAAACCGCGGGAGATAGAGCTTTATACCTGCAACAAATACCCGCTCCAAAAAGAGGGGGATGAAGTGATTCTGTGCAATGCGCCGTCCTATTGCGATGCCGAAACCAAGCTGCGGCGCCGTTGCGCCAAGGTAAAGATCGTACCGGCGGGCGGGCATTGAACATAGGATAGGTCATGCAACGCGGACTACCATGGAGGCGCCCCTGATGCGAGCCGCGGTCTTCCTTGACCGGGATGGTACCATTAACGAGGAGAGCGGACACATCGCGGACCCGGCCCGCATGCGGCTCTTGCCCGGAGCGGCGCAAGCCGTCAAGATGCTCAACCGCCGCGGTATCCCCACTATCCTCGTGACCAATCAAGCCGGTCCCGCCCGCGGGCTCTATGCGGAGGAAACAGTCCTGGCCGTATTGGCGGAGATGCGCCGGCTGCTCGCGCGCGAGGGCGCGCATCTAGATGCCGTCTACTACTGCCCGCATCTGCCCGAGGCACCGGTTCCCGCCTATGCCTGTTCCTGTTCCTGCCGCAAACCGGAGCCGGGGCTGCTCTTGCAGGCCGCTGGCGAGCATGCGCTCGATTTACGGCGGTCGTTCATGATCGGAGATCAACCGAGCGATATCGAGGCCGGCGCGAGGGCGGGATGCCGCACCATACTCGTGCTGACGGGGCACGGGGCCCGGTTCTGGGCCGAGAGATCCCTCTGGCGCGCGCCGATGCCCGACCATGTGGCGGAAGACCTGCCCGCGGCCGTGGCGTGGATCCTGGATCGGGCGCCACGGTTAGGTTGACAAGCACTTTTTGCCTGTGCTAGACTAGGTGTAACCTTGCAGGGAACGGCGTTGTCTTGCTCGATGCGCCTCTAGAGAAAGGCCCCGAGCGCAGCGCGTCGAACACTCCAGAAGCAAAAAAGGATGGTGGTCTTGTGGAGTACTTTCTGACGGAAGAACAGCGGATGATCAAAGACTTGGCCAGGAGAATCGCTGACGAGCGGGTCGCACCGGTCGCGGCGGAACTTGACGAGAAGGAAGAGTTCCCCTGGGAGCTCATGAAGGTTCTGGCGGAAGCCGATCTTTGCGGCGTCTATATTCCGGAGGAGTACGGCGGCCTGGGCGGGGGCGTCTTCGAACAAGTCCTGGTCGTGGAGGAACTCAGCCGGGCTTGCAGCGGCGTGGCGGTAAGCTACGCGGCCACCGGCCTCGGCACCTTTCCCATTCTCATGTTCGGCACCGAGGAGCAGAAGAAGCGTTATCTGCCCGATATCGCGGCTGGAAAACGCCTGGCGGCCTTTGGCCTGACCGAGGCCAACGCCGGCAGCGACGCGGGAGGAATCGAAACCACAGCCGTGCTCGACGGGGACAGCTACGTGCTCAACGGGACCAAGCAATGGATCACCAACGGCGGCGAGGCCGAGGTCTATACCGTCATCGCCATGACCGATCGCAGCAAGGGCGCGCGCGGCGCCACGGCTTTCATCGTGGAGAAAGGCACTCCCGGCTTCACCTTCGGCAAGAAAGAGAAGAAGATGGGTATCCGGGCCTCCGCCACGCGGGAATTGGTCTTTACGGACTGCCGCGTGCCAAAGGCCAATATTCTCGGCCGGGAAGGCATGGGTTTCATCGTGGCGATGAAGACCCTCGATCGTACCCGGCCCGGTATAGGCGGACAAGCCATTGGCATCGCCCAGGGCGCCTTGGAAGTGGCCGTCAAATACGCGCGCGAGCGCCATCAATTTGGCGCGGCGATCTCTTCGTTCCAGGCCGTCCAGCACATGCTGGCCGACATGGCCACGCAGGTGGAAGCGGCGCGCGCTTTGGTCTACGCCACGGCGCGCATGGTGGATTCCGGCGCCAAGGACTTCAGCAAGGAGGCCGCCATGGCCAAGGTCTTCTCCTCGGATGTGGCCATGAGAGTGACGACCGATGCCGTGCAGGTTCTCGGCGGCTACGGCTATATGCGCGATTACCCGGTCGAGAAGATGATGCGCGATGCCAAGATCACCCAGATCTACGAGGGCACCAACCAAATCCAGCGCAATGTCATCGCCCTTGAACTAATCAAACAGTACGCGGGGAAGAAATAAGTACAGTTATGAGGCTTGAACACTCATAACTCAAGACTAAGCTTTATCGTCGGGGGCGTTATTTTTGAAGATCGTCGTCTGCATCAAGCAAGTGCCTGGCACGACTGAGGTCAAGATCAACCCGGAAACGAACACCCTTATTCGCGAAGGCATCCCGAACGAGATCAATCCGTTCGACCTCTATGCCATCGAGGAAGCTTTGCGGCTCAAGGAGCGCATGGGCGGCGGCACGGTCGTGGCGCTGTCCATGGGGCCGCCGCAGGCGGTCGAGTCCATGCGGGAAGCGATCGCCATGGGCGCGGACGAAGCCGTGCTTCTGTCGGACCGTGCCTTTGCCGGTGCGGATACGTTGGCCACGGCCTATACCCTGGCGGCCGCGATCCAAAAGATCGGCGACGTCGGCCTGATCCTCTGCGGCAAGCAGGCGATCGACGGTGACACAGCCCAGGTGGGTCCGGAGATCGCGGAAAACCTTGGTTGGCCCCATGTCACGTACGTGCGGAAGGTCAACGAAATCAGCGAAAGGGAAATAATCGTCGAACGTATGACCGACGACGGCTACGAGCGCTTATCCCTGCCCATGCCAGCGCTCTTGACCGTGATCAAGGAGATCAACGAGCCCCGGCTTCCCGGGATCAAAGGACAGATGCGGGCCAAGAAAGCGGAGATTCCGATCTGGAACGCGGCCGACCTGGCCGCGGACCCCGCCAGGCTCGGACTCAAAGGCTCGCCCACGCAGGTGCGGAAGATCTTCTATCCGCAGCATGAAGTTACCGCGGAAATGATCGAAGGCTCCGCCGGTGAGCAGGCGGCGGTGCTGGTCGCAAAGCTGAGGGGGCTAGGCGTGGTCTAGCCGGCACACTTGCCTTTACAGGCGCGAAAAAGGGAAGAATACCCAAGCCCGTTCCACGAGCCACGAGCGACCAGTGACGAACCGCGTTATATTTGAACAAGTGCAGGAGGCTTCTGATGGGCATCTCCGTTCTTACCGACAAATGTATTGGCTGCAAACTCTGCGTGCCGGCGTGCCCATTCGGCGCGATCGCGGTCACGGAGCGCAAGGCGGCCATCGGCGAGGCATGCAACCTCTGCGGCGCTTGCGTGCCGGTCTGCAAATTCAACGCCATCGAGCTGCGGCGTGAGGCGGGTCCGGCGGTGGACAAGGGCGCTTATACCGGCGTCTGGGTATATGCCGAGCAGCGTCACGGACATCTGGCCGACGTCGCCCTTGAACTGCTGGGTGAAGGCAGGCAATTGGCCGAGACCGTGAAGCAACCGCTGGCCGCGGTCTTGCTAGGCCAAGGCGTGGAACACCTGGCCAAGGAACTGTTCGCTTTCGGCGCCGACCGGGTTTACCTGGCGGAACATGAAGCATTACGGGACTTTACCGAGGATCCCTATACGCAGGTCCTTGTGGATCTGGCGCGCGCCGAACGGCCCAATATGATCCTATTGGGGGCTACCGCCCTCGGCCGTTCCCTGGCGCCGCGGGTGGCCGCGCGGCTGGGCACCGGTCTGACCGCCGACTGCACGGGGCTCGAAGCCGATCCAGCGACCGGCGATCTCCACCAGACCCGGCCGGCCTTTGGCGGCAACGTCATGGCGACTATTCTCTGCCCGAATCACCGGCCGCAGATGGCGACCGTCAGGCCGCGGGTTTTCTGCCCCCTGGCGAAGGACGGGACGCGCACCGGCGAGCTTATCCGGTGGGATCTCTCGAAGACGGTTTTCGATCTTCGCGCCAAGATCCTTGAGGTGTTGCCGGCCGAAGGGGAAAAGATCAATCTGACCGAGGCGAATATCATCGTTTCCGCCGGGCGGGGAATGGGCGACCCGAAGAATCTCTGCCTGGTCAAGGAATTGGCGGATACATTGGGCGCCACGGTGGGGGCTTCGCGCGCGGTGGTGGATGCGGGCTGGATCTCCTACCCGCATCAGGTGGGGCAGACAGGGAAGACGGTCCGACCAAAGATCTACATTGCCTGCGGCATTCACGGCGCCGTCCAGCATCTGGCGGGCATGCAATCATCGGATGTCATCATTGCCATTAATAAGAACCCTGAAGCGCCGATCTTCAAGGTCGCCACCTTCGGCATCGTCGGCGATGCCCTCGAGGTGATTCCGGAACTCATCCGGTCGCTCAAGGGCGCCCGGGCCTGATAAGCCTCCCAAACGGCCTAGATGTCTTCACCGG
>JBLNCE010000144.1:0-11785 GCA_050260415.1 Bacteroidota bacterium | reverse complement strand
GTAAAATCTCTTCATTATTATCCTCCTTGACTTTCTCATTCCTTGAGAGCCTCAGCAGGTAGGCTGAGTGGAAACTATCCATGTTCCGTTTCCACTTAGGGCCTCCTGCCTAAGTGGAATGCAAAAGTTTCGGATTTCACCTCCTCTCTCTCACAGTCCCCGCTAAAGAGCCTCCGGCTCTATGTAAAAGCCCTCCGGGCTTGTGGAGCATAGGGACGGGATCCTGGTGCTTTGAGCATTGTATTCAACGAGACCTGGTGAATTCCTGCTGGAACGAGAGATTTTTCCGGGAGGGCAGCTAGTTATGGGTATATTGATAAGAATCACACTTGTCAAATAACAAAAAGACTGGAAGCCCAAAGGGCTCCCAGTCTTCGCCAATCACTTGGATTCTTCTTAGAACTTGATCGTGAGGGTAGCAGTGACCGCATCGTCCTCCTGAGCATACTCCACGCCCAGAACGTTGGTGCCGTCGAGCTTCCACTCGGCGCCAGCCGTTACTCCGATGTCCACGCCGTCATCGTTCACGCCGGAATTGTAGCTGCCGTAAACGTTCAGCACATCGCTGAGATCGTAGGAGGCGCCCACCTCAAAGGGACCGAACTCTTCCCCATAGAGGAAGAACCCGTAAGCGGCAAAAGCGTCGGCTTCGAAGTCAGCCCGGGCGCCAAAAGCGACATCGCCGTCATAAACGACTTCGCCAGCGAGGGTAATGGCATCCGTCAAAGCATACTTCACGTAACCATTGGCCGCGAAGTCGCCAGTATAAGCGACCTGAGCGCCGAGGGTTAAAGGATCCATGGCATAGGAACCGGCGGCCAGGATTCTGATGTCATCGAGGCTGCCATTGTAGAACGCGGTCAATGAACCGCCATCGAACGTGACAACGCCCTTGAGCCAGGTGCCGGCATACTGCCACTCGGTCTCGTCCACCGGAGAGGTGTAGTAGGTGGAACCGGCCCGATGATAGGCCAAGCCGAGGGAAAACGCGTCGCTGAACTTGTACGTATAATTGGCGGACCGGAACTCGACGTACGGACCGACGGTGATTTCCTCTTTGACTGCGTCAGCGACGTCATCATCATTTGTGTCTTCCCACAGCTCGACGGTCGTCTTGACTTCCTTCAGCCTGAAGGTGGCATCACCAGTCGCATTGCCCCAAGCGCCGGAGAGTTTGAGCTCGATGCGGGAGTCGCCCAGGCTGGTGCCCAAACTCCACGCGGAATCAGCGAGGTCATAGGTGCCTTTCACAACGAACTGGCCGCTGGCCTTGAATTCGGCGCTGGCCACGCTGGCCAAACCGAGCACGAACGCAAACGCGAGAACGATCGCAAGGATCTTCTTCATTATTATCCCCCTTAACTTTTTCTTTCCGCTAGAGAGCCTCGGCGGAACAGGGGTTGTACAGAAACTGTCCATGTTTCGTTTCCGCTTCCTGCCGTTCCGCCTTTGGTTGGAAAGTTAAAGTTTCAGGTTCACCTCCTTTCCCTCACAGTCCCCTTTTTGCAGGCTTTCGGCTCTATAAAAAAGCCCGGCGGGCTTGTGGAGCGCAGCAAAAAACACTCGCGTGCTTCCTTGCACGTAACGCTGCACAAGCCATCCGGGCTTGTGAGTGTCAAACGACACCTATCTTCCGTTCAAGCTTAAATTCTATGGACTACGGCAAAATCCTCCTGATCCGAAGAATTTTTTCCGATGGAGGGGGTTTCTGCCTGATCAACGCCCAAATAACTCATTCCTGGGCGGCGGATGCCTCCACGGGTGCCGCCGTCTCAATGATCCCGGGGGCGGCTTTTTTGAACAGTTCGTCCCAGGTCACATCGAGATTGAGCTGCCGGTCGGCCATGTCCGCCAGGGCTTTGAGAAAGTTCTTGAACTGCAGCCGGAAGAACTCGGCCTGCTGTTTCAGGCTCGCCAGGCGCTCCAGCTCCGCCCGGATCTCTTCCCTGACACGAGTCCGTACTTGTTCCGCCCGGTGTTCCGCCTCGCGCAGCAGCAGTTCGGCCTGTTTCTGACTGGTCTCCCGGACCTCCTCGGCGGTCTTCTCCGCCAGAAGCAGCGTGCTCTGGAGCGTTTCCTCGGTCCGTTGGTAGGCGGAGAGCTTGTTTTCGTAAGCTTCAAGCTTCTCCTTGAGTTCGATGTTCTCACGGTAGATGTGTTCGTAGTCCTGCGTCAGGCGGACCATGAACTCCCGTACTTCTTGCACTTGATAGCCCCGAAATCCCCTCCTGAAGACGGTTGTTTCAAGATCCACCGGCGTCAACACGAGAAAGCACCTCCATAACTACTAAGCAAGATTAATCTATCTGATTGAAGAATGGTCTGCGCTCCATAGAGATATTCGGGTCTTCTTTACGTGCTTTGCGACTCTGTGGTGAAACAAGCTGGTATCCATCTCTCTAGGTCATCCTCTTCAATACTAACCCGAGGCGCCCTTTCTTGGTCGTTCCGGTTACTTCCGCCAGGATCACCCGGCCGCGTCCCCGGATCGAGATCACGTCGCCGGCCTGCAGGAGATGGTCCGGCTTCAGCACCGGTTGCCAGTTGACCCGTACCCGGCCGGCTTTAATCTCCCGCGCCATGCGCGTGCGGGATTCGCCGAACCCATCGGACGCGACCGCGTCCAGCCGCGGCGAGGCTACCGTGGTGCGGATCTCCTTTTCGCGTTCGGGGGGCACTTGCAGTTGCTCCGGTTCGATCGGGGCAACCGAGACTTCCCCGCGGCCCACGCGGCGCAGGCTGGTCTGGATCAACGGCGCGATCTCTTCCGCCACGACGGCCTGACATCCGGATTCCAGGACGACGAGGTCTCCGATTTTCTCGCGTTTGAGGCCCAAGCTCAAGATGGCGCCCAGATAATCCTGGTGCGTCAATGCATTGGCCGCCGGCGCGCTGATCTGCACATAGGCCAGACCCGGATCGACGGCTTCCATGAGCAGGCAGTCGGCGGCTAAGACGAGGCGCTGCCGTTCCGCCCGGCGGTAACCGCCGTAGTATAGGCATCGTAATCCGGGCAGGACCGCCAGTTCCCGTCCGACCAGCTCGCGTTGGCGCGGATCCAGGAAATCGGCATAAACCGGCTTTTGGGCGCTCAGCGCCTTCTGGCCTTGATCCAGGAGCCGCCGGACCAGGATGCGGTCTTCTTCGGTCAGATGGGATAATTCGGGCAAGGGACCGACTCCTTTGGCAGAGCTTTGAACTCTAGAAACGATGTGAAAAAGGCCTACTTAAAGCGAGATCGCCCTTACGATCCAGATTACCATGTTCCGCAAGATCTCCACGCTGATCAAGGCCGCGAGGGGCGAGAGGTCGAATCCCAGCCGGCGCAGATTAAAAAAGCGGCGAAATGGGGCCAAGACCGGTTCCGTCAAAATACGCAGCAAATATAAGTATTGGTTCTCACGCGGGGGCCGCATCCAGGAAACCACCACGCGCAATAGAATGAAAAGCATCAAGAGGCGCGCCGCGAAATTGACTATGGCGATCAAGCACCATCACTCCGTGTTTTGTTTGCGCCGCCAAGCACGGCGGCCCGCTCCGTCGCTTCCGTCACCGCCTCGCTCACCGCCGCCCGCAACCGGCCCCGTTCCAGGGCATAGAGGCCGGAAGCCGTGGTGCCGCCGGGTGAGGTGACCCTTTCTCGCAGTGCCGCGGGCGACTCGCCGTCAGCCAGCAGTTTCGCCGTACCGAGCAGGGTCTGCACCGCTAGCTCGACGGCGATCGGGCGAGGCAGGCCCACTTTGACCCCCGCCTCGATCATCGCTTCCGTAAAGAGCGCGACATAGGCGGGCCCGCTGCCCGATAGACCGGTTACGGCATCGAGCAAGCTCTCGGGCACAAATACCATGCGGCCCAGAGGCGCCAGGATCGCCCGGGCCAGGCTCTCGAGACGGGCATCCTGTTCCCCGAGCGCAACACCGGTGATACCCGCGCCAATCAGGGCGGGCGCATTGGGCATGGCGCGGATTACGCCGCGCGCGGCCACCGCCGTTTTGATCGTCTCCAGCCGCAGACCCGCGACGATGGAAAGAAGCGCCTGTCCGGGGCGGAGGGCGGCGCCGACTTCGGCCAGGACCGTGCCGGCCATCTGCGGCTTGACCGCCAGCACCACCACATCGGCTTCGGACACGAGCGCCTGGTTGTCCGCAAAGACCTTTACCCCGTACCCGGCTTCCACCTTGCTCCGGCGGCTTGGATCCGGATCGCTGGCCAGGAGGCGCCCGCCCGCGCCGCCTAAGCCGCGCAGCATGGCCTCGGCCATCGCCCCCGCCCCGAGGAAACCCACCGTCAACCCGTCAAGGACACCGGCCAATCGCACACCCCCATAGGCCAATTTACGTTTGTGTTCATGTATTAAGATTTAAGAAATTCGACCGGTCGCGCGGCTCCGCCCGGGGGCCGAGCGAGATCTCCACATTGGCCGGGGTGAAGAGAAAGATCGTCACACTGATCTTTTGCATCCCGCCGGCCAGGGCATAGACGGCTCCGCTCATGAAATCCACGACACGCCTGGCCACCGTCTTGTCGGTATCCTCGAGGTTGATGATGACCGGGCGGTGGTTCTTTAGCTGGTCCACGATCGCCTGTACTTCTTCAAAGCTCCTTGGCTCAAAAACCACCACCCGCAGTTGCCGCTGCGCGCTCTGGAGGGAAACGACCCGTGGCCGTCCACGCCGCGATTGATTAACCGGGGCTTGGTCCTCCTGATCGTCCTCGTCGACCTCGACCTCCTCGGCCACGAACCCCAGAAAACCCAGGACTTTGTCGAGAAATCCGCGGCGGCCCCTTTCCTCCTCGGGGGGCCCTTCTTCCCAATCCCGCATTATGAATCTACCTCCCCGCCGGTCGGCGCTGGCCAAAGATGGCGGTGCCGATACGCACAAGATTGGCTCCCTCTTCGATCGCCACTTCAAAGTCCTGGCTCATGCCCATCGACAAGAACCGCCAAGTGTCGCCGATCGGTAACTCCTGCCTCACCCGGCGGAAGAGATCGTGAACCATCCTGAAGACGGGACGCGCCTCGCCGGGATCGGAGACAACCGGCGCCATGGTCATGAGCCCGTGCAGGCTCAACGCCTCGAGGGCCATGATCCGGCGCACGAAGGACATGGTTTCTCCGGGATCGAGACCATGCTTGCTGGCTTCATACGAGGCGTTGACCTGAATCAGGACCGGGATGGAGCGACCCATGCGTTCGCCCGCTCCGGCCAAAGCCAACGCCAGCTCCCAGCGATCCAAGGCATGGATGAGGTGGAAAGCTTCAGCCGCGCGCTTGGCTTTGTTGGTCTGCAACGACCCGATCAAATGCCAAGTCGCCGAGTCCCGTCCAAGACACGCCTGTTTAGCCAGGCCTTCCTGCACGCGGTTCTCGCCGAGGTCGCGCAGACCCAGCCGTAAAGCAGCGCTGATCTCTTCCGCCGGCACGTTCTTGGTGACCGCGACCACCGTTACCTCCGCGGGGTCGCGGCCGCTTCGCCCGGCCGCTTCGATAACGCGCCGGTTAACGGCTTGCCATCGATCCGCGAGTGTGGATTCGGGTATCACAACTGACCTCCAGAGCCTTGTACCAATTTGGGTATTCCCTTAGATCAGGTCGCGAAAACGCCTTTGTATTGCGCCTTCAACCCACCCCAGATCACGGCACCAGAATATCGCCCTCGCGCAAACCCTTTACGACCGCTCGGTGCCGGTCTTGGCCCAAGAGTTCCACCGCTTGGAAGCTTGGGCGGCCGTCGTGGATGATGGTCACACCGAGCTGCCCATCCCGCAGACGCAGGCAACGGCGGGGGACCACCGTGCCCTTGAAGCGGCTGAAGACGAGGTACACGTCCACGCAGCGCTGGTCCAGCCATGC
This sequence comes from Bacteroidota bacterium, assembly GCA_050260415.1. Lineage (GTDB taxonomy): Bacteria > Bacillota > UBA4882 > JAAYXC01 > JAAYXC01 > JBLNCE01. Next base: position 5,931 of record JBLNCE010000144.1, on the reverse strand, counting down.
CGGCGGGAATCTCTCCGTCCTCAGCGCGACCCAATGGGTGCCGCCGTCGGCAATAACGCTGGCCACCGAGAGAGGTATGAGCGCTTCGTGGTCCCGCGCCCAGAGTTGATCGCCGGGGCGCGGCGGCGGTCCGTCGCGGTGTCCGGATTGATAAAGGAGATACATCTGGCGGTCGTCGACAAGCTTGGCCACCGGCTCCCCGGCACGGACGGCGCCGCGGCCGCTCTGACGCGCGCGGCTAGACTTTGCTTTTTGAAAAGCGTCTCGCGGATCGGCAAGGCACATGGCCGGGGTAAGGGTCTGTTCCTGGCCGTCGACGGTGTATGCGATCAGCCCCGAGGCCCTAGTCTTGACCGCAACGGATTGGCCTCCGGATCGCTTGATCTCCCCGACCACGCCGCGCGCGGCGATGCGTTCGCCGGCCGGCTGCGACGGCCGAAAAGTACCCGCCATGGGCGCGGTGATGGTGGTCTCCGTGCGAAACAACGCCGCCTCCACCCACTGCCCAACCTCAATCGTACCGTAACCGGCCACAACCTGCTCGGGGAAGACGGCGGCAACCAACAACAACAATCCCTGCCACAGAGCGGCAACCGCGGCAACACCCACGATGATGGCACCCAAGCCCCTAAAACCTTTCCAGCGCAGCCGGAAGCGTCGCGGCGCCAAGAACCGACCCCCCACAGGGCGCGTTTAGACACGAAGCCGTGCCGTCAACCGTGTGCGTTAATTAGGGGAGATTCTACAGCCGGTAAAGGTAATCCTCCCCAATCATCGCGAATCGCGATGATCGCCATCATCCGGCCCGCCGCTTGCCCCTGTCGGCGAAAGGAGAAAAAGCGTCCGAGCTCGCACGCCGTACAATGGCGCGACAGATGGATGCGCGCGGGAGAAAGCCCGCCGGATCGGAGCCACCAGGCGTTCAGACCGGCGAGGTCCAGATGGAGTCCGTCCTGACGCGGGATGATTACCTTCGCGCGCGCGCCGGCGGGCACTACGGCGGCCACATCATCCCCCACTCTGTAACAGCAGGCGCCGATAGCCGGTCCGACCGCGGCCAGCATCCTCCCGGGGTCGCAACCAAGCTCAGCCGTCATGACCGCCACCGCCCGGGCGGCGATGCCCGCCACCGCCCCCCGCCAGCCGGCATGCACGGCCGCCACGGCCCGCCGCACCGGATCGACCAGGAGAACCGGGGCGCAATCCGCGTAGTAAACGGAGAGAACAAGCCCGGGAAGATCGGTCGCCAGCCCGTCCGTGGCGGGCAAGGCCGTCTTGTAGTCACACGCTCCGGCGCCGCGTTCGTTCTCGCCGACCACGGCCACCCGATCCCCGTGCACCTGTTGCGCGGCCACCAAGGACCCGATCTCAAACCCCAGTCCGGCCAGAAACCGTCTCCGGCGCTCGCGGACATCGTCGGCGTCGCCGCCGACGTGCAGGCCCAGGTTTTGCGGGACGCCCGCTCCGTCCGCGCCAAAGGAGAAGGCATGGCGGAGCCAAGGCAACTCCAAGAACGGCAGGCAGCAGAGATAATGCTCCGTGCCGCGCGCAAGCACGGTCCAGTCGCTATTCTCCCTCACCATGTCGGAGCCCATAATACCGGCACGCCGGCGGTTTCGGTCCGGCGCAGGTCGATGAGGCGCTGATTGCGCGAACCGCGGTAAGGCAGGCCAAGGTCCCGTTCCGCCAGCACGAAGGGACCGTCAATGAGCAAATCCGCCAGGGTGAGCAGCCGGTCGAGCGCCGGTGCGCGCCCGCGCCGCGCGGCCAGTTCCTCCCAAGCATAACCCGTGTAGATGATGAGGTCCCATCCTCTGGCCTTGATCCGTTCCGCCAATGCACTAAGCGGACCCGCCTGCAGAAACGGCTCGCCGCCGCTGAAGGTGACCCCCCGGATCAGCCGCGCGTCTTTGATCTCGTCCCAGATCGCCTCCACGGTCGTTTCATAGCCGCCGTCCAGCGCCCATGTGTCGGGATTATGACAGCCCGGGCAATGATGCGGACAACCCTGCGCGAAAACGACCGTCCGCAGCCCCGGGCCGTCGACGACGCTTTCCTTGGTCAACCCCGCGAGGCGGATGGTATCTTGCATGGCCGGTCACCTCCGCCCAGGGATGAATTCCTGAGCTCAAGCCGTAAATACGTCTCAGATCCGTGCGCGGGTTCGGTGCTTGACTGAGGTCCCAGGCTCGATACGGGCCGAACTCCCGCAGGGGTTTCAGATATGTCTTTTCTGATCCCGGCCCAGGAATCCATTCCTGGGCGTAGGCTTTTCGTCTCCATACGTTTAGCCCGTTTCCTCCGGCGGCTTCGTGGCGCGGAAGTTGAAATACAGCACGATGTCGTAGATGCTCTTGAGCCCGCCGGCCAGGTAAAACGGTATGTTGAGAAGCGAGGCGCCGATGAGCGCGCCCGCCAGCGAGGGGGAGAGCGCCGCGCCGATGGAGCGCGCGATGGCGGTCACCCCCGCGGCCGCCGAGCGTTCGTCGGGGGAGACCACGGCAATGGTGTACGATTGGCGTGTCGGGACATCCATCTGCGAGATGCTGAACCGCACGAGCAGCACGGCGATGGCCAGCGGCAGGCTCGGCATGAGCGGCACGAGCATGAGCAGGATATTGGACGGGAGATGGGTGAGGACCATGGTGTTGATGAGCCCGATCCGCGCGGCGATCCAGGCCGCCGAGAGCGCCGAGACCCCGGCCAGGATATTGGCACCGCAAAAGATGCCGCCCAGCACGGCCGGGGAGACGCCGAAGCGCACGTGAAACCAGTAGGCCACCAGGCTCTGCAGGACGAAGCCGCCGGCGAAGGCGTCCAACGCGAACAAGGCGCTCAGTCTGAACACAATCCCACGGGAACGATGCAGGCCCATCACCTGTGACGGCCCGCTGGCCGGGCATGCCGTGGGCGCGCTCTCCACCGCGGGCGACAGCCGGCTGAATAAGAGCATGAGCACACCGCCGATGGCCGCGTACCCGATGATAATTGCCCGGTAACTTGCGAGGGGCGAAAGCCCGGCGGCCCGCAGCCCCTGTGCCGCCCCCCCGCCGCACAGCGCGCCCAGTGCCGTGGCGAACGATCCGACCAGATTGTACCAGGCAAAGACGTGCGTCCGCCGTTCGCAGGGGACCGTCTGCGCCAAGGCGGCCTGCTCGATGGGGAGGAACGGGCCGATCTCGTTGCCGCTGGGACTGATGACGCCGATGATGCCCGTTATGACCAGGAGCACTGGATCGCCGGTGAAGGCGAAGACGGTCCCCGCGAGGAGCATCAATCCCGCCCCCAGGAGCAGCATGCGTTTGCGCCCGATCCGATCGGCCCACGTGGTAATCCAGAGCGAAATGACCGCGTCGCCGGCCAGCGTGAGCGTGAAGAGCGTACCGATCAGCGCCGTGCCCAGGCCTAGTTGCGCCAGGTAGAGCGCCAGCACAACGGAGAGAAACCCGTAGGCAAAGAGCCGCGCCAGCCGCGTGGTAAAAAGCAGCCGGCCGTCGGCGGTCAGATAACGCGGGAGCGCAAGATGGGAATCCACGGCCATGACCTCTAATCGCCGCCTTTCGCCGCCTGCAGGCGGCACCAGGCGTAGAGCGCGTCGTAGACCTCGAACTGGCGGGCTAAGTTTTCATGGTCTTCCGGGTAGCGCAGGCTGTAGCCTACGGCAATGGCCTCGAGTCCCGCCGCGACCGGATCGGCGCCCAAATCCCCGGTGTCCGCGGCGTGGATAACCCGCGCCATGCGCAAGAGCGCCTTGTCCGTTAGGCCGTAGCGCGCAATGATGGTCTCGAAAGAACACTTGCCGTCATGATGCCCCAGTTCCGTGCCGGGCGCGTCGAACGGCACGGCGCCGGTCTCCCGGGCAACCTCGTCGACCCGGCTCTTTGGCACAAACGAGAATTCCGCCTCCGAGTCCACGAACCGGCTGATCAGCCAGGGGCAGGCCACGCGGTCCACGTGGACGTGCGAACGGGTAACCCATTTCATGCTCGTTCCCTCCCATCTGGTCGGGGTCGGTATCGGTATCGGAATCGCTTTCGATTGCGCTCTCTAATCCTCTGGACTCTTATTCTTTCCCCGCCGCGAAACCTGCGTCGTCCGACTCCGCCAGGGACTTGCGCATCGCGACGAAATCGGTCTCACCATGCCCTCCTCCAAGCCCTCGCACCCGGTCAACGCATGGGGATTTCCACAAAGGGGTCGCTATTTCCTTTACCTTCCTTGGCTAATAGGGTCGGAGGATCTAAAGATGAAACCCCGCTTCATCCGTGCGGACACCGGCGCATCTACCTAACAGACAGCCAATAGGACTCCAACTCTTCGAGATACTTCCGCAGATACTCGACCGACGTGCCTGGATGGTCCGCGTCCAGCGCGTGGCCAGCTTCCGCCAGCAATAGCAGATGGACCGCCTTGCTCTCCTTCAATTTTTCAAAGTCCGTATTCTCAGCCAACGGATCCTGCAGGCCATAGACGGCAAACGACGTGAATTCTCCCGACAGCATGAGCGCTTCGATTTCACGGCGCCGTTCTCCGGGCGTCAGCCAGACGAGGCGCCGGGTGCGCGCCCGGATGGCACCGTCCCGCAGGAGCCCGTAAATCGTCGTGGTACCGAGCGATTTCCCGATGAAGTTCAGCTCCCCGTACCGGTCTTCCTTGGCCAGATAGGCCGCGAGGGTGCTTATTTCCTCCTGAAACCACGCCTCCTGTTCCCCTTCTGGCAAGCCCAGGAATTCCGCATTGCGGCTGTATTCGAAGTCGACGGCGAGCACGTCCGACCCGTGCCGCAAGGGAACCTGCCTCGAATAGTAGAGATAAGGCGACTCGGCGGTATAGCCGAATCCCGCCACGATGACCGTCAGCACCCGCGCCGGGGGGTCGAGGGCGTTGAGGCAGCTGTGGATCCGGCGTCCATTGTGGCCGCGGAGATCGAGCGTCTTCTTTGTCCACATGGGATGGGATCACCTCCGTCGATGTGCGGCGACGTCCTTATGGAAAGACGCGGATAATCAGCATCCGTGCCATAAACTAGGAGGATCGAGGTATTCGCGTTCGGTGCTCATAGAGGACTTCGGCACCTGCTCGATCTCCACCTGCTCCTTTTTCGTGACCACACACAAGAGCCGTGGCCATGCTTATGCGGGTATTCCTGTGCCTGGACACTAAATGGGTGGATCTTGCCGCAGATGCCTGGAACCACAGCGAAACCCCGCTTTGAAGGAGTACGAGGCGAAGATTTTTTGCGCAATCGATCGTTTAGGTTTTTTGGTTTGTCAACGATAATCTATAGTAGGAAATCCAATATCCTTGGAAGGGTGGGGACTGGTATGAAGATCCGTCTTGGTTTGCTCCTCGTTCTCATGGTCCTAACCGTCATGCTCCCTACGAGTCTCGTGGCGACCTCCGCCGCGCCCGCCTCGGACATCATCGACGACTTTGAGGACGGTAACGCGGATGGCTGGATCAATGCCGTGAGCGGCGGGACGGCCACCGTCACCGTGCAGAAGGGCGACACGCCTGATGGTTCGGCCTACTGCGGCGTCGTGAACTTCAGCGGCGGCGCGGACTGGCAGTATGTGCTCAAGACCGACGAGAAATTCGGTCCCGCTTGGAAGGCCAACGGACGGAACGCGCTCCGGATGTGGGTCAAGAACGATCCGAAGAATCCAAAATTCGAAAGGAACGATCGTTTTCAGGTGCAATTCCGGGAGACCGACGCCGGCGACCGCTGGGGTTGGCAACTCGGCGACTTGCTGAACACCAAGGAAGGCTGGCAGCAGATCATCGTGCCGTTCAGCGCCCTGGTCGCCGGCGGCAGCGGCGGCAATAAGATCTTCGAGTTGGAGGGCATGACGGACTTCCGTCTCTACGGCCGTTATCTCCCCGGACCTGTCAGTGTCCTGATCGACAAGATCGAGCTGATCACCCAATAGC
>JBLNCE010000143.1:0-10920 GCA_050260415.1 Bacteroidota bacterium | reverse complement strand
CCCTCTTGAACATAAGGAGGTCCAGGAACCTTGGTTCCGGTCGCGGGATTCCAAAGGGTGTGCGACCACACCCTTTGGTTCGGGAGGTCCAGGAGGGCGAATAGCGCCTCCTGGGTCCAATTTACTTTCCATAAGACCTTCTATGCGACCCATGCATAAAGCTCAATCGCTATATAAATATGGCTTTCGTGGTGATCTTACCGTGTTATATCGGCAGGTGCCGCTACCTGTGCTTCCTTCCTCTTCCTCCCGCCCGCAACCTGCACCAGCAACACCCCGCCGAGGATCAGGGGCAGGGCGAGGAGCATCCGAACGGTGATCGGCTCTTTCAAGATGAGAGCGCCAAGGATGACGGCGACCACCGGGTTGATGTAGGCATAGGTCGAGGCCTTGGCCGCCGGCATGTTCCGCAGCAGGTACACATAGGCGGTGTAACCCAGGAGCGAACCGCAGAGAACTAGGTATAACAGCGCCGAAAGCCCGCGGCTAGTCAGCCGCGGATCCGCGGCCTGCCCCAGACCCAACCCGATCAGGCTCAGAACGAAGCCGCCCGCCAGCATCTGGAGGGCGATACCCGGCAGGATCGCGCCATTCCCACGGCGGCGTTGGGCGTAGACCGACCCCAGCGCCCAGGAGAACGCGGCCAGGAGGACGACCAATGCTCCCGTGAGCCAGGCATCGTCGCGGGGCGCGGCGGGTCCGACCAGGAGGGCCACGCCGGCCAGGCCGATGAGAAGACCCAGCCAAGGCCGGAGGCCGAGGCGGCCGCCGCACAGCAAGATACCCAGCCAAGCCGCAAAGAGCGGGACCATGGCGAGCAAGAGCGCGGTCACGCTCGAACTCACCCATTGCTCCGCCCAGACGACAAGACCGTTACCCCCGACAAGCAGCAGCAGACCGATCAGGATTTGATCGCGAATCGAGCGCCATTGGCGCGGAAAGGGTTGTCCGGCGGCCAGACAGATCGCCCCGAGCAGCATTCCCGCCAGGAGATGCCGGAGACCGGCAAAGAGAAACGGCGGCAGATTCTGGACCCCTATCCGGATTGCCAGGTAGGTTGAGCCCCAGACGAGGCAGACCGTCAAGTAAGCCGTTAGCACGAGCGGACGCGTTTTCATCTCAGTCCTCCATCCGGCCTTGGGTCGGTTTTTTTTATGAAAGGCAGCGGGTTATGCCGATCATACCAGAGGCGGCCAAGGGCTGTCCACCGGATCCGACCGCGCGAATCGCATGGAGAGCGGCACGGGACCTCGGAAGGGCTTCGGCCCGCCCAGCGGCGGCATATGATGTGGAGACACGCCCAGCGGCGATCGCCGTAAGCAAAAGCGAATCCATGAAGGCGGAGGAAGAAGCAATGAACGTACCGGACCAGATCGTGTCCCGTGTCTATGTGCAAAGGAGCCTGCGCAACACCCCGGCGGGGCTAGCGATGTCGTTCCGCAATCTGGTGCGCGGAGGAAGCATTGCGGGCTTCAGTCTCACGCGGCTGGAGATCGACGGCCAAAAACACGAGCCGGATAAAGTCCAGCTCAGGATGGACGGTGCGACCGCGTCCGCCGCGACCGTCGGCCAAAGATCCGTCGCCGTCCCCTACGGCGCCACCGTGGAGATCCTATTGCCCGGCGTCACACTCCCTCCCGGCGAGCACGTCGTGACGTTCGGGGCGGTGACCCGTGAATCCGGGGAACTGGTGGTTTCGGTCAGGGACTTTATCGTTTGACTTTATATCTCTCATGACGGGATATACATCTTGAATTTGTACAAGCCTTCCCGGATCTCTTGCCTTTTCGGGAAATCCGTGCTAGAATAATCCTAGTCAAGACTAACATTTCTTTTTATGACTAGAACGGGGGCATGGAGATGCCGGAGAAGACTCTCTCCGCAAATATGGAGGACTACCTCGAGGCCATCGGGACCCTGACGCGGGACGCCGGGGTGGCGCGGGTCAAGGAGATCAGTGAAGCGCTCAACGTAAAGACGCCGAGCGTCCATGCGGCCCTGCATCTTTTGGTGGATAAAGGCCTGATCGAGCACGAGCATTATGGATACGTACGTTTGACCGAGACCGGCGCCGAGATGGCGGAGATAATCATTAAACGCCACGAGATGTTGGAGGGGTTTCTCCGGGATTTCCTAGGCGTCTCGCCCGCGGAAGCTGGTGAGGACGCCTGTAGGATCGAGCATGTCATGAGCGAGGATGCGCTGGCGCGCTTGGAACGGTTTATCGCGTTCCTAAAGGAACGTCCGGAATGGAAGGCCTGGTCCGCGGCGTTTCATGCCTCGATGAAGGGGGGAGAATGATGCGCGGTGGTTGCCACGTCTCGCAAAGCACGGCCCTGCCTAAGGCGGCAGGCACCATCGTCTTGATCGGCTCGCCGAACGTCGGCAAGAGCGCCATCTTCAACGCCCTGACCGGCGCCCGTGCCGCGGTTTCGAACTACCCCGGCACCACGGTTGAGGTTTTCCGGGGCCGGGCTTGTCTCGCCGGGCGGGACTACGAGATCATCGACACGCCGGGCATGTATTCCCTGCTCCCCGTCACCGAGGAGGAATTCGTGACCAGACGTCTGCTCATGCAGGCACGCCCCGGTCTCGTCCTCCACGTGGCGGACGCTAAGAACCTGGAGCGTTCGCTGGTCCTGACCCTGCAGTTGCTCGAGGCCGACCTGCCCCTGATTCTTGTCTTGAACATCATCGACGAGGCCTCCGCGCTTGGCTTGAGGATCGACCTGGCGCGGCTGCGCAAGGAACTCGGCGTGCCGGTCGTGGCCACGGCGGGTGTGACCGGCCTGGGCCTTGACGCCTTGCGGGAGGAGGTGCTCCGCTATCATGGCGAAAAATGCGCTTGCCCTGCGGTATGACCCGGAAGTCGAACGGGCGGCGGCCGAGATTGCCGGCCTGCTGCGGGCGGACTACGGTTTGTCGCATCGGGCCTTGGCCCTGATGCTGCTCCAAGGCGACGCGGAGGTGGAAGAGACGATCCGGACCAGGGAAGGCCCGGATAGCGCGGCGATCCTGGCGGCCGTCTCCGCATGGCGGGAAGCTTTGGGTCCGGTGGCCACGGAGATCCAAGCCCGGCGCGCGGCGGAGGCCAGGCGACTCACGGGCATGGTCTTGACGGAAACCAAGGCCCAAAAGGTTTCCTGGCGCGACCGGTTGAGCGCCGTCACCATTCACCCGTTCTGGGGCTTGCCGTTCCTGGTCTTGGTTCTGTACTTGGGGCTCTACCGTTTCGTGGGCGTCTTCGGCGCCGGCACGCTCGTGGGCTGGCTGGAGGAAGGCGTCTTCGGCCGGTACTTCAACCCTTTGGTCGACGGATTGCTCATGCATATAGCATGGACGCCGTTGCGCGACCTGATCGGGGGCGAATTCGGCCTGTTGACCCTGGCCTTGCGCTACGCGGTAGCGCTCATTCTGCCGATTGTCGGCACGTTCTTCCTGGCTTTCGCGGTGCTCGAGGATAGCGGGTACCTGCCGCGCCTCGCGTACCTCCTGGACGTGGTCTTCAAGCGCATCGGCCTGAGCGGACGCGCCGTGATCCCCATGGTGCTCGGCTTCGGCTGCGATACCATGGCCACCATGGTCAGCCGGACCCTGGAGACCAGGCGCGAAAAGGTCATCGCCACGTTCCTGCTGGCCCTCGCCATTCCGTGCTCGGCGCAGCTCGGCGTGATCGTCGGACTCCTGGCGGGGCGGCCGCGGGCGCTCGCGGTCTGGGCGGGAATCATAATCCTGGTCTTCCTGCTGGCCGGTTACCTGGCCGCCCGCGTCTTGCCCAGTGAAAAGGCCTCGTTCTTCATGGAGCTCCCGCCGCTGCGCTTGCCGCGGTGGCGTAACGTCGTCATGAAAACCGTCAGCCGCATGCAGTGGTACTTCTTTGAGATCGTGCCGCTCTTCGCCATGGCAAGCGTCTTGATCTGGCTCGGGCGGATGACCGGCCTCTTCGACGCCGCCCTCGGATTGCTGCGGCCCCTCGTGCACGCGTTGGGGCTGCCGCCCGAGACCGCCAGGGCGTTCCTGTTCGGTTTCTTCCGGCGGGATTACGGCGCGGGCGGCCTGCATGACCTGGCCGGCGCGGGGCTCCTCACCGGAAACCAGTTGGTGGTGGCTACGGTCACCATGACGCTGTTCATTCCGTGCGTGGCGCAGTTTTCAGTCATGATCAAGGAACGGGGCTGGAAAACGGCCGTCAGCATGGCCGGATTCATCTTTCCATTTGCCTTCGGCGTCGGATTCATGCTGCATCAGATCCTTCGATACATGGAGGTGGTCTTATGAGGTGCGAGTTTTGCGGACAAGACTATCGGGCGGCGGACGCCGCCGCAGCCTGCGGCGGTTGCCCGTTGCGCCGCGGCTGCGCCAAGACGAGGTGCCCGCACTGCGGCTATGAAGCCGTCAGGACGCCGCGCTGGCTTGGCTGGCTCGTCCGTCAGAAGGCGGCGCCGAATCCCGCGGACAACGGCGACTGCCACCGCGGAAGCTGTACCTTGGCCGCGCTCGCGCCCGGCAGCGAAGGCAGGATCGCCGGACTCGACGGGGCCGACCAACGGACGGTCCGGAGGCTCATGGCCATGGGCCTGTCGCCGGGCGCGACGGTACGGGTGGTGCGGGCCACACCCGGCGTGGTGGTAAAGACCGGTTTCTGCGAGATGGCGCTGGACCGGGAAACGGCGGCCAAGGTCAGAGTGGCGCGCGTTTGACGTTCTCGATTTCTTGCACCCCAAAAGCGGGGTGATGCACCGCGGAGGTGCCGCGTCGCGGTCCCAGAGATAACCTAAACCAGGCGTTTTGGTAAGGCCCTTAGGAAGCCGGGTAATCCGTCGCGGCGGAGACGGCACCTTGCCCCAGAAACCCCGCCACAATCGGGGCTAGGCGGCCGTGCTCGAGCAGGAACGCGTCGTGGCCGTAGTCCGACTGGATCTCGCAATAGGTGACGTCGCCGCCGTTCCGGCGGACGGCGCGGGCGATCTCCTTGGCCTGGGCGGGCGGGTAGAGCCAGTCGGAGGTAAAGGAGACGAGCAACAACCGGCCGTTGAACGGCTTGAGCGCTTCCTCGAGGGAGTCCGCCCGGGCCGCCAGATCGAAGGTATCCAGCGCCTTGGTAATGTATAGGTAGCTGTTGGCGTCAAACCGTTGCACGAATGATTCGCCCTGGTGGGAGAGGTAGGTCTCGACCTCGTAAGCCGGGGCGAATTTGTCCTCGGGCCGGCTGCGCAAGCGCCGGCCGAACTTGGCCATCATACCCGCCTCGGAGAGATAAGTCACGTGCCCCACCATTCTGGCCAAAGCAAGCCCCTGCGCGGGCGCCGGTCCGTCATAGTAGAAACCTCCCCGCCAGAGGGGGTCCGCGGTGATTGCCCGGCGGCCCACCTCATTGAAGGCGATCTGCTGGGCGCCGTGGCGATGGGTCGTGGCGATGGCCGCGACATTTCGCACCCGGTCCGGGTAGGAGACGGCCCACTGGAGCGCCTGCATGCCGCCCATCGAGCCGCCGGCAGCCGCGTGCAAGGTATCGATGCCCAAACGATCGAGGAGGCGCCGTTGCACTTCGACCATATCGGCGATGCTTACCAGGGGAAAATCCGTGCCGTATGGCAGGCCGGTCGCCGGATTGAGGGAAGAAGGACCGGTGGTGCCGCGGCAGCCGCCGATGACGTTGGCGCAGATCACGAAGAAGCGTTCCGTGTCGATGCCCTTGCCCGGCCCGATCATGATCTCCCACCAGCCCGGCCTGGCCCCATTCTCGTGATAACCCGCGGCATGGGCGTCCCCCGAGAGGGCGTGGCAGACGAGGACGGCGTTATCCCCTTGCGGGGAGAGAACGCCGTAAGTCTCGTAAGCCACGGTGACCTCCGGGAGCGTCTCGCCGCTCTGCAGGGTGAGCGGCTCCGGTAAGGTGAGATATTGGGTTTGGACGAGACCGACGGACTTTTCTTCTGGCATCCTACCCACCTCGGTCATTATCACCCCCACACCCCTGCACCCCCACACCCGTTCACCCCGTCAGAGCCTGTGGGGGTGAGGGGGTGAACGGGTGCAGGGAAACGGGTGTCTGCCTAAGCCTTCGCCAGCGCCTGGTCGAGATCCTCGATGATGTCCTCCGCGTGTTCGATGCCGACCGAGAGGCGGATGAAGTCCGGCGTCACGCCCGTCGCCAGTTGTTCTTCCTCCGAGAGTTGCTGATGGGTCGTGGACGCCGGGTGTATCACGAGCGACTTGGCGTCGCCCACGTTGGCCAGATGGGAGATCAATCTGACGTTGTCGATAAACTTGATCCCCGCCTCCCTGCCGCCTTTGATGCCGAAGCCGACGATCGCGCCGGCACCCTGGGGCAGATACTTCAAGGCTTTGGGAAACTGGGGGCTACCGGGCAGGCCTGGGTAGTTGACCCAACTCACCTTGGGGTGGCGCGCCAGGAACTGCGCCACCTTGAGGGCGTTTTCCGCGTGGCGCGGCAGACGCAGGTGCAGGGTCTCGATCCCCTGCAGGATCAGGAAGGCATTGAAGGGCGAGAGCGCCGGGCCGAGATCGCGCAGCAGCGTGACGCGGGCCTTGACGATGTAAGCGAGATTCCCCAATGGTTTCAAGGCTTCGACGAAGTTTAATCCATGGTAACTGGGATCGGGTTCAGCGATCAGCGGGTGCTTGCCGCCGGTCCAGTCAAAGCGGCCGGAGTCGACGATGGCGCCGCCGATGGAGGTACCGTGCCCGCCCAGGAACTTGGTGGCCGAGTAGACGACGATATCGGCGCCATGCTCGATCGGCCGCACCAGGTAAGGCGTGACGGTATTATCCACGATCAGGGGCAGGCCGTGCGCATGGGCGACCTCGGCCACGGCGGCGAAATCGAGGACGTCGAGCTTGGGATTGCCGACCGACTCGGCATAGATCGCTTTGGTCTTTGCCGTGACGGCCTTGGCAAGATTAGCCGGATCGCTCGAGTCGACGAACTTGACGTCGACGCCAAGCCGGGCAAAGGTGTAATGAAGTAGATTATAGGTGCCGCCGTAGAGGTTGTCGGCCGAGACGATCTCGTCGCCGGCCTGGGCCAGGTTCAAGAGAGCCAAGGTGATCGCGGACTGGCCGGAGGCCACCGCCAGCGCGCCGACGCCTCCCTCCAGGGCGGCAAGGCGCTGCTCCAAGACGTCGGTGGTGGGGTTCATGAGCCGGGTGTAGATGTTGCCGAACTCCTTGAGCGCGAAGAGATTCGCCGCGTGCTCGGAGCTCTTGAAGTTGTACGAGGTCGTCTGGTAGATGGGTACCGCGCGGGCGCCGGTGGCCGGGTCCGGCTGCTGGCCCGCGTGGATGGCTAGGGTTTCGGGGCGGTAGGATGTGGTCATAATCATAAACCTCCTTGTGTTTTTCTCGGGAATTGCCATCGATCTTGGTCAAGTTTGCCGCATATGCCCGATGCCCCCGTTCCCCTTGCCCTGCCTGAGTGAAGGTGCTCTTTTCAGCAAAACCGCCATTTCCCGCGCAAAGAGACCCGGTAAAACTCCGGCCAAGGAGTGCGCGGGAAAGGGAAGCCTGCGGGCGATCCCGATTCCCGATCTCCGGCAGTAGCGGCGGAAGAGAGGATAGCTCAGCCTGGTCGGCGGTCCGCCAAGATTATTGGTGATTGCCGCGGGCACATCGCCGGTCAATAGATACCGAAGGCGGTACCGCCAGTGGCCGAGATTGATGAAGGTAAGCAGAACCATGCGTCCGACCCGCAGCATTTCGTCAAGGACTGGTTCGGGGCGGTCGAGCAGCTCGATCGTGCGGATGAGGGAGACGCAGTCGAAGGACCCGTCCGGATAGTCGGTCAGACCCTCGGTGATGTCGCCCTGATAGACGGCTAAGCCCGTCGCGACGCATTGCAGCACGCCTTCTTCGGAGAGTTCCACGCCGACGCCACGGCCGGCGCCCGCGCGCAGGGCTTCGCGGAGGAAGGTGCCGTCGCCGCAGGCCAGGTCCAGGACGGACGCACCCGGCGGGAGGACGCGGGCCAATGCTTGATAGAGACGTAAGTCATACCGTTTCAGGTTAACCAAATGAAAAACCCCCTTACGCTAAGGGGGTGGCACGAATCGCCCTCCCCCTTATCTCCCGAAGCCTTCGTGGCTTCGCAGGAATTAGCACCATGGCGGAGATGGACCGCCGGTTGCCGAGGCGTCATCGGGCCAGTCCCTCGACCTCTCTGGATAAGGTGGTTGGTATTATATAAAACCTATTTGTTTGGTTGGTTATGTAGAACTATACCATGCGGGCCGGCTTCTGTCAAGGGGAGATCGTAGGGCAGGTAAGATCATGGGAACGGACACGGAGTCTACCACGGAATAATCGAAGAAGGGGACGGAGTTGCGAGGGCTGATTAGATAGCCGCCATCCGGGTAGCATATGCTTCGGGGGGCGTTTTTTTGAGCAAAGTAGTCACTGCTGAAAGGTCCGAAGGACTTTGGGGGGAACTAGTCCTCTTCGGCGGGGTCGTGGGGGCGGTCGCCGCTTTATTAAAACTCCTCGTCCACCACGTCTTCGTCTGGACCGGCGTGGCCAAGCCGTTCTACGCGAAGCTCACGGCGTTCTTTAGCCACGGGCACTTTCACGTTAAGGGATTCGGCGAGGTCATCTTCGGCGAATTAAGCGATATGGCTATCGGCGCTCTCTTTGGCATTCTGGTTAGTTTCGTTCTAAGACATAGCCGGCCAAGATATCATTGGTGGCTGGGCGCGGCGATCGGGTTCGGCATCTGGTTCGTTACCCTGGCATTCGGGAACCTGACGAAGTTGCTTTCGAACAAGGATTCCGACCCGTGGTCGTTGTTCGCGCACTTGCTGGCCATGGTGGTCTTCGGGCTGCTGATCGTACTTGCCAGCCGGATCTGGAAGCCTTACCGGGAGAGGATCTTAGCATAGAGCATTATTTTGCCACAAACCAGAATCTCGGACAAAGCTTTCGATCGCCTGCGCGGCCTCTTCTGCCAAGAGGGGAAGCTTCCGGGCAAGTTCCGGGGATAGCGCGGCGGAGTAATCCACTGAATGAGCCTCAATGCCGATTAGCATGATCTCTCCCTTGAACGACCCGGCAATCAACCGAAGCTGCCATACCAGGTCCATGTCATGCAAAGAGTATGCGCTCCGGCAGGGAAGCGACTTGGGTCCGACAATGGTCACATCAAGCCTGCCCGGGGATTCCCCCGGCGGAAGGGCGTCGATGATCACCAGCCTGCCGTAGCCATTGAGCAGGGCTTCAATTTCGAATAAATCTCCATCCACGGACCATAGATCCGCCTGGTTGATCGAACGCGAACGTAACTCCGCCACGATGCGCGGGCCTATCGCGTCATCCCCGCGCAGTGCATTACCCACGCCCAAGACAAGTGTACGCATCTTTTGCCCCCCTCGTTCTTCTTACGCGTCGCGAGCCCGAATATGATTGTTCCGGTCAGTGTTTTACGGGGGAGATGCGATTGACCACCGTCGATCGATTCGCCGCCTTTTGCCGCGTGCATCACGGAACGCCCGGCTTCAGCGGCGCACTGATGCGGGAATTCGGCGGCATTTTGCCCGGCGAGAAGCCTCCATTGATCTGGTTCGAGGCCAACGCCTGTTCCGGCGATTCCATCTCCACGCTTAACACGGTGGATCCGGAATTGGGGCAAATCCTCTGCTCCATGTTTCAGATCCGCTTTTGGAACGCGCTCATGCCCGGCCAAGGGCGGCGCGCCGTGGAAGATTTGTTCGTCACGGTCGATGCGGGCGGCTTCGTCCTGGTGGTCGAGGGGGCCGTCGCCACCGCGGGGCGGGGGAAATTCGCCATACCATTCAAGAGCGAGAACCACTACTTCACCAGCTTGGAATTGATTCAGCGGATCGTGCCCAAGGCAAAGTATGTTGTGGCGGCCGGTACCTGCGCCACTTTTGGCGGGCCTTCGGCGGCTCGGCCCAATCCCAGCGGAAGCGCCGGATTGTGGGAGATCGTCGATCCCCGCTTAGTCATCAACGTCTCGGGCTGCCCGGTCAATCCCGACTGGCTGACCGGGACCCTCTTTCATCTGCTGGCGTTCGGTCCGCCGGAGGTCGATCGCTATCAACGCCCGACGCTCTTCTACGGCCAGACCGTCCATTCCATCTGCCAGCGCCGCTCATACTTCGATACCGGCTCCTTCGCCGTCCGGTTGGGCGACCCCGAGTGCATGTTCTCCCTGGGCTGCATGGGTCCTGTTACCGGAGCCGATTGCCCCTACCGGCTCTGGAACGAGCACTTGAATTGGCCCGTCAAGGCCAATACACCTTGCATCGGCTGCACCAAGGCCGGTTTTCCCGACAAATCCACGCCGTTCTATACACCGTTACCGGATAAGATGCCCCGGCGCGCTCATGATGCCCCGGCCAATGCTTCTGCGCTTGATTATCCCCGGAAACCCTTATCGGAGTATTTCTCAGATGTATAAAAGGTCTTATGGTAAGTATCTGGGTCCAGGAGGTGCTACCCGCCCTCCTGGACCTCCCGGGCCAAGGGGTTGGGCCGTCAACCCCTTGGAACCCCCCGGCTGGAACCAAGGTTCCAGACCTCCTTCATGCTCCAGCATGTGGGACGTCACCGTCCGTGGCTCCTCGACGTTAGTGAGGTTCCGCGCCTTCCGGGCGCTTCAGGCCTTCGATGGTCCACGATGCCGACGGCGGTGATCGCATCCGGACGATCGACGCCGCGTGGCTCGGCATCCTGCCTGCGCCGGGGATAAAGATCTTGAAAAGCCCCCAGCCGTCGGCTTGGATGGCCGACGGCCAATCCTTAGCAAGGATGGTGGCGAGTGCGCCGGGTGCGCCGGCCACGACTTCCTCGACATGACTTGCGGCCTCAGGGGCAAGCAGCTCTAGGCGGAAGGGGGGGTTTGGCCGGCAGCGGAAGCCCGGGCGGGGAGCGCCGAAACGCGCCGCC
>JBLNCE010000142.1:0-4297 GCA_050260415.1 Bacteroidota bacterium | reverse complement strand
CCGGATTTAGGCCGGATGAGGAGGAATGAATGATGCCTTATCTTTTGAAGATGGCCTGGCGCAACCTGGGACGTCATCGGGGTCGGACGATCTTGAGCCTGTTGGCGGTAATGCTGGGCGTTTTTGTGGTCGTTCTGGCGAAAGGCTTCGTAGAGGGCATGCTCGATACGATGCTCTCTTATAACGTCAACCTGAACTCGGGCCACGTGCGGCTTATCCGGCCGGAATACGAAGTCAAGGAACGCCTGCTTTCCTTAGCCTACCCCATCGGCGTGGAAGGGAAGCCTTATTCCAGCCTCGTCAGCGATATACGCAAGCTGCCGGGGGTGACCGCGGCGATGGGCCGTATTCGCTTCGGCATGCTCCTGACGGCTGGTGAGAACCGGCAAGAATTGGTCCTGGGCGTGGGAGCCGAGATGCCGGCCGAGGAAAAGGTCGTTCATTTCAGCCGTTTTCTCCGTGGTAGAGAGGCGGGACGGTTTCCCCGCGCAGGGGAACAGGAGATTCTTCTCGGCGAGGGGGTCTTGCAGAAACTCCAACTGAAGGTCGGAGATAAGGTCAACGCCCTTTTCTCCACTTCCTTCGGCTCGTTCAAGATCGCCACTTTCCGCGTAACCGGTCGGATGCATAGCGGGTTGAAATTCCTGGACGAATCGGTCGCCTATTTGCCGTTGGATGTCGCCATGGGCTTGTTGGATCTGGAGGATATGGTGACTGAGATCGTGGTCTTTGGAGAAAACACAAGCCAAACAGCCCGGCTCCAGAGTACGCTCGATCGGTATCTCGCGGAAGAGAAGATCGAGCTAAAGACCGTGCCCTGGAACCTATACAACGAACTCATCGCCTATCTCGGCAAGGCCAAGGCGATCTATATGGCTATTTACCTGTTCGTGGTCCTACTGGCCTCGTTCGTGGTCTTTAATACACTGCTGATGGTGGTCTCCGAAAGGGTCAGGGAGATCGGCATGCTTTCCGCTTTGGGGTTGACGCCCCGCGCCATCAGGCAGCTCTTTCTCTGGGAAGGCGGATTGATCGCCGTACTGGGCAGCGCGGCGGGGATTGTCTTTGGGGGCGGCATCAACGGGCTGTTGTCCCGGACCGGGATCGACTTTGCCCAAATGATCGAGGAAATCGGTGAGGAGATGTTGCTTACTCCCCGGCTTTATCCCAAGTTCGGCCTGGGCGACCTGGTCTTCGCCTTCGTCCTGGGAGTATGCATCACCATGCTCGCGGCCTATCTGCCGGCCCGCAGGGCGGGGAAACTTCAGCCCACGGAGGCGTTGCGGACGATATAGGCAAGAGGCAAGAGGCGTGAGGCAAGAGTTTATAAGCAAAATACGGTCGTACTCCGTAGGGGCGCACGGCTTGTGCGCCCCCTAATAGGAAGGAAAGCAAGGCTTGAGGGAGGCTTTGGGGCAATGAAAAAAACCGCGATCTGGCTCGTAGTCGCCATTCTTATTGTGGGCATCATTCGCGCCGCGCTCGCCGGCCCCACGCCGGCGGACATATTGCGTCAGATGGACCGGAACATCGAGTTTCGCACGGTGTATTACGAGGCCAGCATGGAAATCGTGGTCGGCAGCCGCAAGATCACCAAGACCATGCGCTCCTGGGCGGAAGGAAACGAAAAGGCTTTGATGGAATTTACCAGCCAGCGCGATCTGGGCACGCGCATCCTGAAGCTGGGTGACGACCTTTGGCTCTATTCCCCGACCGCGGAGGAAGAGGTAAAGCTATCCGGCGACATGCTTAAGCAGGGCATGATGGGCAGCGACTTTTCCTACCAGGACGCGCTGGAATACGAGCATCTGACCGAGCTCTACCAGGCGGAACTGGCCGGAGAGGAACTAATCGGGGACCGTCCGTGCCACGTCCTGGAATTGACGGCCCGGCCGGGGGTGGAGGTCAGTTACTATCGGCGCAAGGTCTGGGTCGACAAGGAGCGGTTCGTGGGGCTGAAGGAAGAACTGTACGCCCCCAGCGGTAAGCTGCTCAAGGTCAGCACCACCGAGAAGGTGGAGCGTTTCGGCGCGCGGTATTATGCCACGGCCCTGAGGATGGAAGACAAGCTCCGGAAGAAATCCAGCACCAGATTTGTCATGGATAAGATCGTCTTTGACCTGCCGATTCCGGCCGGGACTTTCACGCGACAGAGGTTGACGGCCAAGGCGGGGAAGTGAGAGGCGTGAGGCAAGAGGCGTGAGGCGTCAAGGCAAGAGGCAAGAGGGGTTTGGGGTTGTTGATGTGTGTGGGGAGCACGGCCTGTGCGCCCCCTGACTTGTAAGCCGATATGCTTATAGGGCGCGAACGTAAATGGTCAAGCAAAAAGAAAAACGGCGGGAGGAGCTAAGATGGGCGGCAAGGTTTCGATGCTCTTGATTCTGCTGGTATTTGCTTTTTCCACACCCGCCTATGGCTCATTTCAGGCCGAGTGGGAGGCAACGGCGGCGCTCAGCGATCCCGCCGCCGGGGACGGCCTTTTCTGGTCCACGGGCCTGCATCTACGAGGCGCCTGGCCGTTGGGGGAAAGATGGGTATTCTCCTGGCGGGGCGGCCTGAGTCTGAACAGCCTCGCGGGTGAACTTGACGCGACGTTGGCCCGGGGCTATCTCCAATACGAGAGCGGCCCGCTCCGTCTGGCCCTCGGGCGCCAGGCGGTCTCATGGGGAGTGGGTTGGTTCTTCCGCCCGACCGATCTGATTACGCCGCGGTCGCCGTTGAGCGCCGAGGAAGGCCGTCCGGGCAAGGATCTCCTTACCGCCACGTGCGCCACTTCCCCCGTGACCAACGTGGAGCTGACCGTCGGCGACGCTCTCTACGGCGCCCGGGCGGGCTGGCAGATCGGGCGCGCGAGCCTGCGCACGCTGGGTCTCGTGGCGCCCGATGGCCGCAAGATGGTGGGGCTGGATCTGCAGGGCGGCCTCCATGGCTTTTACGGAGAGGCTTGTTATGAGTGGCAAACCGACCCGCGCGACGGCGCTCCGGCCGTCATGCTCGGTTGGCGGAAGCTCTTCGGCGAAGGCCGTCTGCTCTATCTGGAATATCTCCGCGACGAACGGGGCCGGTTCCTTCCCGGCCGGGATTACCTGGCAGCGGGCCTCGAGCTCCCCTTGGATGAGCTGACCACGTATGCCGTTGCCCTGGAGGGCAGCCTCGGCGACGGCGGATATCTGCTTGCCGGTACGGCCAGCCTGGTTCTCTCGGATCACCTGGATCTCAACGGCGGCGTGGGGCTCATCCTGGGACCGGAGGGCACGGAGTTCCTGACCCTGGCGCGGGGCTCGCGCGTAAGCCTCACGGTCGGGACGAAGTATTACTTTTAGGTCAATAAAGGAGTACATTATGAAGCGCTATAAATACGACCTGCATGTGCATACCAGCGAGACAAGCAACTGCGGGCGTATCCCGGGCCGGCGGGTGGCCGAACTATACAGGGATGCCGGTTACGACGGGATCGTCGTCACGGATCATTTTTACGCGGGGTTCTTTGCGGACCTGGGGAAGCTGTCCTGGGAGGAGAAGGTGGACCGTTTCCTCGCGGGCTATCGCGCGGCCGCCGGCCGGGGCCGGGAGATCGGCCTCACCGTCCTCCTGGGTCTGGAGATGCGTTTTACCGGTTCGGCCAACGATTACCTGGTCTACGGATCGGATGAGGGTTTTCTGAAAGAGAATCCAACTCTTCTGGACTTGGGGCTCGACGGTTTCAGCCGGCTCAGCCGGGAAAAAGGTTTTCTGCTCTATCAAGCCCATCCCTTCCGCCCCGAGATTCGGGTCGCCGACGCGCGGCTGCTCGATGGCGTGGAGGTATACAACGGCAACCCGCGTCATGACTCGCGCAATTTCCTGGCCCGGGATTTTGCCGCGGCGCACGGCCTGAAGATGCTCTCCGGCTCCGACTGCCATCAGATCGAGGATCTCGGGCGGGGCGGGATCGTTGTGCGGGAGAAGGTCGGGACCATGGCGGATCTGGTTCGCCTGCTGCGGGAAGAACGGGTGGAAGAATTGATCGAGGGATAGTGATGCTACCGGTTTCGAAGTATCCACCCCGGCGTTCCGCCGGGACAACCAAGGATGAAGATGAGGCGGCTGCTGCGTTTGCCGCCCGGCGCTAAAGGGCCGGGCTGTGTCTAAAAAAAGTTTCCAAAGGCCGGTCCTCCTGACCGGGCTCGGTGTTTCTTATGGATCGACCCAGCCCCCGCACGGAGGCGGGGCCTTAAGAATTCCGCTTTTGAACCCAGCCAGGGCCTTTAGCCCCTGGCGGAGATTAGCGCCACCGGACTTGTGGGTAATGCTTAGC
>JBLNCE010000141.1:0-6492 GCA_050260415.1 Bacteroidota bacterium | reverse complement strand
TTGAAGACATCGTTGCGGGGGAGATGCGCAGCCCATCTCAGGCCCACGATGGGCTCAAAGCCCGCGACGACCATGGAGGGTCCAAAGCGGGCAGGCCGCACCGGCGCACCCGGCGCAGACCTACATACCGGCCTTCAAAAACTTGCCAGATGAAAGCTTATACGACCCTGCAAACTTGAAGTAGTAGTACTGAAGTAGTAGTACTAAAGAGGCGTGAAAAGCCCGTCTTTCACCTAGGGATGAATACCCAGCCCCCAGCCAAAGAAGGAGCTTTTCCTAATCTTCTTAGAGATATGTCGGCTAATCGCTTGCCTCAAGGAAAACTCGTTCCCCCGGCGAAACTATTCTTTACCGGGCAGGTCTAATCAGATGGAGATCTCCAGGACGGGTGGGTTCGATCGATGGCGGAGACCGAGGACGTGCTGCTGGCATCGGCGCAACGCGGGGATCAGAACGCCTTCGCCGCGCTTGTCCGCCGTTACCAGGCCATGGTCTATAATCTGGCCTTCTCGCTCTTGGGCGAGGCCGAGGCCGCCGCGGACGCCGCGCAGGATGCCTTCCTGCGTGCCTGGCGTGGATTGCCCACTTTCGCCGGCAACTCGTCGTTCTCCACGTGGCTTTATACGATTGCGCACCGAACGAGTCTGACCATCTCCACCCGGAGCCGGCGGACCGTGCCGTTGGCGGAGGTGCCCGAGCCCCGCGCCGGCGAGGATTCGGACCCCTTTACCGTTGCGGCCCGTAATCTCGAGGCGGAGCGGCTGCGCCGGGCGCTCTTGCAACTTCCCGCGCACGCCCGGACAGCCCTGGTCCTTTACCATTTTCACAATCGAAGCTATGAAGAGATCGCCCAGATCACCGGAGAGCCTCTCGGGACGGTCAGGACGCGTCTGCACCGCGGCCGCGCCAGGCTCAGGGAGATACTCATGGAAAAGGAATGTGAGAGGGAATGCGCTGCCAGGTAGTACGCGATTACCTGCAAGACCTGCTGGAAGAACGCTTGCCGTCGCCGGTCGCCGTGAATGTCAGGCAGCATCTGTCATCCTGCCCCGTGTGCGGAAATGAGTACGAGTCCTGGCGCCGGCTTTGGTCCGAACTGAACGGACTGGCGCTCTACCCCTGGGGCGTCGACCTGGAATCACGTATCATGGCCGCGGTCGAACAGGGGCCGCTTCTGCCGCGGGGCCTCTTGCTCCTGTTTGCCGCGGGCAGTCTGGGCACGCTCGGCTGCCTATTCTCCTGGGCCGACGGCCTTGGCGCCGAACGGAGCCTTGTTTCCGCCTTTCTATGGATTCTGGCCGGATTGGCCAGCGTCTGCGGGATCTGGTTCGCCGTGGTCCGCTCGTATCGCCTGGAAGCGGCGATACCCGTCCGGGAGGAGTGATCGCGTGCGCGCAATAATGGAATTGGTCTTCCCGATCGTGCTTACCCTGACCGCGCTGACGTTCATTCTCATTCTCAGGTATTTCATCCACCGCGAACGGATGGCCGCGATTGCCAGGGGTCTTCTGCCTCCGGGCGTCATGCACAAAGCCACGCCTGTTTCGAT
The DNA here is from genome assembly GCA_050260415.1 of Bacteroidota bacterium. Taxonomy (GTDB): domain Bacteria; phylum Bacillota; class UBA4882; order JAAYXC01; family JAAYXC01; genus JBLNCE01. Next base: position 4,943 of record JBLNCE010000141.1, on the reverse strand, counting down.
CTGGCTTTTTCGCTCGGGAATCATCGCCGTCATGGGGGGCCTTGCGCTCTTGCTCGGGCTGTGGCTTGGTATCGGCCGCGGTCCCTGGCTGATCGGCGGCTTTGTCCCGGTCGGTATCGGATTGGGTTTGATCCTGTCGCATTGGCTGCTAGAAGGCGAGGAGTCGGGCAAGGGGACCGAACCCGAAGGCTCCGGCAAGAGGCATGTGGCGTAGGTCGGGAAGGTTCCATCCCCTGCCTGGATCCCCTCCCTCTCCGGGCCGAGAGAGAGGGGAGACGGGGCGCAGGGGATACTCGTGATGGACAGAGTCAGGCGGTTGGCTAATCCAATATCTTGGCCACTACGGTAAGCAGCCCGATAAAGCCCCAGACAAACACCCGCAACTTTAGCGGCATGACCACTCCTCCCCGTATGTAAACCTCGTCAGTGGAGACGCTTGCGCCGGGCATCCTCGTAGACGTTGTTCAAGGCCTCCCCGAAACGCTGGAAATGAACTATTTCGCGTTCGCGAAGGAAGCGTAGGGTATCGGTGAGGTCGGGATCGTCGTGCGCCAGATTGATCAGCCACTCGTAGGTGGCCCGCGCTTTCTCCTCCGCCGCCATGTCTTCGTGCAGATCGGCCACCGCGTCTCCCTTGGCTTGAATATACGCGGCCGTCCAGGGATTCCCGGTCGCATCGACGTAGAAGAGCGCTCTGTCGTGATCCGCGTAATGGCCCCCCAGATCGACGGCTTTCAGTTCTTCGACCGTGGCGCCCTGCATGAGCTGGTACACGAGCGTGGCGATGATCTCCAGATGCGCCAGTTCCTCCGTACCGATGTCGGTGCAGACCGCCTTGGAGATGGTGGTGGGCATGGTATAGCGCTGATTGAGGTAACGAAGCGCGGCCGCGAGCTCACCGTCCGGTCCCCCGTATTGCGTGATGAGGTACTTGGCCATCTTGACGTCCTTTTTGCTTACTTTGGCGGGGTATTGCAGTTTCTTTTCATAGACCCACACGTCCGTCACCCCTTTCTAGTACTTAATCTCCCAGGGCCATGGTTCGCAGATCCAGGACCATTGGCCGCAGACCGGCTCTTGGCCGAAATGCATCAGGGGCCCATAGCGTTGCGTGTACTCATTCTTGAGGCAGGCCAGTTGTTGGACATTGGCGTTATAGTCCGCCAGGGCGCGTTCATCGCAGGGATGGGTATCGAGATAGAGATTAAGGTCTACGCAGGTGAACTCCACGGCTTGGATTTCCTTGAGGAGTGCCAACTGTTCAGGAGACACGGCAGCCTACCCCCTCCACCACATACTCACTGGGGATATAGGGGTCGTATAGCTCAGGAAAGATGGTTCCCCGGAGCAGGCCTTCCATCGGGCACCAGCGCCCGGTATATACCTGTGGGGGTATGTAGGCACGCGCCAGACAGATGCTCGTCACTGGTAAGAAGTCCATCGGAAGACCTCCTAGCATGAAATGTGACCGGCCTGGTCGTTCGGGCGGCGTGCCCGCCACCACCGGCGCAGCCGGCGTATCGGCGGGCTTATTGCTCATAGTCTATTCGCCCCTCTGCGGACAGCCCATAGGCGAAAAGCCCAATCTTGTGGGCCTTTCGCCTAGTTTCGTACCGGTTCCGCCAGAGCGCCGAAGGGCATGGTCCGCGATTAGATCCGGATTCCATCCACCGATGACGCCCGCTTCACCGCCAGGCGGTTTCCTGTTCCCATTTTCGAACCGGCCAACTATCTTGAAGCAAGACGCCTTTCCATTGGCGCCCCTTCCGATGACGCCGGCCGCAGGCGGGTGCAATGGCTCCCGGCGGCCGCGCAGGAGGCATGGACAATGTCAAAGGCAATGGCGTTGGCCGCGGCGGCGGTCATGACGATCGCCGCGGCGATGCCGACGGCATCCGTACCTGCATCCGGCCAGGAATCCCAAGGCAAGCATCGGATTGCGGCTATCCCGGCAAGCCAAGCCCGGGCCCCGGTATCCGTCCTGTTTACCGTCACGGCTTATTGCCCGTGCCGGGCGTGTTGCGGTAAGACGGACGGCATAACGGCGTCCGGCCGTCCGGCCGTGGCCGGCCGCACCGTGGCGGTCGATCCCGGGCTTATTCCCTTTGGTACGCGGTTGGTCGTTCCGGAGCTTGGCGAGCGTGTGGCCGAGGATACCGGCGGTTCCATCCGGGGACGGCGCCTGGACGTTTTTTTTCGCACCCATGCGCAAGCCCGCTCTTTCGGGCGTCGCCTGCTCCGGGTAGAGATTCTCCCGGCGCGGACGGGCCGATAGGAAAGGGTGTTTTCTTACATAGCCGCGCGGGGGAAAGGAAAACGCCGGCCATAGAGCCGGCGCCTTTTTCGTTGGGAGCACACACAAGTTCACTTGACCGACTTGGCGATCTCCCGCAGGACGTCGAGGGGCAGATTACCCACAAGCACCAGGTCGAGGCCGCCTGCCCGCCAGCGGTAGAAATTGAGCTTGGCTTCGCGTCCGCCGCCGGCTTCCGCCAGGAATTGACGTTCCGGCGGCACCAGTACTTGGCTCGTGCGGTATTCGAAGAGCGAGATGACCTTATCCTTTTTGTCGCCGAAACGGACCTGGATCACGGTGAGCTGCGGCAACTGCCGCAGGAGGGCACGGTCAAAAACGATTCCCGACGGGAGAAATTCCGGCATCCTTATCCGATAATCCACGCCCCGTTGGACATGGGCCAGACTCACGGCCTGGTGAAAGGCGGCTTCATCGGTAAAGACCATCAGGCCCGGATCGGGCGCGAAACGGAACCGCTCAAGGGGGGGCGCGGATAGAAACTCCACTTCCTGTAAGGATTGGGACAGGATTAATTCCCCGCGCGCGTTTTTGTCTTCCCGCTTGAGGGGGACATACTTTTCCGCATCAAGCCAGATGCGCCTGAGTCCGAACTGGCCTTCCCAACGCAGGATCAGGGCGCGCCGGTCGCCGAGGCGGCCGGTCCCTTCGAGCTGCGCTCCTTTGGTTTGCGGCACGCGGTTTTCCCGTTTGGCGGCAAGCTTGAGCACGGCGCCGCAGTCCGGGTAGTACACCCAGCTGTTTACCCCGTCAACGATGAGGCTTTCTCCGCCGCGCCAAGTCGGGGTGATTATCTCCAAGGCCTGTTGACCGCGGGGGCCAAACCAGGCCTTGGCCACTTCCTCCTCGCGGCCGGTGCCTACCCGCTTGACGGTCACCAGAAGGCCTTTGTAGAAAGTGGTATCCAACGCGGTCTGGACCTTCTTGAGCACGTTCCGGAGTTCGTCCGCGGCCTGCGGGCGTACCCCGATCGGCGGCAACATGGCCAGAGCGATCGCCAACGCCAGCCAACGCCCTCTTTTCATTCCCATTGCCCCCCCAGTCCGAAGTCGCACGGCTCGGGAAGGTCCATGCCGGCGGGTAAGGTTCGGTGCGCTTCGAGAAAAGCCGAAATGTAAGTGGCCTTGTCGCGCCCGAGTTGGACATGCCGCCACGTGACGCCCAGAGCGACCAACAAGCATGCCGCGACAGGCACCAGTACCCAACGGGGAAGTCCCGGGCGACGGCGTGCCGCCATAAAAGGCGGGGTGAACGGGCGCAGGGGCTCCGCCTGGGGGGGAATATCCGCCAATGAGCGCAGCAGAGTAGCCATGGCGGTCATACCCTTGGCCAGGCCCTGGCAGGGTTGACAATACGCCAGGTGTTCGTTGATCCGAGCCGCGCGGCCCGCGTCCAGCTCACCATCTATACAACTCTGGATCTCAAGGTGCGTTGGACACCGCATTGGCATCACCCTCCCGTTTCCCCGATCAAACCGAGCAGTTGACGCAACCTGGCACGGGCAGTGAACAAGCGGGATTTGACCGTGCCCTCCGAGCATTTGGCAATCGTGGCGATTTCACGGTACTTGAAGGCGCACACATCATGCAGGACCACCACCAGACGCTGCTCCACCGGGAGCTGCGCCAGAGCCGCACGCAAGCTGGCGCGAAGCTCGGCCTGCAGGAGCAGTTCTTCGGGACCGGGGCCTTTATCGGGTAGAATGAAAAGGTCTTCCTGATCGGACGGTGGCGTGCCGCCCTGCGGACGCCGCCGGCATTGGCGCAGATGATCCAGGCAGACGCGGGTCAGAATCCTAAAAGCCCAGGTCGAGAAGGAGGATTGCCTCTGGAAGAGCGGTAGGGCGCGAAAGATGCGGAGCAGCGCTTCCTGGGTCAGGTCGTCGGCATCCTCGTCGTTATGAACCATTGCTCTGGCGTAGGCACGCAAGCGCCGTTCGTAGAGGCGGACGAGATCCGTAAAAGCCGCCTCCTCGCCGGTTTGGGCCCGTTCCAAGAGTTGTTCCTCCGCGGCCATGGCCCACCTCTCACGGATCGCTTTCATCCCCACAGACGAAGCCCTGGGCCGAAATGTTCGGTCCTTTAGCCATTATAGGAAGCAAAATCGGCAAGTCCGGCGCCGCAATCCGGACAAGCCCAATCGGCGGGGAGATTCTCGAACGGGGTTCCTGGCTTGACGCCGGCGTCAGGGTCGCCCTTGGCCGGGTCATAGATATAGCCGCATACCGAACACTGCCAGAGGTCATAGCGGGACATCTCCGCGCACCTCCCTTCACGCTAATCTGATCTTGACCTGAGCCATGGCTCAACCGTCGTGCGCGTGCGCGTGCGCGTAATCGTGCCTCGACGCTTCGACTCGCTCAGCGTTCCGGGCCTATCGAGGGGTAATCCCAATCGCGGGGTGCTCGATGGCGAGTACGAGTACGAGCACCGCTTGGCTGAGCACGAGCGGATATCCGGTTGCATTAGCATCCCTTATGGTCCTTTTAGAAGCGCCTGCTCCAGATCGTAGATGGTATCCAGGCGATGGTCCACCCAAGGCGGTGCTTCGGCGCCAATCAGGACGGTGGTCATGCCCAATTCGTGCGCGGGAATGAGGTTCACCGCCAAGTCGTCCACCATCACGCAAG
>JBLNCE010000140.1:0-6471 GCA_050260415.1 Bacteroidota bacterium | reverse complement strand
CAATCTATCATTCCACGCACTTCTTGGCGAGCTTTGCGCCTTTGCGAGATTATTATCTTTTCGGGATTACTATCTTTATCTCTCGCCAAGACGCCAAGATCGCAAAGAAAACCTTTGTCATTCGGGCGTGTCGTTGAATGGGTAGTGCTTCTTATTAGCCCCCATCGCCGTACAATCCAATCTATCATTCCACGCATTTCTTGGCGAGCTTTGCGCCTTTGCGAGATTATCGTCTTTTCCGGATTTTCATCTTTATCTCTCGCAAAGATGCCAAGATCGCAAAGAACTTTTGTTAGTCGGGCATGCCGTTGGCCGTTCGGATAATGCCGTTTTTCATAAACGCTGCACCGAAATTGAGCAAAAATCCTAATCGTTTGCCGGTCAACCTCAAGTAGGTTAGAAGCTGCTTCTTGTGGGCGTTACTGACTGACTCGACCGACTTCAGTTCCAGAATGACCTTGTTCTCAACAACCATATCCGCCCGGAATCCCTCGTCAAATCTCACACCCCTATACTCGATAGCCACCGGCACCTGTCGTTCGACCCGAAGCCCGCGAATCGCAAGCTCTTGCGCTAGCACTGTTTCATAGACGGATTCCAGCAGGCCCGGACCAAGTTCCCTGTGCACCATGACAGCTGCGTCTATAACGATCCGACCTATCTCATTCTCATCCATTTCCACTTACTCCTTGGCGAGCTTTGCGCCTTTGCGAGATTATTGTCTTTTCGGGATTTCTGTCCTTAACTCTCGCAAAGACGCCAAGATCGCAAAGAGAATCTGTGTTATTCGGGCAGCCGTTGAACGTCCGAGGGATTCCGATTTTCATGCACTTCTTGGCGAGCTTTGCGCCTTTGCGAGATTATTGTCTTTTCCCGATTTTCATCTTCTCGCCAAGACGCCAAGATCGCAAAGAGGCTCGGCGAGCCGTTCCGGCACGGGTTTGTGGCAGGGGAGGGGATAGGGGTTAGGTGGATCCCCGCCCCTCCAACCCCCGGTTCCGCCTGCGCTCGCGTTCCCATTGGGCGAAATCCATTGGCGGCTCGACGATCTCCGCCTCCGGTTTGCGCCGCAGCTTCGCCGCTTCACCGGGGCACCCGGTGGCGCACAGGCCGCAGCCGATACACTTGGTGCGATCCACTTTGGCGACTCCGTCAAAAACCGCAATCGCCCGCACCTGGCAGCGTTTCATGCAGATCCCGCAGCCCGAGCACGCCTCGGCCTCGACGGTGGCGTAGTAATTTGCACACGCCACCGAGTTTTCGATCCCCCAGTCCGTGATGCCGCGCAGCAGGCTGCAACAGCAGCCGCAGCAGTTGCAGACGTAGCCGACGCCCTGGATGACGTTGCTGACCGTGTGCACCAGGCCGATCTCCTCGGCCCGCTCCAGGACGGCCAGGGCCTCCTCCCGGCTGATGTCGCCCGGACGCGGCGGGCGGCTGTGCGCCGAGAAAGAGAGGCAGTTAAGCAAGGGGAAATCGCAACGGCGGCCGATCCGATCCTGCTGCACCCGGCAGATGCAATCCTCCACATGAAAGGTCTTGGCGGCCGCAAGGATCGCGCGCACGTCGTCATACGGCAGGATCCACTCGGTTTTGACCGCGCCCTGCGCCGGGATCACCCGGTGCAGAGCCGGCTGCGGCTGCATGATGCCGGCCGCGCCGCCCTCGGCAAGGTATTCCTCGATCAGGTGGGCGTATTCGTGATCCATCGGCACCGCCCTGGCCTCGTAGATGCCGACGATGAAGGGGGCCAGCCGGAAGCGGAGTTCATCCCCCGCCAGCCAGCCCCAGATCAAGCCGCGTTCGGCCAAGGCATTAAGCCTCTCCCGGGCCTCTGTCACCGGCAAACCGGCCCGTTCGGCGATCACCTCGACGGATTCCGGGGTGCCGCCCAGGCGGCCGGCGAGGGAGGCCTCCTCAGGCGAGAAGATTCTACGCAGGATCTCGAGCTCCACGCCCGAGGCCGTGCGGGGGAAGCCGTTGGGGAGCCTGTCCAGGGCCGCGGCCAGGTCCTTGTAAGATGCATCGCTTGTCATGTCGCCTTTGCTCCTCGTGACTGGAACTTGATACCGATCTACCTTTTCGGATCTCTTGCGCGGATTCCTCTTCCCCATATCATAGCCGGCAAAAGGACATGGCCCGCTCTTTAGCCTGCCTAGCCCTTGGCCTGGGGGGATCCACAAGCTCTTTGTCGCGCCTACTCCTAGGCCGGATCATCCTCGGCGGAATGGCCCTTATTCCCGGGCTGCTCCTCCCCCGGTACGTATTCGAGAATGTCGCCGGGCTGGCAGTTCAGATGGCGGCAGATGGCATTCAGCGTGGAGAAGCGCACGGCCTTGGCCTTATTGCTCTTTAGGATCGAGAGATTGGCCAGGGTCAACCCGACCTTGTCGGCCAGTTCGGTCAGGGAGACGCCGCGGTCCAGCATCACCCGGTCCAGGTGCACTCGGATGCTCATCCGCATCGCCCCCTATACCGTCAGGTCTTGATCCTCTTGGAGCGAGGCGCCGTACCGGAAGATCTCCGCCAGGATCAGGATGACCAGACCGATAAGGATGCTGCTCGCGCCGGCACCCAGCTTGGCGTGAAGCTCGACGCCCTCGATGATTATGTTCTGCATCATCAGATAACCCACCCCGGAAGTGGCCAGGGACTGTAGGAGCGATCCCCCGATGATGACGAGGCCAATAATACGGATGCGCCTTGCGTTCTCCATGGTGAAAGGCGTGCCCCTTTTCAGCGTGGCGAAGATCCTGCGCATCTGGTAAATGACGGCCTGGAAAACGACGAGCGCCAACAGGATGAAACCGAGGAAACCGAAGAGGATGGCCTCTATGCTTTGGAAATCGACCCGGGAAAAGCTGAACTTGATGAACTGGGTATCGAACGCGAACGACCTGAGCAGGCTGTGCGGGAAGATCTGGGGCGAGAAAAACCCCAGCGCCAACAGGCACAGGAGAATGACACCCATACCGAAGAAGGCCATACCCCAGGCGACATCGAGTAGAACACCGAGCACGAAGGCGGCCGAGCTCTTACCGAGATAACGCATGGCGGACAACCCCTTTACGGATTCTTGTTAGCCGGCTCGATCGTAATGTACCTCATGATTTATCGATTGTCAATAGAAATTTATCGACGAACAGTAAACATGTTGCGTCACAGGGTCGCCGGGCTTCCTCCAGCATTCCCGGGGACTGATCGAACAAGACGATATCCCAGTCGGGGTTTATCCGGTCCGCATTCTCTTTCCACAGCATTCCCGAGCCACAACCCAGTTCCAGAGCTTCAAAGAAAGGAACGCCCCGCCGCCCGTAGAAATTTCCACCGCAAGCAACCTGAGACGAGGTGCCTATGCATGAAATACCAAAATCCCGTCATCCCGGGCTTCTATCCTGATCCCAGCGTCTGCCGCGCCGGCGGTGATTACTACCTCGTGACAAGTTCGTTCGAGTACTTCCCGGGCGTGCCGGTCTTTCACAGCCGGGATCTGGTTCACTGGCGCCAGATCGGCCACTGTCTCACCCGCCGCGGACAGCTGGACCTGGAAGGCGTGCCGAGTTCCTGCGGGATCTACGCTCCCACCATCAGATATCACGCGGGGCGGTTCTACATGACGACGACCAACGTCACGCGCGGCGGCAACTTTTATGTCTGGACGGAGGATCCGGGGGGGGAATGGTCGGAGCCCATCTGGGTCGATCAAGGGGGGATCGATCCCTCCCTGTTCTTCGACGACGACGGCAGAGTCTACTTTACCAGCAACGGCGGCGGGGACGAACGCGGCATCTACCAGTGCGAGATCGAGATCGCGACCGGCAGGCGTCTGACGGAATCCCGCTATATCTGGTCGGGCACCGGCGGCGCCTACCCGGAGGCGCCGCACCTGTACAAGATCAACGGCCTTTACTACCTGATGATCGCCGAGGGCGGCACCGAATACGGCCACATGGAAACGATCGCCAGAAGCGCCGGACCGTACGGACCCTTCGAGCCTTGTCCCTATAACCCGATTCTCTCCCACCGCAGCCTGGACAGCCCGATCCAGGCCACCGGCCACGCCGATCTGCTGCAGGCGCACGACGGCAGTTGGTGGCTCTATTTCCTGGGCATCAGGCCGGTGTCTTACCCGCCCTGCCACCATCTGGGACGCGAAACATTCCTTTCGCCAGTGAGCTGGCATGAGGGCTGGCCGCTGGTCGGAGAGAACGGTCATACCTCGTTGGAGGTCGAGGCGGCTTTACCGCCTTCCGTACTCTGGCCCTCGCCGCCTGTGAGGGACGACTTCGACGCGCCCATCTTGGACATGTCCTGGAATTTTCTGCGCAATCCGCACGCCGAGGACTGGTCGCTGACGGATCGTCCCGGCTGGCTGCGTTTGACCGGATCGGCCGTGACGCTCGACGAAGCAGCTTCACCGGCCTTCATCGGCCGCCGGCAGCAGCATTTCGACTGCCGGGCCGGCGCGCTCCTCGACTTTGAACCGCGCCTCGACGGGGAGGAGGCGGGCCTGACTGTCCTCATGAATGAGAGACACCACTACGAAATCGCCGTCACCCGGCTCGACGGCGAAAAATCCATTATCGTCAGGCGCCGGATCGGCAGTCTCGCCATGGTGGTTGCCAAGGCCGCGGTGGCGGACGGCCCGGTCGTGCTGGGCATCGATGCGGATCCATCGCGATACCGCTTTATCTTTCATCAGGGAGAAGGGGAACCCAAAACCCTGGCGGAAGGCGAAACCCGCTATCTCTCCAAGGAGGTCGCCGGAGGATTCACCGGCGTCTATTTCGGCCTCTACGCCACGGGCAACGGCAAGCGTAGCACGGCGCCGGCGTATTTCGACTGGTTCGCATACGAGGGCGGATAGAGCCTTTGACATAATAACAAGGCAAGCAGTGCCCAAACAATGTACCCGGATATCTTCCCGGCATAAAATAACAGGGGATGGATTGTCGCCGTCCCGATTAATTCCATTGGATTTTGCCCGCCCTACTATTCCGGCCAATCAGAATCATGGTTTCTTCAGCACATAGATGATGAAGTTCGGGACCCTCAGCTCATCGTCCAGCTGGGGGTAGTCTTTCAGCTGTTCCTTCGTTATCGTCGGTTCGATGAGATCGGCCAGGACGAATCCCGCGGTGTGGAAGCCGCGCATGTACGTCGATAGAGTGCGGTGGAAGTTCGTGATCTCTGTTCCCATTATCCTCCAGTGACGTTCGGTCTCCTCGAAGTAGCGGTCGAGAATGGCGTGCAGCTTTTCGCCTTCCTCCGATCTGTGCCACCCGCCGGCGGCGGACCGCATCGGATGGAGGTTGGCAACGATGAAGCGGCCGCCGGGCTTCAGGACGCGAAAGACCTCCCTGTTGTTCGCCATGAAGTCGGGCAGGTCGCACTGGTTGAGATAGGAGACGCAGAGGTCGAACGATTCCGGGCCAAGAAATCCCAGGTCCTGCACATCGGCCACCCGATACTCGTCCCGTTCTCCCCGCAGTTCGTTGGCCGCGTCAATCATGGGCTCACAGAGATCGAGGCCCAATACATAGGCCGCCCCTTGCCGGGCCAGGATTCGACAGAAACGGCCTTCTCCGCACCCGCAGTCCAGTATGCGGAGTCCCGCGACATTCCCGCACGCTTGAAGCATCGGCTTGTCGAGCAGGCCGGTGCGCGTAGGATTGACCCCCTCGCGCGCTTCGCGAATCCACGCAGGAGCCAGGTCAATCCACTCGCGATTGAGTCTGTCTTGGTTCACCAAATTGTCCTCCTGGGAGCGCAACGATTTACGTAGAGCTGCGGGCGGCGATTAAACCGCCCGCAAACCCCATGCTTGCAATCCGCATATTCAACGATTTTTGTCCGGAGATGGTATTCGCAAGACAGGGCAGAGGCACCTGCTGACTCCAAATCCTCGACGGGAAAAAGCGGCCGGCCCCCGCTGAGGCGATCTTTTTTTTGGATATCAATGGGGAGAGCTTCGGAGATGCTGGGGAGTGGTTGTAGGGGGTGATGAGGGGCATTGCCATGCTTTTGCCTGTCCGCGTTCATGGCGATGTTAGTTTCTATACGATGCATGGACTCCATCCATATAACCCATAGCGAACGCTGCATGAGGACTCTTATGCCGAACAACGCCCGCTTGGCTTTCTGGAAGTGAATCAAGGTCTAATTGAATGACTTCTTGTCTCGCCAAACCCGCCTGGTATCCTCGCTCATAAGCGCAACCGGCGCACTTATGACGGCCATGACCTCCTTGGTCGTACGGCAGCGATTCAAAGAAAGGCCAGTTGCGGTGCTCGTGATTGCATACTTCCAACATTATTCATCTCCCTTTGTGATGATGGGGGTTTCACCCGCCTAGGAGTTTGTCCGAGTAAAACTTTATCGCCGGGCGAGGGAATCCCGCCGGAGTGTCGAACTAATAAGGCATGGACAAGAAGACATATCGGCCATACAACCCAAAACAGATGATGCTCC
>JBLNCE010000139.1:0-43251 GCA_050260415.1 Bacteroidota bacterium | reverse complement strand
AGGCTTTTTAACAATCTCTTTACCGGAGGCCCGTAATGATCGACATCCACGCGCATATCCTGCCCGGGTTTGACGACGGCGCCGCGACGATGGCGGAAGCGGTGGAGATGGCGTGTCAGGCGCGCGCGGATGGGATCGGGACAATCGTGGCCACGCCGCATATCCTCGACGCGGCCAAGCCCCACCGGGAGAAGATCCTCGCGGGTGTGCGCGAATTGCAGGCCCGGCTGGACGAGGGCAGGATCGCGGTGCGGATCCTCCCCGGCGCGGAGATCCATATTGGTCCTGACGTGGCGCGGATGGCGGCCGAGGGGTTGGCGATGACGCTCTGCGACGCGGGCAAGTATCTCCTGCTGGAGCTGCCCCTTAACGAGATGCCGCGCTATACGGAGTCCGTCGTCTTTGACCTGCTCTCATACGGGATCACCCCCGTGCTCGCCCATCCGGAACGCAACCGGGACCTGGCGCGCGACCCCAGGCTGGTCGAGTCCCTGGTGGACCAGGGCTGCCTGACTCAGATCAGTACCGGCAGCATCCGCGGCCGGTTTGGCACCGAGGCGCGCAAGGCGGCCGAGACCCTCATCAAGCGGGGCCTGGCCCATATCATGGCCACGGACGGGCACGGCTCCGTCCACCGCCGGGTCATGATGGCCGAGGCCAGGGCCAAAGTGGCCTCGGAGCACGGACACGACCTGGCGCTCGACCTGACCAGACGCGTCCCGCAGGCCGTCATCGAGGGCCGCGTCCACGATCCCCGCGGCGCGCGGCCGGTACGCGGCGGCTGGCGGCGGTTGACTGGGCTCAAATTGGCGCCCAATACGCCTCCGCGTTAGTTTTGCTTGGTAAATCGGAATTGGCTTTATTCATTTTTTTATACGGGTGCGACAGGAAAACGTGATCCGTCCTCGAATAAATACCAACACAGCGGAGCCCTCCCAATAATGGAAGCGCCTGACACGTGAGGATCTCGCGGCGCCAGGCGAAGGATTGCGCTATATTCCATTAGCCCTGGAGGGGTTTTTGCGCCCTAAATTGTTGGTGAAAGGCAACACGATATAGACAATTACTTCCGTTATCAGAGTCTCCGCCCTTTGACAGGCCAGAAACTCTGCGGACTGTAGGTTTCACAAGCCTCTCCCTCCCCCCTATCAATACCGAGGCGGGGAGCGCAAAAAAGAATGTTATTTTACGATGTTAGTCACGGATACGGCAGATGGACGCCTGCCGAAGACGACGGACCGTACCATGAAACGTATCAGGGGATCCGGTCCGTTGGATGGGGACAGGCTGTCCTCCCAGGGATGGCACCCAAAAAAGTGCCGTGAAAGGGGAATATCGCTATGTCTCAATTAACCGCGGCCGGGGAATCAATCGCGCCGGCGCCGGAACAAATCATTCTGGGCGCACTCGAAGAATCGATCGTCCATGCGCCGGATCATCCCAGGAGGGAAATGGCGGCCGCTGAAGAAACTCTTCTTGGCCAGGTGGTGGCCTTCCCCATGGCGGACCCTTGGGCGGGAAGGACCGTGGAGTTGGCCATCAAGCGGGCGATGGATATCCTTGGCTCGTTGGTCGGATTTGTGCTTCTCTCTCCCGTCTTCATCGTCGCCGCCGTTATGGTCAAGCTAACCTCCCCGGGTCCGATTCTCTATAGACAGGAACGCGTCGGCCGTGGCAATAAAGTGTTCACGCTCTATAAGTTCCGGACCATGGTCCAGGACGCGGAAAAGGACGGCCCCAAGTGGGCGGAACCTGATGACGACCGGGTGACATGGTGCGGCCGTTTTTTCCGTCAGACAAGGATCGACGAACTGCCCCAGCTTTGGAACATATTGCGGGGCGAGATGAGTCTGGTTGGGCCGAGGCCGGAGAGGAAATGCTTCGTTAATGAGTTTATAAAGGAGGAGCCCCGGTTTGCATGGAGGGTGGCGGTGAAGCCGGGGTTAACGGGGTGGGCGCAAATTAATGGAGGCTATGATTTGAAACCGTCGGAGAAACTCGCTTACGATCTGCATTACATAGAGAATCATTCATTACTGATTGATCTACGGATTATTTTGCGAACCGTGGGTGTGGTGCTACGAAGAGACGGAGCAAGGTAGGTCACAGGATGGTCATGAATTCCTTAGTGAATTGAGGTTTGAAAAATGGCTACACCCGCCTATAGAATCGATATCAAGACAGACCTTTTGGCAAAGATAAGAGACCACTCAGCTTTGGTCGGTGTGGTCGGCCTTGGCTATGTAGGCCTTCCGTTCGCCGTGGAAAAAGCCAAGGTCGGTTACAGGGTCATCGGGATCGATCGAAATGCAAAGCGCGCCGATATGATCAATCATGGCGAGAATTACATACAGGATGTCCGGGACGAAGAGTTACGCGAGCTGGTGGGGCAAAGGCTGATTAGCGCTGTGTCAGATTATCACCAGGTAGGTGAGTTGGACGTTATAGTCATATGCGTACCAACCCCCCTTACAAAAAACCTTACCCCGGATCTGCGCTATGTCGAATCCGTCACCAGGGAGATAGCCCCGCACATACGCCCCGGTCAACTGGTTAGCCTCGAGTCCACAACCTACCCGGGGACCACGGAGGAGATTATGCTTCCGATCCTGGAATCGTCGGGATTGAAGGTCGAAAAAGACTTCTACCTTGCACATTCGCCTGAAAGGGTCGATCCGGGTAATAAGAGATATACAACCAAAAATACGACGAAGGTTGTCGGCGGCGTTGGTCCGGACTCATTGGAAGTTGCGATGGCCTTTTATGGGCAGACAATCGAGAAGGTGGTACCGGTCTCAAACGCCAGAGCCGCTGAACTAACGAAAGTCTTTGAGAACACTTTTCGGGCGGTCAATATCGCCCTCGTAAACGAGCTTACGCTGCTCTGCGATCGCATGGGACTCAATGTCTGGGAAGTGCTTGACGCCGCCAATACTAAACCGTTCGGCATTATGCCTTTCTACCCCGGTCCGGGGGTCGGGGGGCACTGCATCCCGCTCGATCCTCACTACTTGGAGTGGAAGGCAAAGGAGTACAACTTCAATACCCATTTCATCGCCCTGGCCGGCGAGATCAACCGCAAGATGCCGGAGTTCGTCCGGGAGAAAACAGTTCGCGTCTTGAACAAACTGGGTAAGGCGCCATCCAAGGCCAATGTCCTGGTGCTCGGTGTGGCTTACAAGAAAGATCTCGATGATTACCGGGAATCCCCCGCCATCGAGGTAATCAAGGAGTTGGCCAAAGATCGGATCAACCTGGTCTATCATGACCCGTACGTGCCTGAGTTCAGGGAGCATGGTCTGCACATGACAAGCGTCCCCCTGACCGCCGAACTACTGCATGAAGTAGACCTGGTCGTAATCACCACCGACCACAGCAACATCGACTATAAATGGCTGGTGGACACGGCCAATCACGTTCTGGATACGCGTAATGCCACGCGACACGTCAAAACGCACCGGGAAAGGATTACCCTCCTATGAAAATCGGCGTCATCGGCGCGGGCAATTGGGGCAAGAACATCGTCCGCACCCTATACGGACTGAATGGATTGGCCGCGGTGGCGGAAACGAGCACGGACATAAGGGCCGGGCTTGAGACAGAATACCCCAGCCTCCAGGTCTATCCCGACTACCAAAGCCTATTGGGGACTGATATCCCCGCCGTGGCAATCGCCACCCCCGTCATCACCCATTTTGAGGTGGCCAAGGCCGCCCTCTTAGCCGGCAAGGATGTCTTCGTTGAGAAACCCCTCACCCTGGCCAGCGCGGAAGCCCAGGATCTGGTGCGCCTGGCGGAAAAAAAACAAAGAATACTCATGGTCGGGCACCTACTCCTATATCAGCCCGCGGTTCAATGGGTCAAGAGCTACATAGCATCGGGAGCCCTGGGCAAGCTCCACAGCCTGCATCAGGAACGGCTCAACCTCGGCCGGGCCAGGAAAGTGGAGAACGCCCTCTGGAGCTTGGGCGTGCACGACGTAGCCGTCCTGCTCCATCTCGTCGGACAGGCACCCGAGGGCCTCGAGGTCTCCGGGCAGTGCGTGCTGCAGCCCGGGATCGAGGACGACGTCTATCTCCATCTCAATTTCCCCGGCGGGGTCCAAGCCCACCTGCATAACTCCTGGCTCTGGCCGGAGAAGCACCGGCGGCTGACGGTGGTCGGATCCGAAGGCATGCTGGTCTACGACGAGGCGGACCAGACCGTTACCCTCCACCGCAAGGGCATCAATCCCGATCTGAGCAACCGGGACGGCGGGGCGGAGATCGCCTTCCGGGGCGACGGCGAGCCGCTGGCCCTGGAACTCAAGCATTTTCTGGATTGCGTCGCCGGACGCCTGACTCCCCTCTCGGACGGGCGAAGCGGCCTGGCGGTGGTCAGGGTCCTGGAGGAAGCGACGAAAGGATTGAACTCACCCCCCGGCCCCCTCTCTTTGGACAAAGAGAGGGGGTGGCCAATAGGCCGGGGGTGAGTTTGAAAGCCTCAGGACATGGCGAAACGAACTCACCCCCCGGCCCCCTCTCTTCGTTCAAAGAGAGGGGGTGATTAGGCCGTGTGACCGGGTCGGGAGGGGATTCTGTGCGCGATCATGTGATGGCCGCACGCCTCCTTAGAAAAAGACAAACAGAGGCAGAGAAGAAACTATGGGAGATGTTGCGCGATAGGAGATTTCTTGGCAGGAAAGTATTACGCCAACATCCGATTAGGATTATCATCGACAAGCGGAGAAGGTTTTTCCTAGCTGATTTCTACTGCGCTGAGAAGGAAACGGTTATAGAACTAGACGGAGCATATCATGAGCGGCAAAAGGACTATGACGAACTGCGAAGTGCGATCATTAATGCCAGAGGAATTAGGGTCGTACGGATCAAGAACGAGGATTTGGACGATCTGGAATGGTTGACAGGGAAACTTATGGAGTGGCTGGAGTAGGAATTCACCCCCCGGCCCCCTCTCTTTGAACAAAGAGAACGGCCGCTGCCATCCATCCTTGGATTCCGCGACTTCGCCCCTTCCTGGGTCATAGGTGGCCCGCAGGCCGGGGGTGAGTTTGAGAGGAGCGTTTAGGAATTGGACCAGGATTATTTTGTACACGAATCCTCTTATGTCGACGAAGGGGCCAAGATCGGTAAGGGCACGAAGATCTGGCACTTTTGCCACATCATGAGCGGCGCGGAGATTGGCGAGCGCTGCTCCCTCGGCCAGAATGTCTGCGTGGCCAAGAACGCCAAGATCGGCAATAACGTCAAGATCCAGAACAACGTCTCGGTCTACGAGGGCGTCGTTCTGGAGGATGATGTCTTTTGCGGCCCGAGCATGGTCTTTACCAACGTCAAGACGCCGCGTTCGGCCTTCCCCAGGAACACCAGCGCCGATTACCTGCCGACCGTGGTCAAGCGCGGCGCTTCCATCGGGGCCAACGCGACGATCGTCTGCGGGCATACCGTGGGCGAATGGGCGTTTGTAGCTGCGGGGGCCGTGGTGACCAAGGATGTACCGGCGCATGCGATAGTGGCGGGAGTGCCGGCCAAGGTGATTGGATGGGCGTGTGAGTGTGGGGAAACCATGGATCCCAAGACGGTACCAGTTTCCTGTCCAAAATGCCAAGGAAAACAATTACTGTGAGTTATCGTAGATGAAAAGATATCAAGCAGCGATAATCACGATTGCTCTAAGTTTATTTATCGCCCTGATTACATTGGCAATAGCGGACAATCGCCAATTATTGGGCCTCATATACTTGCTCTTTTTGAGCGTAATTACTTTAGTTATCCTAAAAATGGTTGCCGCCCGGATGGGCATCTGGTCATTGGGTGGTATCTTTATCTGTTCCACTTGGATCTATTACGCCAGTCCTTTTTTGTCTATAGCATTGTTTAGCGGAGCGCGGACTTTTGACTGGGCCAATCTATCATCGACTAACCTCACTGAATTAGGCTGGTATTGCTTAATTGTTTGTTCGGGTACGATAACCTTTTTTCTCGCTTGGCACGCCATGCTAAAAAGGGCCAGCCGCCTGAGACAGCCCATAAAAACGGACGACCGGATCTTACTCCCCGACTATGTCAAGATCGCCGCCATACCGCTGATCGTAATCGGGGCGGCTTTATGTCTCAAACTATATAGCAATATGGGCGGAATGAGCGTTTATTCCAGGCTGTACTATGTCCAATTCGCCAGGCAGTTGCGGGGACTAGGTGTATATGCAGCCGGCTATAACTTAGCCACCTCTGGTTTGGCCATGCTCTATGCCTGGGGAACCCAAAGGCGTAGGTTATGGCCATCTATTGTCTGTGCGGCTGTTGGCTTGTTTATCTTTCTTCCTTCCTTGCTAATCGGCGACCGGAGCCCAGTGTTTTCTTTGATCAGCAGCCTTCTCATCGCGCACCACCTTTTTGTACACAAAATATCGCTGCCCAAGATCGCCTTGTTAGGATTGGTCTTTGCCTTCAGTATGATGATCGTCGGAAATCTTAGATCAGTGGCAACAAATATTGGTTGGCAGAATGCGGTAAAAATCCTTTCGCTACGTGATTTGCGTGCTTCGATGGATCCGATGAATTCGGAATTCGGAACGGCGCCCCTAATACTGATTCGAATCACGCGCGACTTTCGCGAAGTAGGCTCTTGGCTGGCTGGTCGCACCTTGCTTGACGATGTGCTAAATGTCGTACCGGGCTCTATCTGGCCAAACAGACCAAATCCACCCTCGGTTTGGTTCAGTTCCTTCTATTCCCCTTTGTATTACTCCCAAGGTGGGGCTTACGGTTTTTCCTGGCTGGCAGAGGGATACATGAATCTGGGGTTGATGGGCGTCCTGATTCTCGGACTCTTGCTCGGCATCATCTTCGGCTCGATTGATGCGCGTTCCGACCGAAATTACTTGGTTGCGCTCATTGTAACCGTCATGGCTCCGCTGGCCTTTACCATGTCGAGAAACGACCTTAGTGCATTGCTCAAACCCGGTTTAGTGATCCAAGTAGTACCGGTGCTCATCTGTATCGGTTGCGGGTGGATGCTCTTCCAGGTCCGCGAATCAGGTGGCACGCCTCTTCCCGGCAAGCATACCATCGACGGATAACACTTTAAAGGAGCATCATGATCATCGAATCAAGACGAATCATTATCTATACTCGACTAATACGCCACTGGACCGGGATGCTCCTTGGCAAGAGTTACTGGCATGCTCCGCAGACTCTTGGAAAAAGATTTACCCCGGGGCAACTGGCCGGCTATTTCAACGATCTCAGCAGAAAAACACATTGGAATGGCCCGACGGATCAAGATGGACTACCACTAAACAAAAATCTTAGCAACGAACTCTTCCATTTTCCAACCACAATAATACAAAAGGCATTAGGGCATTGGGATATATGGCTACAGAGCAATAAAAAAGCTGATTCCGATTTAGGTTTGTTTAAAAAGTCAGCCGATTGGCTGGTCAAATCGCAGGATGATAACGGCGGATGGCCAATTTGGTCAATCATTAATTTAACTTATGCCTCCAAATATTCGGCGATGACTCAAGGCGAGGGGATATCCGTCTTGGCGCGGGCCTACGCCTTAACATCGGATGAGATTTATCTCAAATGCGCCAAAAAGGCACTATCTCCTCTATTATTACCAATAAGTATGGGTGGTACATGTCGTGTTGTCCAACATGGATTGATCCTTGAAGAAACACCGCAAGATAGAGAGGCAACTATCCTCAATGGTTGGATATTTGCGTTATTCGGCCTTTATGATTTTCTATTGGCGCTAAGAAATCGCGATGAAATTGCCTATAAAGCCGAAGATACATTAAATAATAGCCTAAGAACCTTGATTTCTATTCTCCCAAGGTACGACAGGGTCTATTGGTCAAATTACGATTTAGCCGGGAATATCGCCAGTCCCTTTTATCATCATTTACATATAGCCCAATTGCAGGCTCTGGAATTGACGTTTCCCGAATATCGAAAGGATTTTTCTCATTGGCGCGAGACATTTAGGAGGCAATCAAGTTCATGTTTGAATTACGCCAGGGCCATCCTGCGAAAAACCCAACAGAAGCTGCGGCGACCACCGAACGTTGTTCTGAGATAACCATTTTTTATATTACTTCTAGTCTCCCTTTCGGTCCCGGCGAGGCGTTCATTATCCCTGAAATCCAAGAACTCACAAGGCAAGGGTATCGCATTTTTTTAATTCCAATGTACCCTAGAGGGGCCTTGCTGCATCATGAAGCGGAAAAGCTACTTGAGCGCAAATTCATTCAACCGTTGATTTCGTGGACAATCCTAAAAAACGCAGTCACGATCATTTTTCGGAAACCGATTAGGTGCTTAGAGGCTTTTTGTTTGCTCCTCAAGAGTCGTTCCCTGAAAATTCTTGGCAAGAATCTTGCCGTCTATCCGAAAGGGCTTTGGCTCGCCGCCCTGATACGAAAACTCCATCCAGATCATATTCATACTCATTGGGCCGCGACGACCGCAAGCATGGCAATGGTTGCGTGCACCATCGCTGATGTTCCATGGAGTATTACCGCCCACCGATGGGACATCACGGAAAACAATCTTTTGCGGCAAAAAGCATGCAGAGCCAGGTTTATCCGGGCGATCAGCCGACGGGGAGCTAATGAACTCGAGGATTTGGTGACAATTGCCGGCTGGAAGGCACCGGTCATTCATGTGGGTGTCCGACTCCCCGACCTAATAGGACCTGACCGGAGACGAAACGATGCTACGCTAAGAATAATCACTGCCGCGAATTTAGTGCCAGTTAAGGGACACCGGTACTTGATAGAAGCGCTCAGGCTATTGACTGAGCGAAGGGAAGTATTGCATTTGGATCTAGCTGGCGACGGAGTATTGAGAACTGAACTTGAACAAATCGTCAAAGAATACCGACTCGAATCAGCTGTAACTTTCTTGGGTTGCTTGCCGCATGAACAATTGCTCGCGAGTCTATCGGCAGGGAAGTGGGATGTCATGGTTCTACCCAGTGTAGTGGATCGATCTGGCGAGAAAGAGGGAATACCCGTCTCGCTCATGGAGGCAATGAGCCGCGGGATTCCGGTCATCTCAACTAACACCGGTGGGATAGCGGAGTTAGTCAAAGATTGCGGAATACTTGTACCACCGATGAACCCTGAGGCCTTGGCGATGGCTATTGAGCAGCTCGCCGCCGATCCGAAACTGCGCGAAGAATTGGGTAAAGCAGGTAGAAGACGCATTGAGGAACGTTTCAACCTGGAAAAATGCGTTGCCGACCTCGCAACGCTTTTTGAGCAAGCAAAGTGATCTTATGAAATGAGGTATTTATGATTTGTCACAAAAATCAATTTTGATATTGAACCATTATGCAATCAGTCCGGACATGCCTGGTATTACCCGACATTATGACCTGGGCCGGGAGCTAGTAAAAAACGGATATTCCGTCACGATAATTGCCTCGGGGTTTGATCATATATCGAAAAAATTTATTAAAATATCACGCAATCAATTGTTCAAGTTAGAGGACCTGCAAAATGTGAAGTTTATTTGGGTAAGAACCATTCCATATTATGGCAACGACTGGCGTAGAATACTGAACATGATATCGTATGCTGTGCAATCGTTGCAAGTAGCAAAACTTGTTGATCGACCCGATATCGTTATTGGATCTTCAATGCATCCCTTTGCCGTGATCGCCGGTTGGTGGCTGGCCAAGAAGTATCGGGCAAGGTTTTTCTTTGAGGTCCGCGACTTATGGCCGCAGACTGCCATCGACATGGGAGCGATGAAACCTACGAGTATCCAAGCACGATGCTTATACGCCTGGGAAAAGTTTATGTACAAGAGAGCTGACAAAATTATTGTCATCCCTCCAAGATCCGTGGATTACATAGGAAGGTACGGTATAGACGCGAAGAAGGTTCTCTGGATTCCCAACGGAGTCGATCTGGATAGATTTGATGAAATAGATCCCCTTATTTGCGAGTCAGCCATCACCAACGAGGCGCAATATAAAGGGAAATTCAAGGTGATATATGCCGGAGCACACGGTCCGGCAAATGGCTTGGATGTTGTGCTAAATGCCGCAAAGATAGTTGGTTCCTCCGACATCCACTTCTTTTTGATTGGCGATGGACCAGAAAAAAAGAGATTAATCGAAAAGGTATCCCAGGAGTCCCTTATAAATGTAACTTTTATGGAACCAGTTGCAAAATCGCAGATACCGAGCCTATTGCGTCAGGCTGACCTCCTATTGCACTGTTTGAAGCCTTTCGACGCTCTGAAATACGGTATGAGTCCCAATAAGCTTTATGATTATCTTGCCAGTGGGAAACCGATCATTGTCTCTGCATTTGATCCAGACAATATAGTCGAAAAGGCCCATGCGGGCATTATGGTCGAACCCGGTAATCCCGGCGCGCTTGCCGATGCTGTGATGAGCATCTACAAAATGCCCGCTGAACAGAGAGATAAGCTGGGGGAAAATGGCCGCTTATATGTTGAAGAATACCACGATATCAAGAAGATAGGCAAGAAGCTAGCCAAGGCCCTTGGCTAATCCCGGTAATTCTTTACTAAGGAGGAATACACATGCCCATTCCCGTCCTCGATCTTAACCCGGAAATCGAATCCCTCTGGCCCGAACTCAACGCCGCCATCCAAAACGTCCTCCGCTCCACCCAATTCATCATGGGCCCCAATGTCAAGGCCTTCGAGCAGGAGACCGCGGCCTATCTCGGCGTCAAGCACGCCATCGGCGTCAATTCCGGCACGGACGCCCTGGTCATCGGCCTGCGCGCCTGCGGGATCGGTGCCGGCGACGAAGTGATCACGACGCCGTTCACCTTCTTCGCCACGGCTGAGGCCGTCAGCCTGCTCGGGGCCGTACCCGTCTTCGTGGATATCGATCCCCGGACCTTCAACCTCGATTCCGCCCTCGTAGAAAAGGCCATCACCCAACGCACCAAAGCGATCATTCCCGTCCACCTCTTCGGCCACGCCGCGGAGATGGATCCTCTGTTGGATCTGGCCCGCCGGCACGGCCTACGGATCGTCGAGGACGTGGCCCAGGCCTTCGGCGGCGAATACAAGGGTAAGAAGCTGGGCGCCATCGGCGATGTCGGCTGCTTCTCCTTCTTCCCCTCCAAGACCCTGGGGGCTTACGGCGACGGCGGCCTGATCGCCACCGACGATGATTCTCTCGCCGAGACCGCCCGCATGCTCAGGGTCCACGGGTCAAAGAAGAAGTACTACAACGAGGTCATCGGCTATAACTCCCGGCTCGACGAGATCCAGGCGGCCATCCTCCGGGTCAAGCTCCCCCACCTCGACGAATGGAACGAAGCGCGCCGCAAGGTCGCCCAGACTTACAATGAATTGCTTCAAGGGATATCGGAGATCGCCACCCCCTATGAAGCCCCCTATGCCAAGCACGTCTATCATCAATACACCGTACGGGTACTTGGCGGCAAACGGGATCAACTCCAGAAACTCCTTACCGAGGCGGGCATTGGCACCATGGTTTATTACCCTGTTCCCGTGCATCGTCTACCTGTATACTTGGATAAGGCACCGAACCTCCCAGTGTCTGAGAAGTATGCTAAAGAGGTCATCTCGCTTCCCAATGGTCCGACTCTTAGCCGGGACACCCAAGTAATCGTTGCTGAAGCCATAAAAAAGTCGCTTTAGTGTAGGCGGTAATCAAAATGAGAATATGTTCAGTCATCGGAGCACGACCCCAATTCGTCAAAGCTGCCATGGTTTCCCACGCCCTTTCTTCAACACATGGGGCCGAGGAAATATTGATCCACACTGGACAGCACTATGATGCAAATATGTCGGATACATTCTTTAGTCAACTCGACATTCCACCGCCAAAGTACAACTTAGGAATAGGCTCTGGAACCCATGGCGACCAGACAGGCCGTATGCTTACCGCAATTGAAAAGGTCCTGCTCGATGAGCGGCCGGATATGGTTATCGTCTATGGGGATACCAACTCGACCCTGGCGGCGGCTTTGGCCGCCGCAAAACTTAATATTCCGGTTGCCCATATCGAGGCTGGGCTGCGATCGTTTAACCGTGTTATGCCGGAGGAGATCAATCGGGTATTGACGGACCATGCTTCGGAATTACTATTTGCGCCAACGACGACATCCGTAGAGAACTTGAGGCACGAAGGGATACCGGAATCCAAGATTTCTCTGGTTGGCGACGTTATGTATGATGCGGCACTATTCTATGGGGACAAAGCACGCCGGAAAAGCAATATCCTGGAGATGCAAAGGCTTGAACCGCATCGGTACGTACTGGCAACAGTGCATCGCGCGGAAAACACCGAGGATCAAGATCGGCTGTACGCCATCTTCAACGGACTTAGTTATATTGCCAGTACGTTACCAGTGATCGTGCCTCTGCATCCACGAACCAGAAAGATACTTGACCAGAACGGTCTACTGAATAGACTTGGCAAGAGCATTCGGGTAATCGAGCCAGTAGGATATTTGGACATGATACAGCTTGAACAAAATGCGGCTCTTATTGCCACTGACTCAGGGGGAGTCCAAAAGGAGGCCTTCTTCTATAAAGTCCCTTGCGTCACATTGCGTGGCGAAACTGAATGGGTGGAGCTTGTTGAACTTGGTTGGAATCGCATTGTACCACCGGTATCTGCCGCCGATATCAGCCGTAGCATTCTCGACAGCATAGGCTCAAGAGGGCTTGAAGGAACACCTTATGGTGATGGCAACGCCGCACAATTAATCGTTCGTATAGTGCGCGATTATGCATGTTAAGTTCTATATCCGTTCGAGAATGCTTTCAAAACGTGGTGCGAGACTTCCCTAATGGAGGCATTTTTCATTTGCGACACGGTTCCCGATTTTCCCTCTGGTGGCTCGCGGCTCTCCTCTATCCAGCAGGCATCCTTCTGGCCGTCACGGATCCCGACTTTAGCCGCGCATCCATGGAGTCGTTCATCCATCACTTCTTCCCAAACCTGCCCGCGGCGATGGTGGCGGGCATTGCCTTCTATGGGCGTAGAGCATTTCATGTCCTGATCTATGCCGTCCTGGCCATCATCCTCATCAATGCCCAGCTTGCCACGGGACGGCCCAAACGCACCCGGGGCGCGCGCCTGGCCGTCGGCATTCAATCGATCGTCTTGGCAGGAGCGGTCGCGACCTTCGACGAAGTATTGCAGAGATACTCGGATTTCAGAACGGGCGAGCTCCTGGATATCTTGCTCGATCTGGCCGGGATAGCATTAGGGGCCTTTTTAAGGCTGCGCGTGCGGAGACGTACCCCGCGGAAAGGCGAGGCCGATGCAGGACGGTTATAAGTTTGCTTTGGTATTTTTCCTATTAACAGTCATCCTCATATTCCATCCATCCCCCTGTCAGGCGGACAACATGGACCTTACCCAACCCGGCCTTTCATTTTCTATGGTCGATGGCACCCTGTACCCCCTCAACGCGGCCATCCAAGGCAGGCTCTTCACCTATGACCTTCGCCTCGGCTATATCCCTCTCAACTGGGGCCCCGCCCCCGTAAATAACCTCTCCCTCTCCCCCACCCGCGGCCACCTCATGCTCTGGATGCAAAACGACTTCACCGGCATGGAACTGATCCCGCCCTTCCACTGGGAGCAGGCCTATATCTTCCTCGAGCCTCGTAACGGCGCCGCACGCTATATGTTGGCCCGGCGGTATAAGATCGAAGCCGGACGCTGGCGGCTGGGGTACGTTGAGGCCGCACTGCTCACGGGGGACTTCAGCCCCTGGTACCTGAACCCCTACCCCCTCATCCCCTTGGAGGTTACACAGCTCATGCTCCAATACCTTGATGCCGATGGGGGCGGCAACGAGTACTGCAACATGATCATGGCCATCGACGCGAAGTACCACGGGGATCACGCCAACGGCTATGTCTCGGTCTATGTTGACGATCTGCCGCCGACCTCCGACTGGGTAAGCCACTACAAACTAGGCATTCAGGCGGGCCTGGAGTTTACGAAACCCCTGGGGTGCGAAGACACTCGGCTCTGGCTCGACTATACCGCCATTACGCGGCATACTTACACCTTCTATGACACCTGGCCCCAGGGCGACTACGTGGACGGCGGCCTCCTCCTCGGCCACCCGCTGGGCCCGGACGCCGATCTCCTGACCGCCAGGCTCATCTGGACCGGCTCGGACACGTATCTTGAGCTCCAGCGCGAACGCCACGGCGAGGGGCGCTTCCCGGACCCGATGGACCCGGTCACCGCGCAGACTTTCGAGCTCTTGACCGGCGTGGTAGAGACCTCGTATTGGCTCAAGGGCGGACGCACCTTTGCCGTGCAGGATTGCCTGCGCCTGGACCTCGAACTCGGCGTGGCCTATGTGGAAAACGCCGCTAACGAACCCGGCGCGGCAGGCGTGCGCTATAGCTTGGAAGCGAGGGTGACGTACAAGTTCTAAGGCCTCCTGTCAACCATGTCCATCTTATCGCCATCCGCTCTACCTCTTCTCCCGCCGCGACCGTGGACGCCGTACACTACCATGCCGGGCTCGCAGCGCAACCGCCGCCTCCAAAAGATCGGATTCCATTACGCCTTTCCTCCCAGCCCGTGGACGGTGAACAAAAAGCCCGCCCCCAACGTCTATGAGTTGTAACCTTCTGGCCGGGACGCAGGCTCATGTTAAAAAAAACACAGCATTGGCAGGACTAGCCATCGGGCTGAAGAATTCTTATGGTTATCTGGATTGTGCATACATAATTGTCTTTTTTGGGATTCCCCTAGATCAGGTTGGGGAAACGCCTTTGTTTTGCGCTTTCAACTCACTCCCGTCCCCCTCTCTTCAAAAGAGAGAGGTCGCTGCCGTCCATCTCTGCGCCACGATGGTGGCAAGCCTGCGAAAGCCAGGATGGCTCAGAGCAGGCCTTGGATTTCGCGACTTTGACCCTGCCCGGGTCTGAGGTGGCTGAAAGCCGGGGGTGAGTTAGACGGCCTGAATTCGGGCTTTTATTACCTGAGCAAAAGGGATACCCAACTTGTCTTTTCATTGAGATCAGAGGTGATCCGATGAACGTTGAACCGCAACACTATGAAATCGACTTGATTGACATCTGGCGAACCATTAAGAAATCGGCGTCCTTTATCGTTATTTTCACCGTCGTCGCGGTTCTGATCACCGGCATCATTACCGCTGTTGTTCCGCCCATGTATCGGAGCAGTATCACCTTCTGTTTCGACGGCAAAAAGACCTTGACCCCGCTGCCGGTATTGGGATCGACGTTTTCACAGTTCATGACCGCGGGCGGTCTTTCCCCCCTCACCGGCGCCGCCGGCATAACGCCGGAATTATGCGCGGAGGTTGTCGCTAGCCATAGTCTCAGGGCGGAGGTTCTAGCAATAACCGATCTCGCGCCCGGGGACCTGGACAAGCTGGGAGAATCCGTTTCGGTAGTGAATAAAAAGTCCGGTGCCATAACGATCAGCGTCACCTGGAACGATCCGCTGATCGCGTATAAACTCGCGCAGACGTTCTACGACCGCTATAAGGAATTCGTAAAACGGGAAATTACGAAGGCTAGAGACGAAAACATGACATTGCTCGAGGAGCGGTATGGCAAGAGCAAGGCGCGCCTGGCGAAGTTCGAGGAAGATCTCCGGCGCCATACAAGGAGGGAAGGAATCCTCTACGAGCAAATACTGCGCGAGCAACAGGTGGCGGAGCAAGTCTACCTATTCTTGGCATACCAGCTCGAACTGGCCAAGATCGCGGAGACCAATGAAGAGAACGACATTCTGCGCGTCATCGACCCGGCGTTTGTTCCCGGCAGAAAGTCGTCACCGTCGATGAAGTTCAACCTGGCGGTCGCCGGGTTCTTTGCGCCGTTTATAGGGATAGGCATAGCTTTTTTCAATGAATACGTTCGCGGTATGAGGCAGAGAAAAAACCTGAATACATAGTCCCTCTTTCTTCAGCCCATTTTCGAAACAAATAGACGGGGCTACCGTGAATGTGGGTTAGTGGCGTCGGGGGAAAGGAGTAGAAACGACTATGTCACCTCTGGCAGCGAATGCTGTCGAAGCTTCGATGCAGGAAGTATTACAACGCCTGGAGCAGGAAACGGCGGCGACAAAGGCGGAAACGGCTGTTGCCCAAGTTATGCCCTATCCGCTTGCTAATCCTTGGTCCGGTAGGATTTTGGAACTGACGCTCAAGCGCTTGATGGATATTATCGGATCAATCGCCGGATTGGTGCTTTTTTTACCGATCATGGTTGTTGTGGCCATCGCCATCAAGCTGGAATCACCGGGACCGGTGCTCTTCAAACAAAAGCGCGTAGGCAAAGACGGGGTCGAGTTTGAATTTTGGAAGTTCCGGTCGATGGTCATTGGCGCCGACGAGATGAAGGACAAGTTGATTGCCCTTAACGAAAAAGACGGACCCATATTTAAGATCAAGAACGATCCAAGAGTGACGCGGGTGGGGCGGTTTATCCGAAAATACAGCATAGATGAGTTGCCGCAGCTGTTTCATGTTCTCACAGCCAAAATGAGTATTGTGGGTCCTAGACCGCCACTACCATCCGAAGTTATGAATTATGGAAGGTATGAATGGACCAGGTTGAGCGTACAACCAGGCTTAACATGTCTCTGGCAAATAAGCGGGAGAAGCAATCTTGGGTTTGATGAATGGATGAAACTAGATATTCAGTACATCAGTAATTGGTCCATCTTACTAGACCTGCAGATTATTGCGAAGACATTTTGGGTTGTAATAAAATCAGAAGGAGCCTATTGACCATGGCTTAGGAGTGATAATTATTCAATACATAATATTCAACGTAGTGTTTTTTTGCCTCCTTTTCCAAGATGTCTTTCAGACAATAATTCCAATCTATAAAAACATTGATGAAATCTTATCTTATGCCATATTCTACCTATCCGTATTATTAGTACTTAAAAAGAAGAAAATTATCATTGAATTTACCAATACAATAACTATTGCATGTTTGATTTTTTGTATAGGTCTAATAAGTATCATCAGATCACATTATCAAACTTTACCTATCGCGATATCGGATGCGTTGATATTTTTCAAATTCTTATTTATCTACCTAGGAAGTAAAGTTGTTTTTAGTGGTTTAAATATTTCTGCGATGTCTTCATTAAATATCCAAGCCATATTGTATTCCTTTATGCTCTTTATCTTATCAATCGGTAATTTTATTTTTAAAATCTTTCCTACATTTGACTATAGACTTTTTTTTCAAAGTCAACAACTATTTTTTTGCCATCCAACATATCTTGTGAGTACTTCAGTAATAATCTTATCGTTGCTTACCCTATATCTTAAATACAATAAGTCAAATATTATATATATACTCATGATCTCGTTTGTGATATTCATCACGGGACGTTTCAAGGCATTTGCTATTCTTGGTGTATATCTATTATTATTTTACATTTATATAATTAGAAAACAATCTTTACATTTAATACATTACATTTTAATTATGTTTATAGTAGTAACTATTACATATCCACAACTTAAGTCGGTGTTCTCGCACCCAGATACTGCACGCACCGCCTTGGTTGCTTCGTCCATTAAAATAGCCGCCGACCATTTTCCCTTTGGAGCCGGATTTGGTACATTTGGATCATATATATCATCCAAGTATTACTCGCCTCTTTATCTCAAGTATGGCATATCAGAGATCTGGGGCTTACAGGCAAGCAATCCTTCTTTTATTACTGATACATTTTGGCCTATGGTAATTGGTCAATTTGGCTATTTTGGGTTAGTTCTGTTTATTGCTTTGTTATTTTATATTTATAAATCCATTCAACGAATTACTAAAAATGATGTTTACATAAATGTTTCGTTTTTGACATGCTTTTTTTATCTTTTAGTGTCTAGTATAGCTGAATCAAGCTTTTCTAGCTATACTTCGGTTTGTTATTTTTTATTGTTTGCAGTCTATGCAAACTCTAAATTTAACTCTCGTCCTATAAAATCTACATAGTTTTGGAGGATAATTTGAAGAATAGGATCGGTTTTGTAATCAGTGGTAAAGAAAACGAAAAAAGAAGAGCAATATTACCTAAACATCTCGCAACCGTAATTAATAAAGACCATATCCTAATTGAAAGAGGATATGGAGCTGTTCTAGGGATTTGCGACGCCCGTTATCAAGAGGCTGGTGCAAGAGTTGTTGATAAAGAAGAAGCGTATTCGGCTGAAATCATCTGCAATCCAAAGAATCCCTTGAAAAATGAATATGATTTTTATCATACCGGACAGACTTTATTTGGTTGGATTCATGCGGTCCAAGGGAGACAAATAGTGGATTTTTTGTTGGAACGTTCGATGACAGCGATCGCTTGGGAGGATATGTTCTACCCTGATTCACATCACGTCTTTTGGCGCAATAACGAAATTGCCGGAGAAGCCGCCGTTCTTCATGCTCTCCAATATGTCGGATTGCTCCCGGAAAAATTGAATGTGGCCGTAGTCGGTAAGGGTAACACGGCCCGTGGCGCCGTTCGTGTTCTTGACAGACTTGGCGCGCGGGTAACCGTTTACGACAGGAAGAGGGCGCCGTATCTACGCAACGAGATTTGGCACTATGATGTTGTGGTCAATGCAGTCATGTGGGATGTTTTCCGTACTGATCATATAATCTATCGAGAAGACTTGATGAAGATGAAACATGGGGCGATTATTATCGACATCAGCTGTGATGAGTCCATGGGAATCGAAACAAGTCACCCAACGACAATTAACGATCCGGTTTACGAAATTGATGGGGTCCTGCATTACGCTGTCGATCACACACCAACGATATTTTTCTCCAGTGCGTCTGAATCGATTTCCCAAGAAGTTAGTACTTTCCTTGATGATTTGATCTGTAAATCCAAGAATCCCATTCTAGAATCGGCCACAATAATAGCGAATGGATGTATTATCGATGAAAGAATAATCCAATATCAAAACCGTCTTTATGATATGTCATCATATGAACGCAAATTGCGGTAATTGCTGATATGATATAGCAAAATTATTAATAAGATAGAAGGTATTACATTGCGACTACTCAAGAGCCGCGCCTTTAATACATTTCGTTATTGTGTTTACCGGGTTATCCAGCCTAAGAAGCTGAGAAATGATAATATAAGAGATGATAGCCTAGAGCTCATGTCAGAGCCTACTGAACACATTACACTTATTTGGCCAAATTCGAAGCAAAAACCACGCATAGGTTTGGTGAAAGATAGCGATTACTATCCGTATTGGACAAAATTTGAAAAGTTTTTACGGGCAAACAACCTACCCTTCCGTTATTATGACATCCATTGTTCTGATTGGATAGATAAAGCTGTTGAATTAGATACAATCATATGGAGGCCAATGTCAACTCCATCAGAACTAAGTGAAGCTCGAAACAAAATTTTCTTCCTTGAGCATTATATGCATAAGATTTCCTATCCTTCGTTCAATACATTAATGTTCTATGAGAATAAGATCCTCCAATATCAGATTCTGAGCCTAAACCGATTTCCTGTTATTCCAACTTTTATCTCAAACAGTTATATGGAAAGTATTAATTATGCAAAAAAAGCCTCATATCCAGTAATAAACAAAGTCGTTGATAGTTCAGCTTCAACAGGCGTAGAGAGAATCATTAATAGGCACCATGCGTTGAAGACGATCAAAGAATCATTTTCCTTTGCCGGTTATAAGACATATTGTCCGTACACAAGACAAAAGGATAGTATATATTTCCAGAATTATATTCCCAACCAAGGATACGACATGAGAATCATCGTAATTGGTGATTATGTTTTTGGGTACTACAGGTTTATCCCAAAGGGTGATTTCAGAGCTTCAGGAATGGGTTTGGTGAAGAAGAGTGATATTCCGCGCGATGCAATGCAGTTGGCGCTACAGATCTATAAGTGCTTTGATGCTCCAATGCTGGCAATAGATATGCTCCGTGATAATAATAATAAACTATATGTGATTGAATTATCTGCATTTGTTCAAGTCAATACACCAATGCAACTTATGGTTAATGAAGTCCCCGGTACATATATCTATAACGGAAACGACTTTAAGTTTCATCCTGGAAAGTTCTGGCCTCAAGAGCTCGCTTTGAAACATTTTCTTGAAACTAAGTATTTAAGAAGTGAATGAGCTATGCATATACTACATGAATCATTCTTACAAACCTATGGCAACGATTATGCTGATCTGCATTATGCCAGATCGCCGTTGCGCATCTGCCCGCTAGGCGCCCACGTCGATCATCAACACGGCTTGGTCACCGGCATGGCTCTCGATGCCGCGGTCAAAATGCTTTACGTGCCTGATGACAGAGGTTATGTCCGTTTGCGGAGCCTGGACTTCCCCGATGAAGAGTATTTCCACCTGGACCATGTACCCGGGATGGTTCCCGGCTTTTGGGGCAACTATCTGCGAGGCGCAATATTGTCCCTTCGCAGGGACCATATTCTCAAGAAAGGCTTCAAAGCCATCATCAGCGGGAACCTGCCCATCGGCGGCCTGAGTTCCTCCGCTGCGGTAACCACCGCCTATCTGATCGCTCTTTGCGACGTCAACGGAATCTCAGCTACTGCGCATAATCTTATGCGGTACAGTCATTGGGTGGAGAATAGCTTCATCGGCCTAAACAACGGACTCCTCGACCAGGCGGCGAATATTCTGAGCAAAAAAAGCCACCTCCTTTTTATGGACATGGGAACCAACCATTATGAACTGCTCGAAGAGCCGTCTTCCATGCCAAGTTATGAAATTATCGTGGTCTATTCTGGGATCTCCAAGGCTCTGATCAGCACCGACTATAACAACCGGGTCGACGAATGCAAAGTCTCCGCCTGGATCCTGCAG
This sequence comes from Bacteroidota bacterium, assembly GCA_050260415.1. Classification (GTDB taxonomy): domain Bacteria; phylum Bacillota; class UBA4882; order JAAYXC01; family JAAYXC01; genus JBLNCE01. The sequence goes on along the minus strand of JBLNCE010000139.1, from coordinate 22,373 downwards.
GAACTCGCTCATCGGGAGATCGCCAGTCTGCGCGAGACATATCTGCGGGACGTGGGCCAGGAAATGTACGAAAAGTATCGCGGTCAGCTCCCTGAACGCTTTCGGAAACGCGCCGATCACTTCTTCGCCGAAAATGCCCGGGTGCTAAAAGGAGTAGAGGCCTGGAAGAAAGGCGACCTTAAGACCTTTGGCCAGCTCATGTCCGCCTCCGGCGAGAGTTCCATCCATCTCTATGAGTGCGGCTGTCCGGAACTCATCACGATCTATGACATCCTCCGGGAGGCCCCCGGCGTTTACGGCGCCAGGTTCAGCGGCGCCGGATATCGCGGCTGCTGTATCGGTTTGATTGACCCGACCCAAAAGGACCGGATCAAAGAGACGATCGACCGGAAATACCCGGCCAAACATCCAGCGTACAAGGATAAGTACCGCGTCCACTTTTGCCAGACCGACGACGGCGCGCGCATTGAAAGGGATGTGTGAGTTCCATGATCGCCATTATCCTGGCCGCCGGGTATGCCACCAGGCTCTACCCCTACACCAAGGACATGCCCAAATCCCTTCTCGAGGTGGGTGGTAAGACAATCCTGGCCCGCATCCTCGAGAAGATCGAGCCGGTCGCGTCCGTGGTACGCACGGTGCTCGTTACGAACAGCAGATTCCATGCCCTATTCGAAGCGTGGATCGCGGATCATTGGCGCGGCAAGCCGGTGAAAATCCTGGATGATGGGACTACCACCAACGAGACGCGAATCGGAGCCATCGCCGATCTGGCCTTCGCCGTCGACCGCGAAGGAATTACGGAAGACGTCCTGGTCTTGGCGGGAGACAACCTCTTTGATTTCGAACTTGAGGATTTTGTCAACTACTTCCATCATGTCGGTCACGATGCCATTACGGCTCACTTCCTCGCTGACCACAAAGCCTTGCGGCAGACCGGCGTGGTTGAGGTAGACGATAAACACCGTGTCCTGTCTTTTCAGGAAAAGCCCGCGCTCCCCAGGTCCAACCTGGCGGCCCCGCCTTTCTATATCTACCGGCGTGACACCCTCCCTCTCGTGGCCGAGTATCTCCGTGAGGGCGGCGATCCGGACGCGCCAGGCAGCTTCATTCCTTGGCTTATTCGTCACCGGGATGTGTACGCTTATCTTTTCCGTGGCGCGCGATACGACATCGGGACGGTCGAGAGCTACGAACTCGTCAAACGGCTCTTTGCCGATCGTCGTGCCCGCTGAATCCAGTAGAAAAGACGGAGGTAATCACAACATTGCGCATTCTAGTCGCAAACTACCGATACTTCGTATCCGGCGGCCCCGAACGCTATATGTTTAACATAATGCGCAAGCTTGAAGAAAAAGGACATAAAATCGTCCCTTTTTCGGTCCATAATCTCAAAAACGCTCCAACACAATATGATAAATACTTTGTCGAGCCAATTGGCGGAAGAGATAAAACATATTTCAAGGAATATACTCTTAATCCCAGAACAATTTTCCAATTAATCGGGCGAACTTTTTATTCGTTTGAAACAAAAAGAGCAATCCAGCGAGTGATCAAAGACGAACAAATAGATTCAGCCTATGTGCTTCATTATCTTAATAAATTATCACCAAGTATAATCGTAGGTGCAAAACAATCGGGCGTCAGAGTCGTGGTACGCCTTTCGGATTATGGCTTGCTTTGCCCCCGGTTCGATTTCTTGTATAACGAACAACCATGTGATGCATGCATGGTTCATGGATTAGGTTCCGCCATCAAAAGAAAATGCGTTCAGAACTCTACCGCCGCAAGCATCGTCCGCGTTTGTTCGATGATAATGCATCGCATGTTTCATGTCTATGACAAAGTTGACACATTTGTCTGCCCCTCTAAGTTCTTAGCGAATATTTTGATAGACCATGGTTTTCCCGCCAAGAAGATTGTCCATATCCCTACTTTTGTAAATACAAACGATATAGAACCTAAGTATAATGGTGATTATGTTCTGTATTGCGGGAGGTTGGTTGAAGAAAAGGGCGTTCAATTCTTAATCAAGGCGTTTGACCTCCTTGATGACGCTGCTCTGACGCTGAAGATTGTCGGTGATGATACAACCCCGCTGGCATCCAAGCTCAAGGAGTTTGTCGTGACCAAAGGAATTCGCAATGTGCAGTTTCTAGGGTTCAAAGAAGGGAACGAATTGGCCCGACTCCTGCAAGGAGCCAAGTATCTCGTTGTTCCGTCAGTCTGGTATGACAATATGCCCAATGTCATCCTGGAAGCATTCGCTCATGGAAAACCGGTCTTGGCGTCCAATATCGGCAGTCTTCCCGAAGTCGTAGACGATGGAACCAACGGATACCTCTTTGCGCCGGGAGATGCCGCGGACCTTGCCTCGAAAATGAAATTCATGACCAATGACGTTGTTGCGAGTCTTGGTGTCGAAGCCAGAAAAAAAGCCGAAACCGTCTACCCCCCTGACAAGCATTATGAGAAACTGATCGAGGTGATGCATGGTCAGGATTGCCGGCCGTAGGCCGTCACCCGGCTGGTGGCTGCATATTCGTCAAGAGTTGATGGTATCTTGGGCACGCCGGGGTGGGGGCTATGCTGATAAAATGCTTAGGTACACCGATTCAGTCGCTTTTGCGATCTTATCCCAATCATAGTTCTGTACGATCTCGTTAAAGGCCGTTTCGCCAATACTATCGACCGCGGCAGATTCTTGAAGCATCCTTGCGAGTTCGTCCGTCAGGCTGGCGATATTACCCTTCTCAAAACAACGGCCAAATTGATTCTTTACTACTGCTTGGTTTTCGGGGATATCGCTGGTCAAACAGCATCTCGCGTAACTCATGGCTTCAAGAAGAGTGATCGGCATACCCTCGACATCCGAAGGCAGGACGTACACATACGCATTGCTGTATAGCTCCTCGAGCATCCTCCCCTGTACATTACCGGTAAAAACCACGTTTGGATTATCTCCCGCCATGCTCCTCAGCCGCTGGAAGTATCTCTCGGTATGGCTCTCACCACCCGCGATTACCAGCTTCTTATCCGTATGCAACCTATTGTAAGCCTCGATGAGGTAATGCGCGCCTTTCTCGGGAACTATACGCGCCAAGAAGAGAATGTAGCTCTTCTCATCCAGGCCAAGCTTCGTTATCTCCTTTGGTTCAACGCGTGGCTTGACGTTGACCCCGTTCGGAATAAAAACCACGTCGCCCGGGTCTTTTCCATAATTCTGCACGAAATAATCCCTCAAACTGGGGGAGACGGCGATGATTCGTGCCGGAAACCGTGCCGTCGCTCTCTCCCCCAACTTCAGGTAGGCCTTGGCCAGCCTGCCCCATTTATCCCGCTGCCAGTCCAAACCATGCACGGTGGCAATAACGTTCTTGCCAAACAAACGGGGGATGAACGAGAGGGAGGTTGGACCCAGGGCGTGATAATGTATGATGTCAAAACGGCGTGGCAAAGCGTCGACGGATGCCTGGAAAGCGTAGAGGATCGCTTCCAGGTTCTTGTTATCCAGCGTATATATATATCGCAACCGCATGCCATCGGATGTCGCCGGGCGGCAAGATCCGCCGTACGTCGAACGGCAGTAAACCGTTACCTCATGGCCTTGTTGGACCAGTCGTTTGCCGATCTCTTCCACATGACGTTCCACACCGCCCGCAATGGCCGGCACGCCTTTTTGCCCGATCATGGCGATTCTCATCTTGTGTTTACCTGTTCTGAAGTAACTGCTTCGCGCGTAAATCCGTATTCGTCCAATGAGTATCCGCCTTTGATCTTATGCTTGACAACCCAGGCGGCGGGAACCCAGATTCGTTTGTACATAGCTGGGGCGACACTGCCGATCATCCAACAGTTGCGCTCACATTTCCTCACCTTTTCTCGAACATATCGCGCCTGCTCTGACCACCATATATCATCCCAGCTTTTTTCGTGCAAATTACCCATGGATTGCTTTTCAAACATCCCGTTACATGGTAATACGTCGCCATAAGGATCGACAAAGAACCCATTTGTGCCCATTTCACAAGGTAGTAATCGTTTATTATTATAGATATAATTGATCAATCCATGATTAAAGTATGCTCGAAACCATTTCTTCGGTGAATTGGACTTGAGCATCTTATTGATAAGCATCTCAAATGCTCGCGATACGATTTCCTTATCTTTGATCTGATTATCGTTTTTACGAAAATAAAAGGAGTTATGAAGCGTTGCCGTAGCAAACTCCATACCCAGCTCTTCCGAAATATCGAACAGGCTGACTAAGTCGTGCGCATTCAAGTCCTGCACCGTCATACCGAAACCAACATCGGGATGCTTACGTCGCACCAATTCCTTGAGGGTACTGTAGCCGCGGTTGAACCCATCAGGGATGCCCCGGATGGCATCGTTTGCTTCCTGTAAACCCTCGATACTGATACGAATACCAACTTTAGGAAAGACCTCGCAGAGATCCAAGATTCGGTCAGAGAAATATCCATTTGTGGATATTACAATACGGTTCGTCTTCCTATAGAGCTCACGGACGATTTCTTTAATGTCGTTACGAATGAAAGGCTCTCCGCCAGTAATATTAGTAAAAGACATATTAGGTAGTTTCCGGATAATATCTAAAGACATCTCTTCTTCGGGCTTCGTGGGATACTTGAAACAATCACACATATTACACTTGGCGTTACAACGATATGTCAAAATGATTGACCCAAACAGTTTCTTATTACTCATTATTCGATCCCCTATTGCTCAGATTGATTCCTCAATTATCCCATAAAATGCCATTGCTCATCTCAGCCTAATCTTGCCTGCGAAAGGTCGAACAAGCAGTTTGGCAGTTCGTTTCGACGTCTATCCTCCCTAATCCTTTTTCGATGCGCCTTCTTGGTTGCAGGGGTTTCTGGAGTCCGGCTCGAATACACCTACTGGCTCCCAGGGGGGCATGTCTTGATGCTATATGGCAACCGCAAACCGTTTCGCCCTGCCCCTTCGGGATGCACGGCCCCTACAAGGGCATCGCGGTAACACAAGCGATGGACTCCGACTTGAGAGGAGCGGAAAAATGTCAATCAACACCCGGCCTGGATTAGAGACTGAGCCGCCCGTCGAATCAAAGCTCCAACGTGCCGGTTGGTACACGGCCTTTGGGCTAATTCCGTTTGGCGACAGTATCATCGCTTTGCTGATCCTCCTAATCGATCGCGTCCACCGGTTGTTCCGCCGTCGCAAAGAAAGCCCTCAACCGATGTGCGCGCCGCCTCTGGCCCGTTGGGCTAATCGGCTGATACTGGCGTTACTCTTCTCGGTCCTCTTGAGTAGCACCTTCTCACCAAGGCCTGCGGTGGCTTTCGTCTTCGATATCGGTTTCTATCTGGCGATCTTTGCCTTGTTCTATGGCGCGGTAAACCTGGGCCGCCTTGCGCCGGACCAACTGCGCCACCGCTATCTGCCGGTCATGATCTTCGCCACAATGGCCGCCTGTATCATCGCCTTGATCAGGTATGGAGTCATACACTACATCCAACACGATCTGGAATACCGCGCCGCAAATCTTCTCTCAGGGCGGAACACTCTTGGGACCACCATGATCTACGTTGGCGGGTTGGGTTTTACCTACTTGGTCGCACGCGGCGGCAAGTGGAGACGCCTCATCATACCCTTCCTCGGCTTGGTCTGCGCGACACTGCTGATGACGAGGTCGCGGGGTGCCTGGTTCGGATTCGCCGGGATGCTAGGCACCCTCTGCCTCTTCGGCCGCAGATACCTCGCGGTATTGATTGCGGCAACGCTCGTCATAAGTCTCTTCTTTGTCTCTTCTCCTATGCTCAGAGACCGCTTCCAAGAATCGTTCACCGCCGGCGGTGATGCCGGCCGATTAATGATTTGGCAATCGACGTTTACCATGATCCGCGACAATCCAATCGTCGGCGTGGGTACGGGAGTCTATCCTTTCGTATTTAATCAATACGCCGTGGAAAGCATCAAGGAATGGCCCATAGCTTACGCCCACAACATCTTCCTCCAGGTCTGCGCGGAATTCGGCCTGATCGGTCTGGCCATCTTCAGCGCCCTCCTCGCGACCATCCTGCTCATGAGCCTCGCCCTGGCCCGCACCGGTGATCCCGTCTACCAGGGCATCTTTGCCGTCCTGATCGGCATCCTCATTCACCAGCAGTTAGACTGCACGATCTGGGGCATCGGTTTCGGGGGGGCTTTTTGGATGCTGCTCGGCCTGGTGACGGGACTCTATACCCACGAACGGACGCGTGGGAGTCTCGTCAAGACTTGCCTGAACCGTGGCACTCCGCGGGCGGCAACGCCAACGAACTAGACGCAAACTGGACAGGGTTTACGGGAAAAGCAAGATTCTGCGCTACTCCGAGCGTGGCAAAGAAGCCAGGCGAGTTGGGGCTTTTAGCTATTAAGATTCTTCGCTGCGCTCGGAATGACAGGTGGCAGGGGGTCAACGATGCATCTCACGGTCAAAACAACATCATCCCTGATCTTCGTGGCCTTCTTGGTTTTATCTCTACCCGCGGCCTCCCGCGCCGCCGGTCTCGACATGACCCTGACAATCGAGACCACTTCCCCGCTGGTCGGCCCCCTCTCCCTCGCTTACGACGGTTCCTCCCTGGCTCTCGACGCAGGTTACCTCCAGGGAACCCTGCTTGGTTACCGTTGGCGCCTGGGAGTACAGCCCCTCGCCTGGGGACCCTCCCCCTTCGAAAATCTCCTCTACTCAGATCGCGTAAGTCTGCCCCAGCTCTGGGTCAGTTATGACTACCACGGCTTTGAGATCCTTCCCGCGATGCACTACGAAAACTTCTACGCCCGCCTCCTCCCGCGCGACGGCTCCGACCGCTACCTGATCGGCCGCCGGTACACGTGCGGCAACGAGCGCTGGCAGGCGGGCCTGATCGAGACCGTTCTACTCTCGGGCGGTTTCTCGCCTTACTACCTCATCCCTTATCCGTTCTTCCCCATCTCGGTGGGGAAAGTCTTTCTCACGGAGAGCCGCGTCGGCGATCCCAACGACGCGAATATCCTGTACGGACTGGACATCAAGTACGCGGGGCGGCGTGCCTCCGGCTACGCCGCGCTCATGATCGACGAGGCTCCGCTCACAAGGGCATATCAGGGGCCGTGGCGCGTGGGGGTACAGATCGGGGGCGAGAGAAGGGAGTTCCTTGGCTGTGAAGACTTGCGCCTCCAGGGTGAATATACGGCCATTTCCCGTTACGCCTTTACCTACCGGGAGGGATATGCCAGGGGAGACTACCTCCATGGAGATGCATCGATCGGCCATACCCTCGGCCCGGATGCCGATCTGCTGCAGGTCCGCGCGATCGGAGAGCGCGCGGATTCGCAGACGTGGCTCGGGTTGGCGCGGGAGCGGCACGGCGAGGGCCGGTTCGGCGACCGCTGGGAACCGGCGGCCGGGCAGGCGCTGGAGTTGCTGACCGGCACGATCGAGACTACGTACTGGTTGCGGGGCGGGTATGGCTTCGTCCCGGCTGACGGCTGGCGTCTGGAATTCGACGCCCGAGCCGGTTATGTGATGAATCTGGACCATGTCGAGGACCAGACGGGGATGCGGTACAACCTCGCGGTGAAGGCGGTGTACAAGTTCTGACAGACACGTAAACTGTGCGGTATAATGGAACCAAACATTATCCAGATCGAGCCGGAGATGGGATGCCACGGACGGGATTGCATGCGACGGCTTGGCCTTACAACACTTCTAGGAGGTTGATCCCTTGTCCGAACCCCTCGTGTTAGTCACCGGCGGCGCCGGATTCATCGGCTCGCACCTCGTCGAGGCCCTCTTGGCGCGCGGGCACGCGGTCAGAGTTCTGGACGATCTCTCCAGCGGCAAGCGCGAAAACCTAGCGGCGGTCATGGACCGCATCGATTTCCGCCGGGGCGACGTCCGGGATGAAGCCGCGGTGCGTGACGCGGTTGCGGGGGCGCGTTTCATCCTCCATGAGGCCGCGCTCGTTTCCGTCCCCGCCTCCGTCGACCACCCGGACGAAGCCTGCGATATCATCGTCCGCGGGACCGTGAACGTCCTCGCGGCGGCCCGGGAAGCGGGCGTCAAACGCGTGGTCATGGCCGGATCCTCCGCGGCTTATGGGGACATCCCCGAATCGCCGAAGGTGGAGACCATGGCTCCCCGGGCGCTCTCGCCCTACGCCGCGGCCAAGGTCGCCGCGGAGATGTTCTGCCAGGCTTATTATCATTCTTACGGGCTTGAGACGATGAGCTTACGCTACTTCAACGTCTTCGGCCCGCGCCAGGATCCCACCTCGCAATACGCCGCGGTGATCCCGAAGTTCCTCGATCTCCTCCACGCCGGGCGCCGCCCCACGATCTACGGCGACGGCGGGCAGACGCGGGACTTTGTCCATGTGGACGATGTCGTGCAGGCCAATCTCGCCGCCTTGAACGTGCCGGCGACGCACGGCGAGATCGTGAATATCGCCGGCGGCAACAGCGTCAGCATCAACGACCTGCTCAGTGAGTTGGCGGGCATCCTGGGCGTGCCCGCGGCGGCCGACTATGCCCCGCCGCGACCGGGCGACGTGCGCGAGTCCTTGGCCGGGATCGGCCGGGCGCGCCGGTTACTCGGCTACGAACCGCGCGTAACCCTGCACGACGGCCTGGCGCGCCTTGCGGCCTGGTGGGGCGAAGTACGCAAGGTCTGAGAGGGACGTGTTTCGTGTCACTCCGAGCGAAACGAAGAGTCTTCGATCCGCGGGCAGGATCGACTGGGAATAACTACCGCATTTTAGGCTAACATCGGTGCTCGATCTTGTCCTGGAGATTCTTCGCTGCGCTCAGAGTGACATTGGTTAATGGAAAGCGCTGTTTACAACGTTACCGAGGCCGGATCCGACCTGAGCCCCTCCAATTCCCCCGCCAGCGCGGCCACGGCGTAGCGCACCATCCCGGCGTAGGGCTTGGCTGTGGTGATGCTTGTGTCCGTATGGCTCGAGATGCTTCCGCCCTCAAGCACAACCAACTGTCGAAAACGCCCTTCATCATCCGTCCGGTAGACCCGGTAGCCGGTAGCGCCGGGCACCACTGTCCAGTTTAGAAAGACCTGGGTTCCATCCTGTGACTTAACCGCTGTAAACCCCGCCACCCGGCCCGGCTCCTCCACGATGTCCACGTTCACGGCGACGTTACCATCCGCGCCCAGGAAGACGGTGGTCGCCCGCCCCGGCAGGATGTCGAACTGGAAGTATTCGCTGGTAAAAATCGCGTCTGTGACCTGCGGTACGCAGACCTTGGCGTCATAGGTCCTGGGGGCCAGATTCTCGACCAACGCATGGAGGTTCGTGCCCTCCAGAGACATCTCCTCGGTGGTCGACGACCCAGTGGCGGGATCCATGTATATGTAAACTTTGCCCTCGGTCACCGTCTGGCCCGCCGCGATCAAGAACGAGACGTCCAGCGTGACGTCCAATGTGCCGGGGGCTGGATTGAGCGTCATCGATACGGGGCTGGTCCCCCCGGAAACAACCATCACTTTTGTCTGCCCGGAGTAGATGACCGTTGCGTCCGCCATCGCCGCCTCGATGCGGATGGTCCATTCACCTGCGTACAGGCCGCCTATCTCACCCGAGGCCGAGCTGGTCGTGGGATTTACGGTAAGGGCCCTGGTTACCGTCAGGCTCTGCCTGGACAGCACCGCCGTAACCGATGTGATCTCACTCAGCGACCGCCAGGCAGTCTTGTTTGCCCACGAAACATTCAACTTCACCCGCCCATCCCCCGTCCGCGGCGGGGGCAAGCAGCCGCAAACCAGCGTCAATACCAAACACACGACAAAGAGGCCGGAAATACACGCTCTTTTCACCAAATAACACCTCGCTCGATTTGTGTAATATTTCGCATCATTTTGACGCATCCGCGCCGATTCCTGCCAGTGTTGATCCAATTCTGGATCCTTTTGCGCCGCCGGTAAGGACAAGGCTAAAGGGCCAGCCCATCGGGAGCGATGGAAAAGACATTGTTCTCCCGCGGAGATGCGGAGGCGCTAAGAAAGCATCGGAGGAAAAACCTGCCAGATCAACTCTCGTTCGTTAATCCTCCACGCCTCTGCCCGTGTATATCCGAGGTTTTCACAGCTCTCTTAGATCCCCCTATACTCGATCGTCCTGCGCATCCCTCCCCGGCAACTCAAAATCAACACTCAAAACTCCCAATTGTCAAGACTGGTTCACATCCAGTTAACTTAATTTTAGTTCACGTTTCGTGAATTGTCAAGCGCCATCTTCCCGCTTTGTGAACCGCGATTTTTGTGCTAGAATAGGAGTAGAAACCGGAGGGGATCGCTCTGATCGGCGAACGATTGAAAGAACTCCGCCAGGCGAAAGGCCTTACCCAAGCCGAGCTTGGGCGGGCCGCCGGTGTGGGGAAATCAGCGATCAGTCAGTACGAAAACGGCGCCCGTGAACCTGACTCGGCCGTCCTGCTGAACCTGGCCCGCTGTCTCGACACCACGACCGACTGGCTGTTGGGCCGGGATATCGGGGACGGCCTCTCCGTCAGGGAACCGTTGCCCGAATACGGCCTTGCCTCCGAGGACGACCCCGGCTGGCGCGGCTACCTCTCCGAATTGCACGCGCAGCTGACCGCGATCCGTTCCGCGGAGGACCGCCACGCCGTCCTGGAGATGGCGCGTTTTCTGGCGCGAAAGGACAGCGCCCCGGTACCCCGGCGGCGCGCGAAACGTGGACCGCGGGATCCGAAACCACGTTCGGAATGATCATTTTTACCATACGTCTTGATGCATCTCCGCCCAGGAATTTAATCCTGGGCGTCTAGGAGGTCTTCTCTTGCCAAGTCTGGCCTTGATCTCCCTTGGCTGCGCCAAGAACCTGGTCGATTCGGAACTCATCCTCGGGCGGCTGGCGGTGGCTGGCTACACCATCACCACCGACCCGTCCCAGGCCGAGGTAATCATCGTCAACACCTGCGGCTTTATCGAGGCGGCCAAGGAAGAGGCCGTCTCCGCTCTGCTTGAGGCCGCTTCCTGGAAGAGGAAAGGACGCTGCCGCGTGCTCATCGCCGCCGGTTGCCTGGTGCAGAGACACGGCGAGGAAATGGCGCGGGAGATGCCCGAGGTCGACCTCTGGGTGACGCGGGCGAACTACGGGGAAATCGCGGCGCTGATCGACCGGGCGGGCGAGGCGCCGGGCCTGCTCGCCGCCGGGCCGCCCGAGATGGCGCCCGACGCGACCTGGCCGCGTCTTCGTTCCACCCCGCCCCACCGCGCGTACCTCCGCATCGCCGACGGCTGCGACAACCGCTGCCGCTATTGTGTGATACCACATTTGCGCGGCGCCTACCGGAGCAGGACGCCTGAGGACATCGTCGTTGAGGCCGAGTCCATGGGCCGTGAGGGCGTGGCCGAAGTGACGCTGATCGCCCAGGATACCACGGCCTACGGACATGATCTGCCCGGCCGCCCGACCCTGGCCGGACTGCTGCGCAGGCTCATCCGGGTCGAGGGTCCACGCTGGTGGCGTCTCCTGTACGCCTACCCCACCCGGATCGACGACGAACTCATCGGTCTCCTGGCCGCCGGGGACGGTCTCTGCCGTTACCTGGATCTGCCCTTGCAGCACATCTCCCCACGCGTCCTCCGGGAGATGGGGCGTCCCGGCGATCCCGAGTTGATCCGCCGCCTCCTCGATCGCCTGCGGGACCGCATACCGGCCTTGGCCTTACGCACATCCCTGATTGTCGGTTTCCCCGGCGAAACGGAATCGGAGTTTCGGGAATTATGCGGCTTCGTCACGGAGTATCGCTTCGATTGGCTCGGCGTCTTTGAGTATTCGCGCGAAGAAGGCACGCCCGCGGCCATGCTGCCCCGGCAGATCCCGGCGCGCGTCAAGAAAGACCGCCGTGCGCAGATCATGGCCATCCAGCAGGCTGTCTCGCGGGAATTGCTTGCCGCCCGCGTCGGCCGTGTATTCCCCGTCTTGCTCGAAGCTCCGCACCCGGAACGCCCGGGGTTCTGGCTCGCGCGTTCGGAACGCGAAGCGCCCGAGGTCGACGGGTTGATCCACGTGCGGATTGAAGATGGCAAACGCGGGGATTTTATCTCGGTAAAGGCGGTCAAGGCCGGCGCGTACGATCTGGAAGCAGTGCCCGTGGAGGGCAGGCATGAGGCATGAGGCATGAGGCATGAGGCAAGAGGCAAAAGGCAAAAGGCAAAAGATAGAAGCAAATCCTCACTGGGAAGCCTGGCTTTCGCCCTGGCGGCAAGTGCCTTGTGACGCCTTATTCCGTCTCTACCCGGGCGCACAAGCCGTGCGCCCCTACGGATACGATGTATTGGGACCCTGTGGTTCGTGACTCGCGACGCGTGACTCGTGACGCGTGACGCGCGACTCTTGACTTTTTACTCTCGCCTCATGCCTAACGCCTCCTGCCTGATTAATTCCGGCAGGAGTTTGCCAGCCCGCGTCGAAGCTAGATATGTAGCAAGGATGCAAAATCTGGAGGATTTGCGCGTTGAACCTGGCTAATAGTCTAACGGCTCTGCGTATTGTTCTGGCGCCTATCAGCGTGTTGTTCCTTTTCTGGAACGTCCCCCACCAGGCGCTGATTGCGGCGGGATTCTTCGTCCTCGCGGGCCTGACCGACGGGCTGGATGGATGGGCGGCCCGCGTGCGCAAACAGACGACGCAGTTCGGCAAGTCCTTCGATCCGTTCGCGGACAAGGTCCTGGTCTCTTCGGCCCTCATTTCCCTGGCTAATCTGGGCCGGGTACCCTGGTGGATGGTCTGGGTGATCCTCGGCCGCGAGGTCATGGTCACCATCCTCCGTCAACTCGCCGGCAGGCGCGGCGAACAGACGGGCGCCAGTTGGCTCGGCAAAGCCAAGACTTTCAGCCAACTCCTGGCCGTACCCGGCATCATCCTCAAGCCGCAATGGGCCGTGCCCCTCCTCTGGTTTCCCCTGGTCCTGAGCGTCGGCTCGGGCCTCGATTACCTTATCCGCTGGCGCAGCGTTTTCAGACGTTCCGCGCCTGCCACGCCGTTGGCGGGATAACCGGGGACGCATCGAGCGGCCCAGCCGGACCCGCCGCTATCCCTCCAAACGCTAGATGGGAAATCGCAGTTCGTCGCTCTCTGGGCTGTGCTTTGCACGTGTCTCAAACTCATCATCCAGATCCCTCAAGAAGAAGCGCCTCATTCTTCATCCTCTTACCCGATATAATCCCCGAAACAGATGGTTAATCTACATACTAGAAAGCAAGAAACGAGGCCCTAGCCCTTGCCGCTGCCCAAGCCGCTCAAGAACCTCGTCACCTTCAAGGAACCTCGTGCCGAGCCCGGGTTCGTCCTGGCCTGGGACGAGCCGGGGGAGGTGGAAGCAAAGGAGAATAAAGAAAGGGATTTCTACGACGAGCGTTTCCTGCTCGCGCCGGGAACAACCCTCACCGGCGACCTGGCGGCGGATATCGGCATCTTCGCGGAACTCTTCGGCAAACACGGGATGCTCGGGCGGCGCGACCTGCGCGTCGGCGGCAAAGGGGCCGCGGTTCTCTTCCTGCTCGACTCGGTGGATCGCAAGATCCTGGCGGACGACATCATCGCCAGGATTCCGGCGGCCGGTGAGGCGCGGCTCGAATCCATCCTGGCGGAACTCGCCACGGATCGGGCGGCGATCGAGGAAGACCCGAACCGCGGCCTGGAGCGTTTGCTCCACGGCAACACCCTGATCCTCCTCGCCGGCGAGCGGCGCTTCATCGTGGCGGGTTCCAAGGGCTCCCCCCACCGGCAGATCGGCAAGCCCGTCTCCGAGCGGGTGGTCAAGGGCTCGCAGGAGAGCCTGGTCGAGGATCTCGAGACCAACCTGGCGCTGATCAGGAAACACCTGCGCACGCCGCGCCTGCGGGTGCAGGAGGCCGAGGTCGGCACCCTCAGCCGGACCAGATGCGCCGTGCTGCACGTGGACGGGATCACCAACCCGCGGCTGGTCAAGGAAGTATTGCGCCGCGTCCACGGGATCAAGACCAGTTTCATCATGGACAGCGGCGAACTGGAGCAGTTGATCGAGGATAACACCTACTTTCCTTATGCGCAGATCCTGAGCATCGAGCGGCCGGAACGGGTCGCCGCGGCCCTGGCCGAGGGCAAGGTGGCGGTCCTGGTCGATGGCAGCCTGCTGGCCCTGGTCATGCCGGCCACCTTTCCCGGCCTGCTCCATACAGCCGAGGATTACAGCACGCGCTGGCCGAACGCGATCTACCAAAGGTTTGTGCGCGTCATCGCGGTCTTCGTCATTCTCTTCGGACCCGCGCTCTACCTGGCCTACAACTTGTACCAGCCGGAGTTTTTACCCACGGACCTGCTCTTTACCCTGATCGACATCAAGCAGCGGACGCCCCTGCCCACCATCATCGAGCTGCTCTTCCTGGAGCTCGTCTTCGAGTTCCTGCGCGAGGCCAGCATCAGGAGCCCGCAATACCTGTCAATGCCCCTCATCATAGGTGTTGCGATCTTCCTCGGTCTGGCCGCGATCTTCACCAATATCGTCAATCCGGTGCTGCTGTTCATCGTGGCCTTTACCGGCATCGGCGCCTTTGTGATTCCTGAATTCTCGACTTCCGTCAGTTACCGGCTGACCCGCTACTTCTATATCGCCTCCGCCTTGGCCTTCGGTTTCATCGGCATCGCCTTCAGCGCCTACCTGCATCTCTTCATCCTGGTCAGGCAGAAGAGCTTCGGCGTGCCCATGCTGGCGCCGATCGCCCCCCTGACCAGGCGCAGCCGGGATATCGTACTCATGCGGCCCACCGTGCAACGCGGAAAGCGGCCGGATCAGTTCGACCCCCTGCAGGTGCGGCGGCAGCCGAAACGCGCCCAGATCTGGAAAGAGGAAGAGCAGGAGAAACCGCTGGAGCCGCCGGAAGGCAAGACGCCTGGAGGAGATGAGCCCGAATGATCAGGGAAGGCCGCATCGGCACCTTCGAGACCGTGATGGTACTGCTCTTTCCCACCCTGGGCAAGATCTATCTCTCCTATGCCGCCGATCTGATCAAGGAAAACCTCTCCGCCGCCTGGCTGGTGGTCCTCCTTGGCTGCCTGGCGGCGGCGGCGATGTTCATCCCGTTGGCCGCGCTCTTGCGGCGCTTCCCCGGCGAGGACCTGGTGGGGATCGCCGGCCATTCCCTCGGGCCGTTCCTGGGCGGACTCGCCGCCGGCTTCGTGGTCCTCTTCATCTTCTTCGGCACCGTGGTCACGCTCCGGCAGATCGGCGAGACCGTAGTCGGCACGGCCCTACCGCAGGCGCCCCTCCTGCTCATGACGGCGACATTCGCCGCGATCATGGCCCTGACCGGCCGGTGGGGGCTGGAGGCGGCCGCCAGAGTGGCCAGCCTGGCCGTGCCGTACCTGCTGATCGGCGGTTCCGCGCTCCTGCTGATGCAGTTGCCCAATATGAAGGCCGATTACCTGGCGCCCTTCTGGGGCCCGGGCGCGGGTAAACTGGCGCTGAACGGCCTCCTGCGCAGTTCGGTCCTGAGCGAACTGGTCCTGCTGGCCTTTATCGCGCCAGCCGTGGCGCGCAAGAAGATCGTGCCGAGCGGCGTCTATCTCATCATCCTGGCCACCATCATCCTGGCGGGGACCATGCTCATCGGCCAGATGATCTTCCCTCCCAGCGTGGCGGCGGAGAACACTTTCCCCTTTTACGAGATCGCACGCTCCATCTATTTTGGCCGCTTTTACCAGCGAGTGGAGTTCCTCTTCCTCCTGGTCTGGATCGTGATGACCATGTTCAGCCTCACGGTGCGTTTCTACTTCTTCGTCACAGCCTTTGCGAAGATCTTCAAGCTGCCATATTACCAGCCGCTCGTCCCCTTGGCGGCCCTCCTCACCCTGGGCGCGGCGCTCATCTTCCCCGACTACACCGCCACCGTCTATTGGGATAACCTCATTCGGGGGCGATGGGCGTGGGTGCCGGCGTTTGCGGCACCGGCGTTCATTTATTGCATCGCGGTGTTGAGGGGGAAGCGGGGTAACGATGCATCGAACTCCACCCAGGAATGAATTGCGGGGCCAGGACCACAAAAACGTTCTCAGACCCCCGCGGGGGTTCGGTCGCGCGCCAAAGTGCACGAAAGCCAACCCTAGACGTTTTCCGAGCAAGGGTTGCTAGAAGTTGTTCCAGATCCCAGCCCAGGAATTCATTCCTGGGCGGAGACGCAGGCGAAAAAATGACCAATCGCCCAAAAAAGAGGACCTTAACTGCATTGGCTCTCATCTGTCTCTCTTTCCTCCCCGGTTGTGCCGGCCTGAAGGAGATCGACGAGGCGGCCTACATCCTGGCCATGGGATTGGACCGTGGGCCGGGCCGGAATATCACCGTCTCCGTGAGCGTGGGCAATGCCGTGGCCGGCGGGCAGAACGACGGCGGCGGCGCGGTGAATCCAGCCCGAGCCTTGCGGGTCTATAGCGCGGTGGGGCCGACACTCTTCACCGCGCTCGGCCTCATCAACACCGTGGTCGAGCGGCAGCTCACCCCGACCCATCTCAAGCTGATCGTCTTCTCCGAGGCCCTGGCCAGGCAGGGGCTGAAGGAGCAGCTCGATACCTTCGTCCGGTGGCGCCAGTTCCGGCGGACGATTTATTTCGCCGTGACCCCCGGTGCGGCGCGGACGGTGATCGAGTCCCTGGTCCCCCCGGTCCCCGAGAACCCGGGGAAGTTCCTGGAGATGATGATCCTGACCCAGGGCTTCGTGGGTTTCACGCCCGCCGGGCAGGCGCTCAAGTTCTATAACTCTTACAAGACCAAGGGCGCTCCCATCGCGCTCGTGGTCGCACCCCGGACGGACAAGTCCGCCCTGTCCCTGACGCCGACCGGCGAACCGGACATCAAGGCCGACCTGAACGTAGCCGGCGATCCGGGGAATCTCATCGCCGGGCGGGTGCCCGTGGCCGGCGAGGGTCCGCTCCAGTTCATGGGCACGGCCTTCTTTGACCGGGACCGGATGGCGGGCACGCTCAATGGCAACGAGTCGCTGGCCATGTCCATCATGCGCGGGGAATTGCGCCGGATCTTCATCACCGTCCCGGATCCGCAGGCGCCTGGGAAATTCATCCAGGTCGACCTGAGCCAGATCAAACGGCCCCGAGCGAAGGTCAAACGCTTGCACGGCGGATACAGCATCAGCGAGGAACTCCATTTGAGCGGCGAGATCGTGAACGTGCAGGCGAAAAAGACATACGAGACCCCGGGCCGGGCCCGCGCGGTCGAGGAAGCCGTGGAAAAATGGGTCCGGGGGAAATGTCTCGCGGTCTTCGCCAAGACGCAAGCCCTGGGGACGGATATCTTCGGCTTCGGCGACAAGGCCCGTTGGCTGGTCCCGGACTGGCCGTCCTGGCGGAGGTTGGACTGGCGGCGGGAATTCAAGGCAGCCCGCCTCGCGTTGCAAGTACATGTGCAGATCGATCGCATGGGGTTGATCATCGAGAAGAACGCCGTCAAGGAGGAGTAGGATGTTCGGCTTCTGGGGCTTTCTTTTCTGGGCGATCATCACCGCCAGGCTGGCGGTCTTTGCCGTGTGGGTCTGGAAGAAGGGTCACCGCGCGGGAGTCTTGGGCCTGGGGTTTTTGTCCCTCGCCACCTTGGGTGTGCTCCTTTTCGGGACGATCCGGAACGGGCTGAGATGAACTAACCAGACGAGCCCGGGGATGCGTGAGGGATATTATGTTCATGTGGTAAAAGCGGCTTGGCTATGTTCTACAGCTGCAGGATCAACCGTTATCCAGAACATAGCCAGCGGCTTTTTCGATTTTACGAGCGTGCCGCGCTTTGATGTTTGCCCTGTCCGGCGCCGGACTTGGCGCGCGAAAATTGAAAATTGCGGAGCATCTCGCCACCCCGGGTTCTGGCGCCTATTTGACGCGCGACTCCCGCCTCCTGCCTTTTTCCCGTTGCCTCTTGCCTGCTTCTCCCCCCTTCCATCCCTGCCTGCTCTTCCCTGAGCCGTAATACAGGGCCTATGCTATAATGATGGTCGCATTATGTTAACACCATTACGCCCCGGAGGTCCGCGTCATCCAGCGGATACTCCGCGGTATTACTAGGAAGGTGGGACCATGCGGGGTCATGGCTCATGGCGTCAAGTTCGGCTCTGGCTGGCCTTGGCGGTCTTTGCGGTCACGCTGGCGCTCTTGATCGGGGGCCAGGGTCTGGCGGAGAGCCTCCGCGTCAAACGTCCCCTGGCGCACTCTCTGCGCTCGATCCCCGGGATTCGCGATTTCAACCTCGTTCAGGAGGCGGGCGGCGCCCGGCTCGAGCTGACACTGGATCGTGTCGCCGACCTCGAGCGAACCCTCGACGAGGCGGTCGCGGCGGTCCAGAAACACGAGCAGAGCGAAGTCAAGCGGATCCTAATCCAGGACAGGCGCAAGAGTCTTGAGGGCGCGTATTATACGCTCCGGTTCAGCCTGGAGGAAGCCATGGCGACCGGGCGATATACAAAACTAAAGGGCGACCTGGACCGGCTTGCCAAGGACTATCGGCTCGCGCGGGCCAGGGTCTACCTTGGCGCGCGGTTCATCATCGTGCAACTGGAGAGCGGGCGGGCTTATCTCTACGAGGCCTTGCCGAGACAGGACATTTGGGGGCGGACCGACGCGCGGGGAGGTGAAGTATGATGTGGCGCAATGCTTGGCCTGAGCTTACCTTGGGCGCCGGCCTGGGACTGATTGTCTTTCTGGCTGTTCGCGGCGCCGACCTGACGCCGTTCTTTCTCTTGGGCGGGGCGCTGGCCGCCCTGTACTTTTTGACGCAGGGCCGCGGCACGGGCAACTTCGAGGCGCTCGGCGGCGGCCGTGCCTCCCGGACCGTGAGTGCCGTCACCTTTGCCGATATCGGCGGCCAGGAGATGGCCAAACGCGAGTTGCACGAAGCGCTCGATTTCATGCGCGACGCCGACCATGCCAATGCGCTCGGAATCCGGCCCCTCAGGGGCATCCTCCTCACCGGCCCGCCGGGTACGGGCAAGACCATGTTGGCCAAAGCGGCGGCCAACTATACCGACTCGGCCTTTATCGCCGCCTCGGGGAGCGAGTTCATCGAGATGTATGCCGGTGTCGGCGCCCAGCGGGTCAGGCAGCTGTTTGGCCGCGCGCGGGCGCTCGCCCGCAAGGAAGGGCGCAATAGCGCCATCATCTTCATTGACGAGATCGAGGTCTTGGGCGGCAAACGGGGGCAGCATACGAGCCATCTGGAATACGATCAGACGCTCAACCAACTCCTCGTGGAAATGGACGGCTTGCGCCCGAACGATCAGGTGCATCTGCTCCTGATCGGGGCCACGAACCGGGCCGACTTGCTGGATCCAGCCCTGTTGCGGCCGGGGCGGTTTGACCGCCACGTCAAGGTGGAACTCCCGGACAAGGAAGGCCGGCTGAAGATCCTGGAGATTCATACGCAAAGCAAGCCTCTGGCCGCCGGGGTGAATCTCGAGGAGCTTGCCCGCGAGACGTTCGGCTTCTCAGGCGCGCATCTGGAGAGCCTGGCCAACGAGGCGGCCATCCTCGCTTACCGCCGCGGCCATCGCGAGATCGACATGGACGACCTGAAGGAAGCGGTGGACAAGGTCATGCTCGGGGAGAAACTCGACCGCCGCCCGTCCAAGGAAGAGCTCGCGCGCGTGGCCGTGCATGAGAGCGGCCACGCCCTGGTCAGTGAGATCCTGCGGCCCGACTCGGTCGCAGCCGTGACCGTGACCTCGCGGGGCAAGGCGTTGGGCTTCATGCGCCAAGCCCCCGAGCAGGAGCGTTACCTATATACGAAACAGTTTGTCCTGGACCAGATCGCCATCTGCCTGGGCGGGGCCCTGGCTGAGGAGCTTATCTACGGCGACCGCAGCACCGGCGCGACCAATGATTTCCAACAGGCGACCGAGCTGGCAAAGCAAGTGGTGACGAGCGGTCTGTCGGACGAAGGCATCGTGACCGAGGAAATGGTCGGCCAAGAACGTCTCCGCCAAGCGGTGCAGGAGATCCTCAAACGGGAAGAGGAACGGGTGCACGGCCTGCTCTACGACCGCAAGGAAACGATTGCCCGGACCGCCGCGCGCCTGGCCGAGCGGGAGCGGCTGGCGGGGGATGAATTCAGGGAGATGCTGGCGTCATAACCGAAAACTCGAAATCGGATCAGTATCGGAATCGGTATCGAAATCGGTATCGGTATCGGTATCGGGATCGGAACCGCGGCCCATGGGCCAGCAACCGATTCATCTCTGATGCCATCTGGGGCGCACAAGCCGTGCGCCCCTACGGAAACCATCTATACTTGCAATTGCCCTGGTGGGCGCGGAAACCGTGCCCCTACACAGGACCACTCAAACAGATCTGGCCTCTTACCTGGGCGTATCACGGATACGCCCCCTACCTCCCTCTTCGACGCGCGCCTGCTTTTTACGGCACCATCCATCCCACGACATACGCCTGCAGGAACGTGATCGCGCTGATAATCAGGGCCAAGATGATGCTATGCCGGAGGGTAAAGCGGAAGAGCCTTCCTTCCTGCCCCACGAGGCTGGCGGAGGCCGTTGCCACGGCGATGCTCTGCGGGGAGATCATCTTCCCGGTGACGCCGCCGGTCGTGTTGGCGGCCGCGATCAAAGTCGGGTCAGCGCCGATCTGGCTTGCCGTTACCGCCTGCAGCTTTCCAAAAAGGGCGTTGGAGGAGGTGTCGCTCCCGGTAAGGAAGACGCCGAGCCAGCCCAAGAGCGGGGCGAAGAAAGGAAACGCCTTGCCCGCCTTGGTCAGAACCAGGCCGAGCGTGGTGCTCATGCCGGAGTAGTTCATGATGAAGGCCAGCGCCAGGACGGAACAGATGGTCAAGAGCGGCGACCATAACTGCCGCACGGTCTTGACCAGCAGGCGCAACCCCCGGACGGGTTTCATCCCCAGATACCACATGGAGAGCAGGGCCGTGAGCAAGAGCGCCGTCCCGGGAACGGAGAGCCAGTTGAAATTGAAAACGGCGGGGTAGGGGGCTTCCGCGGCGACGGCGGGGGGCGTACGTAAAACCGTGTTATGCAGCCCGGGGATAGCCGGTTTGAGCGTGACCGCGTCCAACGCTTGCTTGACCACCGGGACGTTCCACAAGAGCACGATCCCGCTCAAGAGCAGGAACGGCACCCAGGCTCTCATGATCCGCCCCGCGGACGGCGCGGTCTCACGCGCCGCGCGTGGAGCGACGCCGGGGGCGGGCTCATGCGCGAACCGCCACGTCGCCGACGGCCGCCAGAAACGCAGGAGCGTCACGAGCGCGGCGGTCGAGACCAACGCCGAGAGGAGATCGGGCAGATAGGGACCCAGGTAGTTGGAACTGAGCCATTGCGCCATGGCAAAGCTCAGGCCGCTCACCAGGACAGCCGGCCAGACCCCCTT
This sequence comes from Bacteroidota bacterium, assembly GCA_050260415.1. Taxonomy (GTDB): domain Bacteria; phylum Bacillota; class UBA4882; order JAAYXC01; family JAAYXC01; genus JBLNCE01. The sequence continues at coordinate 939 of JBLNCE010000139.1, read as the reverse complement.
GAGCCCGCGCCAACCCGCGACCACCACGACCAGCCAAGCCGGCAGGATCGCGGAGACGAAGGGCAGTTGCCGGCCCACCATGGCGCTCAGGTCCCGCAACTCAAGACCGGTTACCCCGGCCAGGGTAACGAGGGGAATGCCGAAGCCGGCAAAGGCGACCGGCACGGTATTGGCGAGCAGGCTGATGCCGGCCGCCCGGAACGGCTCGAATCCCAAACCCACCAGCATGGCCGCGGAGATCGCGACCGGCGCGCCGAAGCCCGCCGCGCCTTCCAAAAAAGCGCCGAATGAGAAGGCGATCAGCAGCGCCTGCAGGCGGCGGTCGCCGCTGACCCGCGCCACGGAGTCCTTGATCAGCTCGAACTGGCCCATCTCGACCGTTATGTTGTACAGAAAAAGCGCGGTGACGATGATCCAGCCGATCGGGAACATGCCGAAGAGAACGCCGGCGAAGCCTGAGAGCAGGACGAGACGCATCGGCATGCGCCAGGCGAGATAGGCGACCAGCAGGGCAAGGGCCAGGGCGAACGGGCCGCCTTTGTGGCCCGGCAGACGCCTGACGGCCAGGGCGTAAAAAAGGGCCAGGATCGGCAGGGCGGCACAAAGGGCCGAGAAGGCGACTTGGCCGAATGGATCGTAGCTTTGCGTCCAAGGCAACGGGGATCACTCCTTGGGTAATAAGTCTGCTTGAATAGATTAGGTAAGGAACAAAAGGCAAGAGGGAACCTAAGTGATATTTGGGTATTCCCTTAAATCAGGTTGCGAAACGCCTTTGTTTTGCGCTTTCAACTCACCCCCCGTCCCCCTCTCTAAGCTTAGCTTACCACTACCGTTATCTCGGGAAAGTCGAAGAGGGGCGAGGGTTATAAAAAACGGCAAATTATTAGATCTTTTGCATCTAATGCATCTAGTTCAACTTTGTTTGGCGGCGAGGAATCT
>JBLNCE010000138.1:0-21337 GCA_050260415.1 Bacteroidota bacterium | reverse complement strand
ACCGGAGGTTTGCGGACAAGGGGTGAAGCGGTGTGGGACGCACATGTCGTGCGCCCCTATGAAAATCAAGCGATGATTGCTAATAATGATCGTGTTTGCGCACACATTCTTACGATGAGCCATACATGCGTGGAAACATAAATTTCAATCCACTTAATGTCGCATCACGCAACATAATTAAGGATTTTTTGTAATTTTATTCTTGTTATGATATTGATAATAAAGATAAATCACTATTACTGTGTTAGCTAATAATATAGAGAATGCAATCTCTATTATCCATCGTTTACTATATAGTAAATTTAAGAGATAGACTGAACCTGTATTATTCGCTTCATATAATTTGCTCTTGAAATACATCTGAATCCTACTTATCAGCATCTCGCTCAATAAAAAACCAATAGTAAAAATTGACATAAATCTAATCAGCACTTTATACACAGCTATCACTCCAATACTGTTTTATTCAACAGATTGTCCTGGTTCTGAAGAATCCATTAAAGCATCATAGTCTATCTTCGAAATATCGTACTGACTAATTAGTTCATTTTTCTCATCAAAAACTTCTACATGATATAATCCGTTCTCATCAGGTCCTTCTACTGTGTAATACGAATAATTTTTGCAGTCGTTTAAAAAATTAATTCTATCATTAATTACAATTCCAATTGCCCCACAGTAAAGCCCGAAACTAATAGAAAGCGGTGCAACTGGAGTCACGTCCAACAACTGAGCCACTAATCCGACTTTTAAAATGTTGTTATTATATTTAGATAAATTATTTGTGTATCTATCCAAGATTCTTTCATTTTCGACATGGTAAACCTGCGGACTCAACCCCGTCGGATCCACAAAATTCACCGGATCCAACCCGCAATACACATACCGATTCAAACTCAACGGATCCCCCGGATCCCCCAGATACCTATCCTGCTGGATAAACGACCCCTTCCCGCTATCGTAGAACCGCGCCCCGAGCTTCCATAACCCATTCCCCGCATCCAGGCCGCCGATGAACCCGAAGGGATCCCGGTCCCTCGGCGCCTGGCAGAGCAACTGGCCGGTGGCGTCGTAGTCTCGGATCGTTTTTACATTACCATCGGACCCGACGATCATTACCACGTCGCCACGGATGTTCTGGATGTAAATGGACGAGCCCGTCGTCAAGAGTTCACGGCCCCAGCGGGTGAAGATGGTCGTGCTGCTTATATCGTCGTGCCGCTCGGCGATTACGCCGTCGTGGCTGTAGTAGAAATAGTCGTCGTAATTGGCGTCCCAAATGTCGTAGCGATTAGTGCTATCGTGGATGATTGACTTCGTACGCAACAGCTTGCCGCCTAATTCGTAGGCGTATTTTTTCTCAGTCCTGTTATAGCACCACGTGCTTTCCTCATACTTGTGTTTTGTTTGACTTAAGCTCCGTAGCAGTTGATCGTCGAGACCATACTGATACGTGCTATCGATCGGCCGCCCGTCATCATAATGCTCGCTTGTGAGATTGCCGTTATAGTCATAGTTGTACGGTGTTACATGATAGTCATCTTCGGATCCCGGAGCATTTACGTATGTATATGATAGTTGGTTCAAAGCGTTATAGTTATTCGTGGTATAGGTTGCTTTCCAATCTGTGCCGTCAAACGTATCGATTCTCTTATAGGTTGGGTTACCGTTGGCGTCGATGGTGGTGTTTGAGGTCCTTTGCCCCCTGACGTATGTGGTGCTGCCTTCCCATTTGATGCCCGGGGTAATGCCATGGACCTCGGAGTAGGTCAGACGTCCGAGATCGTCGTATTGGTAATCATTCGTATAGTCCCCTTGGAGTGGTTGAGTGATATTTGGCAGACTGTAACCGTCAGGTTGTTGCGAAAGCAGAAAATTAACCACATCCGGTGCATTGATGTTATACTGAACCCAGTTGTCCTTATTTTCCGCCGTATTGTCCGTAATCTTGTCGATCTCATTATACTTGTAAGACATCTTTAGATAATACGTATACGTCGGTGGTTGCCATTGGTAATCAATGTTCCTCAGCCGGTAGGCGACGTCGTATTTGTAGTCAACCGTCATGAATGGAGTCGAGTCGCTACTCTGGTTGTAGATCGACTTCTTCAGCCGCTGCCCGCCTGGGTAATAATCGAAGTCTATCTTCTGATTCGACGGGCTGATGAGCGTGTCCAGCCGCTGGGCCGCGTCATAGTTGTAGGTGTAGGTATAGCTGCCCGGGTTGTTGGCCAGGTTGGAGACGGTCATCGTCTTGAGCTGGCCGGCTTCGTAGGTGTACCCAATCGTCTGGTTATACTTGGAATTCTGAGCACAGGTCGTGGTGACGCTGGTCGGCCTATTTAGTGCATCGTACTGATAGTTCGTTACGATGGTCCCTGTCTCCTCCAGCGAGGAGAGGGGGACGGTCTTTGAGAGCAGGTTGCCGTTGTTATCGTAAGTATAGGAGACCGTGTGCTTCAGCACCGTGCCCTCATAGTATTTCTCGTAGACCAGGTTATCGACGCTGTCGTAGAAGTACTCGGTCTTGTTGCCTTTGCCGTCGTAGCGGATCTTGACCCGGCCCGTTTCGTCATAAACCAACTCTTCCTGGGTGGCGGTGGTGGCATCTATCACGTGGGTCCGGCGGTTTAAGGCATCATAGGTGTAGGTGGTATGATTGCCGGCATAATCACGCGTCTCGAGGAGGTTGCCGTTGGCGTCGTAACGGTTATAGGAGTCATAGTGCGCAACCCCGATATTCGGCGGAGACTGCACGTGGTAAAGGTGATTCAGCTCGTCATAGAAGTACGTCGTCACGTGACCCTTGGCATCCTTATCCGAGGTCTTGTTCCCGTTCGCGTCGTAGGTGTACTCAGCCCTCGGACCTAACGGCGGCAAGGGATCGAAGGGGAGGAAGCCTGAACCGGTCACCACTGTCGGCACTTCGATTTTTACCATGGTCCCGGTGTACGGATTGATCCTGATGCTTGCCTCGATACCGTTTGCGTCGAGGATGCTCTTGCGCTCCCCGTAGACGGTGTGGTAATAGGTCGTGGTGCCGTAAGCGTTGGTCAGGGTGTTGAGCAAGCCGTATTCGTAACCGTAGCCGAAATGGTACTTGCTTACCGACGGATTGCTCTTGAGCTTGACATCTTTGGTCGTGCGCTGGCCATAGGCGTCGAAGGAATGGACGATGAAGTAGTCATCCGGAGAGGTTATCGTCATCTCCGTTAACTTACCGCCCGCGTCATAGATATATGAGTAATTAGTTACATTCGCACGCGGATCGGTGATGGATTTGATATCCGTTTCGACGTCGCGGTGTACTGCCTCATACGTAATCGAGGTAGTCAGGTTTTTTGTACCGGTACCCTTGTCCACGATGACCGAGGAGAGATTGCCGTTACTGAAGTAGTTATACTCTGTCACCACGTCCCTAGGCGTCTCGGTACCGTCGGCGTAGACGAGCTTTTTCTGCGTCACGGTCCTGACATTGAAATCGGCATCGTAGGTATAGGTGACGGGGTTGGTCTGGGTCGGTCCCAGCACGCTCTGCAACTGCCCATTTGGGAAATGGACGTAAGTATATACCCCTCCACGCGGATCCGTCACCGTGGTCGTCGCGCCGTCATAATCGTAGCGGTAGACGACGTCGATCGAAGCCGTCGGGGCATTTGGATGATAAATATCGCTAAAGTTCGGCTGATATGTCATGAAGTGCGTCGCGATGCTGGCGATGGAGCGCGTGCAGTTCTTGTACGCGTATGAAGTGCTGTTTTTCGTATCCGCGCCCAGTAACACCGCGGAGGAACTTAGCAGTCCGAGGACGGAGTCATATCCATACTCCACCGCGCTCTCCTGGCTGTCGTCGTACGGAAAGCAGACCTTCGTCAACTTGACCCCGTTATGGTCGCAGAAGTACTCGTAGCGGACGTAGCGGGAAGCCATGGTTCCCTCTTCGAGCGGGAAGAAATCGACCCTTTCGAGCAATTGCTTGCCGCCCAGAGTCGCATAATGGAAGTCGGCCCGGCGGTAGCCGGAAGGCTCCCTCACCGAGGCCAGCCTACCGTTGTCGTTATAGGTCACGGTCAGGATGTTCCCAAACCGATCCTCGATCGCGATAAGCTTGGCGAGGCCGTTCTGGGGCACGCCGAATCTGTAATACGTGCCGTCCTTCTCCTTGACGGTATAGGTGCCGTCGCCGGTGTTCTTGACAACCTTGCGGTAGTCTCCCGGCGGCCGGGTAAACTGGGTGTCGCTGACGTAGGCAAAACGGTGGCTGCTGCCATCGGGGTCGTTGAGGAAGACGCTCTTCCCGTCTGTCTGGTCGATCTGGATGAAGAATTCAAATGACGAACGCCAGCCCTTACCAAGCATCCCTTCGAACGTAGCGAGACTGCTGTAGTAACGCGATATCGTGATCGGGATGCCCCGGCCGGGCAGGGCAAAGTCCGTGGCCGAGAGCAACAGGTTGCCGTTGTTCAGGTTGACCTGCGCCGTGCCGGCTCGACCTAGACTGGTGCTCTGGTAGTTCCAATAGCTTTCCAAGCCGTAGTGTCCGGGATCGGCGTTGGCGATGTTATTGCTGCCGCCGATCGAGTAGATCGGGGTCGTGGTAGCGTTTAACGCCATGTCCATGAAGGTAAATCGGTAGTAGTACCGCTGCCCGGGCACCATACCGGTTACCGGGATGACTTTGTTCGCGGGGTAATCGTCATATCCGCTGGTGGCCTGATAATTGGTAAGACTGTCCGGGCTCGTTCCCCAATAAAGCTCATATTTGGCCTTTTCGCCGATCGCGTCGAGCAACTTTAGATTGACGCTGCCTCCGTCCGTTTCGTCGACGATCCTTGGCGCGGATGGCGGCGTGGTATCGATTATGATGATCTTGCCCTTTGACCATTCGGACCAGGAGACGTTGTTGGCGACCCGTACATAAACGACGTAGCGCCCGTCCGGGAGGTTCCAGTTGGTCGGGGCCGAAGTATCTGTGGTGTCGAGGGTGATAACCGGGTACTCATTGAGCGTCTTGGGTATGGCCGGGAGTTCGCTAATGTTGATCTGGACGGATTGCTGACCGGTAGAGTATGTATAATGAATCCGCGGGTTTTTCTCAGCGGTAAACCGCTCATCGCCAATCAAATTGACCGGTTTGGCTGCGTCGGACGTTATGTCTACAATAGTAGGTTTAGCCGGGCCACCCGACGGGGGCGCTTGCACGCACTTCGTCCTAGTAATGCTCGACCAGCGGGCTCCACTGACATCTCTCGGATTCCCGTCATTGTCCTGAGCATAAACCCGGAAATAATACGTAGTCCCGATTGATAATCCGGTAAATTCTTTGCTATTGACGTTGCCTACCTCGGTAAGGACGACGTTGGTGGTGAAGTTGGAATCCGTGCTTCTCTGGACAAAATACTTTGCAATACCACTGGCGTTTGTTCCCGGCGGGGCATCCGGATTCTTCTCATCGGTCGGGGTAGTCCAGTTGAGAGTGACGGAAGTGCCATATGTCTCGGGAGGCAGGAGGGTAATCCCCGGAGCTGGAGGGCTTATGGTCTCGTTTTGGTACTTAATCTCGAACCAGCACTCAAAGCCGCACCAAGTGCCGAAAATGAACCCATGGAAATCGGAACCGGTAAACATCTCCACCAGGATGCCTTGATTCGCCTGAATATCGAATTCACCGGTTCTTGTACCGTTATGGAATTGCTCGAAAGCGCGTTCAGTACCGCGGGCGCTTGTTTGTGATGGGTTAATCGGAGCTGCTGGGTTCACATCGGTTACTTTGAAGTATGGATCGGCGGTGTAGCCAGCCCCCTCATAGTTCCCCACCCAGACGGTGTACCAAGCGCGAGTCTCGTAGGGCTTTATCTTGCCATTCATGGCGTCAGGGTAATTTATGGGATAATAATTGCTGTTACCCGCAGGGCCGAAAGAGGTGTTTTGTGGAGTACTACAAGGCATATACATATAAAATACGTTGCGGTCTCCCCCGCCATGATCGCAGTCCATACTAATACGATAAGTCGGGTCAATTGTGACAGGGTAAACTCTTTCCGGCGCCGTCAGCCATTGCGTACTCGGTGTAACCGCCAGGCGGTACTCGTTTCCCCTTGGTTCGAGCTGTACGTCGATATCCGTGGACCAGGCTTTCTTGGCATCATACATCACGAACCTTGACATGATAAAGCCCGCTTGGCTGTTTATATCTTTGAAAACATATTCCCCGTCTTGGTTCCGCGAGACGGTCAAATTCCTCAAGCGGATGAGGTATTCAAATGTAACTCCTCGGGGCCGCTTAAGGACGATGTCCTCCTTGAGGCCGCCCGGTTTGACGGTATAGGCAAGATCGCAATCGGCCAATATATCGTTTGCCGCTAGTTCCCCCTTATTACGTCTGGCCAATTGCCTGCTTCCGCTCCCGAGCAGTTTGAAGGCTAAGCTGGTGTTACCGCGGCGCAACTCAACCCAGCCGTTGCCATGGCGTGGGAAATATGTGGCAAACGAGTTCCTGACCACCTTATGGGCGTAAGCGTTCCCTTCGTCGTCGGCTTCGCCTGAAGCCGCCTCAAGCGTGACGTCAATCTCTTGCCATTTGTTATTTTGATCCGTATAATGAAGCGGCACCGTCGAAACATGCAGGACGGTCGCCCCATCTTCTTCGTAGGTCTTGGTATACTCCGTCCGTGCCTCGGTGATTTCTCGGCGATGCCCTTGTGGCACGGTTTTGTCTTGTGAAAAAGCTATTGATGACGCTAAGGCGAACGATCCGATACAACCTAATACGATAGTGAGCTTCTTCAAACGCGGCACGACGACCAATCCTTTCCGAATAGGTTATCCTGATACATACAGGCCGCCTCCATGCCGCCATTCTAACCCAGAGGTAATATAGACCATCCTCTCCCTTAGGTGCCTTCCTGTACCATATCACATCTTCAGTGAATTTTGTGTCGAATTGCGCCAAAACCATAAATCACATCTAGCAGGCATTATCATTTCTTACTGTAAACTTAAATTATCTCGGTGTCGCTTTATATTGGTTTCTGCCGAAATGTCTCATTATTGCCATGCCCGACCAATACTTCACCATCTCCACACCCGCTCTTTCCTCACCTCTCCTCCCTTGCCAATCCGCCGCATCGATGGTATCCTTTGACATAAGAGGATCCTTCGGGAACCTGTACCATCCCGGCTATCGCATCAGCCATAGACCGTCCACAAAACGTTGCATGGGGTAATCAGCCTTGAAACGTCTGCTCTCCTTCCTCCGGCCGCACCGGCGCCTCTTCATCGGCCTGCTCGCGCTGAACTTTACCCTGGCCGGGATCTCGGTCATCACACCCCTCGTCATCAGGCAGATTGTCGACCGGGTCATCCTGGGCAAGGGCTTCGGGCTCCTGCCTGGTCTGATCGCGGCCGTGGTCGCGGCCGCGGGCTGCCGCAGCCTGGGCATGTTCTTTTACCAATACGGCAAGGAGATCCTGGGGCAGCGGATCCTGACCACCGTGCGCACGGCCATGTACCGTAAATTCCTCGTCCTGCCCTATAGTTACTACGACACGGCGCAGACGGGCCAGTTGATGTCCCGCATCACGCACGATGTGGACGCGACCAGGCTCTTCCTGTCCAATTCCCTGATCGAGGTTATGAACCTCCTCGTGACCATTATCTGGGTCTACGTTACCCTGACCATGCAGAACCTGACCCTCGCCTTGGTCTGCCTGCTGCCCCTGGCCGCAATCGGCCTCGCCATGCACGCCATGCAGCGCAGGCTGGCCCCCGTCTGGACCGAGGTCCACCAGCGCAACGCGGAACTCTCCTCGGTCCTCCAGGAAAACCTGGCCGGCTACCGCGTGGTCAAGGCCTTTGCCCGCGAGGACGACGAGGAGGAGCGCTTCCGCCGGGTAAACGAGGAGAATCGAAGGATCAACTTCAGGATCGCGCGCATGTGGACGGGCATGCAGGCGTGCATGAGTTTTTCCAACCGCTCGATCCAGCTGGGCGTGCTCGGGTTCGGCGGCTATCTGACCATCACCGGCGGGATGACCATCGGGACGCTGGTCGCCTCGCTGAGCCTGGTGCGGATGCTCATCGGCCCCATCGTGCAGCTCAGCAACCAAGCCAATGTCTTCAGCCAGTCCCTGGCCGGGTCCCTGCGGGTCTTCGAGGTCCTGGACGAGCCCTGCCCGATCCGGTCGCCCAAACACCCCTTGGCCCTCGACGCGGTGCGCGGCGCGGTCGGCTTCCGCCAGGTATCCTTCTCGTACCGGGGGACGGAAAACCACGCCCTGCGCGGCATCTCCCTCGAGATCCCCGCTGGGACCTCACTCGGCGTGATCGGCGAGACGGGGTCGGGCAAGAGCACGCTGGTCAACTTGCTGGGCCGGTTCTACGACCCGGATGGCGGGGCGGTGCTCCTGGACGGTCATGATCTAAGGGACCTCGACCTGGAACTCCTGCGGCGAAATATCGGCTACGTCTCCCAGGAACCGCTCCTTTTCTCGGCGACCATCAAAGAGAACATCGCCTTCGGTAACCCCAAGGCGCCGATGGACGCCATCGTCGAGGCGGCCAAGCTGGCCCAGGCGCACGATTTTATCATGGAACTGCCGTACGATTACGAGACCATGCTCGGCGAGCGCGGCACGGGCCTCTCGGGGGGACAGAAGCAGCGCCTGGCCATCGCCCGCGCCTTTCTTACCAACCCGCGCGTCCTCATCCTGGACGACTGCACCTCGGCCGTGGACGCCGAGACCGAAGTCCTGCTCAAGCAGGCCATCGACCTCGTCATGCGCGGGCGCACGACGATCATCGTCTCCAACCGCATCAGCGCCGTCCGCGACGCGGACCGCATCGTGGTCCTCCGGGAGGGCCGGATCGCCGAGCAAGGCACGCACGCGGAACTCCTTTCGGCCCGCGGGCAGTACTGGCGGACCTACCAGCGCCAGACAGCGCCCGGCCAAGCCAAGGGCGAGGAGGCCGCGGGATGAACGCCGAAAGGATCCTCGAGGGGCCGAGCATTCCGCCCTGGCGGCTCCTCCGCAGAGCCCTCGGGTATCTGCGCCCCTTCCGCTGGCTCTTCGCCTTGACCCTGCTGCTCTTCACGATCTGCGTGGCCGCGTGGGAGTTCGAGCCGCTGCTCGACCGCCTCCTGATCGACAACTACATCGGCCCCCGGCGCTTGGCCGGCCTCTACCGTATGCTGGCCTTCTGCTTTGCCATTCATCTCGTGAACTTCGCCTGTTTCTACGGCCGGCAGTTGCTCCTGCCCCACATCGGGCAGCGGATCCTCTTCCGTCTGCGCCAGGAACTCTTCGCCCATATCCAGACCCTCTCCGTCCGCTTCCATGAGTCCGAATACGTCGGGCGGATCATGACCCGGTTCCTCAGCGATATGACCACCCTCAACGAGTTCGTCACGAACATCATGGCCCAGATCGTGCACGAGTTGGTGGCCATCTCGTTTGTCATCGGGCTGATGCTGGCGATCAACGTCCGCTTTGCCCTGCTCGTCCTCACGGTCCTGCCCGCCATGGCCGCGCTCGCCCTCTACCTCCGGCCCCGGATCCACCGCGGCTGGACCAAGGTGCGGGGGTATATCAGCACCTTCAACGCCTTCCTGGCGGAGAACATCTCCGGCGTGCGGACGATCCAGGCCTTCGCGCGCGAGCAGGAAAACCTGCGCCAGTTTACCCAGGCCAACAGCCGCCTGGTCGGGAGCTGGCTCAGGACCGCGCGCCTGCAGGCCGCCTTTGCTCCCGCCGTGGAACTGACCCGCGCCGCCGCCCTGGGGCTGGTGCTCTGGGCCGCCGGCGCCTCCGCGCGTGCGGAGACCCTGACCATCGGCGTGCTCATGGCCTTTATGGGCTACATCGACCGCATGTGGTGGCCGATCGGCTCCATCTCCAATATTTATGTCCAGATCCAGGCCGCGCTGATCTCGGCGGAGCGCGTCTTTGCCCTCCTCGACATCAAGCCGGAGATCGTCGACGCCCCGGACGCGATCGAGATGCCTCCCATCCGCGGCGAGGTGGTCTTCGAACACGTCAGTTTCAGCTATGACGGGGACCAGGCCGTCTTGAAAGACATCGATCTACGCATCGAACCCGGCTGGACCGTGGCCTTTGTCGGCGCCACCGGCTGCGGCAAGACCACCCTTACCAGCCTCGTGCACCGCTTCTACGATCCCCAGACCGGACGGGTCCTGATCGACGGCCATGACGTCCGCCTGGTCCAGCAGCGCTCGCTCCGCCGCCAGATGGGCGCCGTCCTCCAGGAATCGTTCATCTTCTCCGGCACGGTGCTCGAAAACATCCGCTACGCCCGTCCCGAGGCCTCCTTGGCGGAGGCCGCCGCCGCCGCGGAGGCCGTGGACGCCCACGGCTTCATCGCCAAGCTCCCGCACGGCTACGATACCGTCCTGCATGAGCGCGGCGCCGGCCTCTCCGCCGGCCAGCGGCAGCTCATCGCCTTCGCCCGCGCCCTCCTCGCCGACCCGCGCATCCTCATCCTTGACGAGGCCACCGCCAGCGTGGATAGCCAGACCGAGGCCGCGATCCAGGCCGGGATCAAGCGGCTGCTTCGCGGCCGCACCTCGCTCGTGATCGCGCACCGGCTCTCGACCATCCGCGAGGCGGATCTGATCGTGGTCATGGATGATGGAAAGATCGTCGAGCGGGGGACGCATAAGGAGTTGTTGGCGGTACCGGGGGGAAGGTATGCGGCGCTCCATGCGGCGCAGTTTGAGGAGGGGGAGGCGGGGGCGTGAGGGGTTAGGGGTTGAAGAGATCAAGCGAATCGGTGATTTGAGCGAGGAAGAAATCGCGGAAGTAAAAGAACATCATCAAGGAAATGCCGGTGGATTTAAATTCGATCGAATCCACCCGTTCCGCCTGCTATTCTCCACGATCATATCAACCGCCTCCTCCGGCGCATCCACCACCCGTAGTAGATCCAGATCCCCCTCCCCCACGCATCCTTCCCGCAGGACGGCCCCCCGCAGCCACTCGAGGAGCCCGCCCCAGTACTCCCGCCCATAGAGCACCACCGGGAAATGGTCGATCTTGTCCGTCTGGACCAGGGTGACAGCCTCGAAGAGCTCGTCCAGGGTGCCGAAGCCGCCCGGCATGATCACGAAGGCCACCGAATACTTGACGAACATCAGCTTGCGCACGAAGAAGTAGCGGAACTTGAGGGCGATGGTCTGGTAGGGGTTCGGTTCGGGCTCGCGGGAGAGCTGAATGGCGCAGCCGACCGAGGGCCCCCCGGCGGCGCAGGCGCCGCGGTTGGCGGCCTCCATGAGCCCGGGGCCGCCGCCGGTGATGACGGTCAGGCCGACCTCGGCAAGGCCGCGGGCGATCGCGAGCGCCGCATGATAATAACGGTGGTCCTCCCCGAGGCGCGCCGAGCCGAAGACGGCCACCGCGGGACCGAGCTTGGAAAGGGCGTCGAAACCCTCGACCATCTCGCCCTGGATGCGCAGGATGCGCCAGGGGTCCATGGTCGTAAAATCCGACGCCGGGGCGGGTTTGGTCTGCAGGAGTTCCTTGTCCTCGTTGTCGCGGAAACCGCGGGGCGGATGGAGCTGGATGGACAAGCGGCGTCACCTCAAGGGTTATTTTGCGCCGGCTTGGCGCGAAAACCCATTTTACGTAGACCCGGATTTCGAAAGGGACCAGTCACCCTCGACGCCGAAAAGGCTCACGCTTAACCCTTCCTTGTGTTCCAGCCAGACCCTGAGCAGACCCTGGCCCGCTTCACGCCTGACCCTCACCACCCTGGCGAGGTAGTCCGGGATCTCGACCCGCAGCATGACCGCGCCGCCGGCATGAGTTCTGATTTCGGTGGCAAAGAATCCCCCGTCCACCGTGACGTTGGCGATCCCCGCATGGGTGAAATCGGCGGCCGCCTCCGCGCCGTGCACCATGGCCAAAGGCGCCAGCAAAGCCAATAAAGGGATAACCATCAACAGAATCTTGCGTTTCAGCATTTGATAGCATCTCCTAATGGTTGAGGCAAATTGATCCCGTGCGCCGATTGGACCTTTTGCCCATGCCTCTACTCCCGTTCCCCCGCCAGGAGCGACCTGACCCATTCACGCCGCGTCCACAGGGCACAGCCGCCCCTGGTCTCCGACAGCTGCTCCGCGTTTTCGCGTATCTTTCTGAGCAGATCCGATTGCAGAGCCTCCCGTAACGATAGTTCATGCAGATTGGCGTCCGAGTGTGGCGAGAATGGGCACGGCTCGAGCCCGCCTTCCGGGCTGATATGCGCAAAGCCGCGGCCGGCCGCCAGACAACCGCCGTACCGCTCCTCGTCACCCGGCAAGGCGATGAAAAGCCCCGGCAGTCCGGACCGCAGCGCCTCGATCCCGCCTGCGGCGTCCTTCCTCTGCGCCTCAGTCATCACCATCTCCTCCGTCCCTTCCTGGACGGGCACGTAATCGACGAAGAAAAAGAGCCTGCAGCCCGCGGCGATGAGCCGCCCGATGAATCCACGTTCCACGACCCGGTCGCAATTGTTCCTGGTCAAGGTGAACGAGGCGCCGAAGAAGACGCCCTCTTTCCTGAGGGCCGCCACCGTGCCGAGGAGCTGTTTATGGACCCCGCCGCCCCGGCGGCTGTCGGTGTCGCGCGCCTCGCCCTCGAGACTGACGACCGGGATCACGTTCCTCTGCCGGCGAAACGCCGCGATCTTTTCGTCGTCGAGCAACAGGCCGTTGGTAAAGACGGGGAAAACGATCTCCGGGAACTTCCCGGCGATATCCAGGATCTCCGGGCGTGTCAATGGTTCGCCACCGGCAATCAGCATGATCGAGACACCGAGATCGCGCGCCTCGGCGATAACACCTTCGAGTTTGGCGTCGCTCATCTCCTGCGCCGGCGACCGGCGATGGGCTTGCGCGTAACAGCCCTTGCAGTGGAGATTGCACCGATCCGTGATGCTCATGATCATGAACGGCGGCACTCGCACCCCCTTGGCCGCCCAGGATTGGCGCAGGCGCGCGGCCCTGTTCTGCCGCCGGATGGCCCCGAGCAGGAAGAGCGCCATGCCGGGATCTCGGAAGCTGATGCGCAAGGCGTCCTTGAAGAGTTGCCTGATTGCTCCATCGAACAGCGCGACGTATTTTTCTCGCTCCATTAGTACAACCTCCGGTTGTCCAGGCCTGAACCCGTTTTCGGACAGCGGTTCATCCCGACGCGTCCGTGAATAGCATAAGCCTAATCCGTTGTTTTGGCGCCGGTCAGGCGGTCAGGATATCCATGGACAGCTGGCCGGTTTTGGCCCCGGCCAGATGGCCAGGGTTACGATCCGGCATGGGCCAGCGCGGTTATAATGACCAAACCATGATCCTTCGACGCTGGAAAGCAGCAGCGCGCCGATGGTGAAACCGAGCAAGGCGACGCCCGCCAAAACCAGGACGATCGTCCCGAGCCTGAGTTTCATGACTGTATCCCCCTTATTCCTTATCACCTTTGATAATCCTAGTGTGTTATACAAGATACCCGGTAATAAAGATTTAGCCGCGCGCCTTGCCGTATAGTGGGCATGGTTTTGCCGACTGGCAACGAATTGATGACGCAAGCACATCAGAATACGGAACCGGATCCCAGAGAAAAACTGTGGCTTCGGCGCCGGCGCATCCGCGGGCAAAGCACTTGGCATTGGCATTTGACTTTCATCTAAAATCCCGGTAAAGGAGCGTTTATCGTCATGGAGAGGATCCTGGCAGATCTTGTATGCGAGTCTGCCTTTATCGTGCGGCGGGATGTTCTGTGCTTTGCGGGCGGCGCCTTCAAGGTCAACAATCTAGCCGGTGAACCTTTGTTTTATGTGAGGATCGCCCTCAGTTTCCGAGGCGATCTTCATTTCTTGGATGGCGCGAATAAAGAGCATAACCTGATGATCGCATCCCCCCGGCGCATCTTGGACAGCCTCGCTCCCTATGATCTCGTCGATGTGGGCCGCAACGAGCGGGTCGGCTCGATCCAAAGGATACCGCGCCGGCGTGCTTGGACCGTCTTCGATCGAACGGAACGCGAAGCCGGGGTGGTCCTGTCCCATCGCAAGGGTCTTACCTTGAGCGCGACATGCCGCGAATCGCCAGGTTCCATCGAGGTATGCCGGCTCAAATACCACTTCAACCCCCTGGTGCCTACCGCGACCGCCGAATTCTTACCCGGCGGACAAACGGACATGGATCGACGCTTGAGCGTTGCGTCCGTCTTGCTAATCTGCGCCATATCCGGGATATAGCGGTATCGATGCCGCGCTAAACTGGCAGATAGTCAAGGTTCGTTCGTGACTCGGGATTAACACCGGGTTTGCCTATCCGCGCCGGTCATGGTATACTGTATACGTTCGTTGGCATAGACGTGTAGTGCCATGATACGCTGCTGGAGCAATACTCCGTAACCTTCTTTGAAACCTCCGTGGACGCAGCCTTCCCACCGTAGCGGGAAGGCTGCGTCCCCCCAAGGAGTCTGTCCACAAATGAAAGCATTGGTAAAGACGAAGGCGGAGCCTGGTCTATCATTGATGGACGTGCCGATGCCCGAAGTCGGCAAGAACGATGTGCTGATCCGGATCATGAAAACGAGTATCTGCGGCACTGATCTGCACATCTGGAATTGGGACGAATGGTCGCAAAGGACCATCCGCGTGGGCCAGGTCATCGGCCACGAATTCGTCGGCGTCGTCGAGGACTGCGGCGAGAATGTCCAAGACTATGCCCGGGGCGACCTGGTCAGCGGCGAAGGCCACGTGGTCTGCGGCCACTGCCGGAACTGTCTGGCCGGCCGGCGCCACCTCTGCGCGCACACGCTCGGCGTGGGGGTCAACCGGGACGGGGCGTACGCCGAGTACCTGTCCATCCCCGTCACGAATGTCTGGCCTTGCGACCCGAACATCCCCCTCGAGGTCCTCAGTTCCTTCGACCCATTGGGCAACGCCACGCACACCGCCCTCTCCTTTGACCTCCTGGGCGAGGACGTCCTGATCACGGGCGCGGGACCCATTGGCCTCATGGCCACGGCCATCGCCCGCCATTGCGGCGCGCGGCACGTCGTGGTCACCGACATCAATCCCTACCGTCTTGCCTTGGCGACAAAACTGGGGGCGACCATCGCGCTGAATGTACGGGATGGGGAAGTGGGCCCGGAACTGCGGAAGAGGCTCGGGATGAAGGAAGGCTTTGACGTGGGTCTGGAGATGTCCGGCAACCCCGCCGCCTTTCGCATGATGCTGGCCAATATGTGCCACGGCGGCAAGATCGCCCTCCTCGGCATTCTGCCGAAGGCCGAGATCGACTGGGATCTGGTCGTCTTCAACGGTTTGACGATCAAGGGCATCTACGGCCGGGAGATGTACGAGACCTGGTACAAGATGACCATGATGATCCAGTGCGGCTTGGACATCACCCCCGTCATCACGCACCGGTTCCACTACACCGAGTTTGAGCGGGGCTTCGAGGTCATGAAATCCGGTCAATGTGGAAAGGTAGTCCTGGATTGGAGCGAGTAAAGGAGCGGAATGTTCGTGTATGGTTCACTGCGGGCGCATCTCCAACGACAACTTGACGAGATCCGCACGGACGGCCTGGAAAAAGGGGAACGCGTCCTCGGCACCCCCCAGGGCGTGCGTATCCGCCTGGCGGACGGCCGCGAGGCCTTGAATTTTTGCGCCAATAATTACCTGGGGCTCTCCTCGAACCCGAGGGTGATCCAGGCGGCCAAGGAGGCGCTGGACGTCTGGGGTTACGGCCTCAGCAGCGTCCGGTTCATCTGCGGCACGCAGATGTTGCACAAAGAGCTCGAGGCGAAGATCTCGGCGTTCCTCGGCACCGAGGATACCATCCTCTATAGTTCATGCTTTGACGCCAATGGGGGGCTCTTCGAAACCCTCCTGGGAGAGCAGGACGCGGTCATCAGCGATGAATTGAACCATGCCAGCATCATCGACGGCATCCGCCTCTGCAAAGCCCGGCGCTACCGATACAAAAACAACGATCTGCGCGATCTGGAAGAAAAGCTGCAAGAGGCCAGGGATGCCCGTCTCCGGCTCATCGCCACCGACGGCGTCTTCTCGATGGACGGGACCGTCGCCCGTTTGGACGGGATCTGCGACCTGGCCGAGAAGTACGACGCCGCCGTGATGGTGGATGATTCGCACGCCACCGGTTTCATGGGCCGCACCGGGCGCGGCACGCATGAATACCTAAATGTCATGGGTCGCGTGGACATCATCACCAGCACGCTGGGTAAAGCCTTGGGCGGTGCCTCGGGTGGCTTCACCAGCGGCCGGAGGGAGATCGTGGCCTACTTGCGCCAGCGGAGCCGGCCCTATCTCTTCTCCAATACCCTCGCTCCGCCCATCGCCGCGGCCACCTTGAAGGTACTGGAGATCCTGAGCGAGTCCACCGCCCTCCGCGATAAGCTGGCCGCAAATACCAGACATTTTCGGGCGGGCATGCGCGCGCGCGGCTTTGAGATCCCGGACGGCGACCACCCCATCGTGCCGATCATGCTGGGCGACGCGGCCCTGGCGAGCAGAATGGCCGCCATGATGCTGGACGAGGGGATCTACGTGATCGGTTTCAGCTACCCGGTCGTACCGCGCGGCAAGGCCAGAATCCGGGTGCAGCTCTCGGCGGCGCACAGCGAGGAGGATATCGAAAAAGCCATGGAAGCTTTTGCATCGGCCAGAACCAAGTGTGAGGCCGGCTAAATCCGGATTGCGAAGTACCTTTATCAACCGCGTTCCCAACCCCCGATAACGCCCGGCGCCGTCAAGATTGCATGAGGCCCTACCCAAGGGCCTCTTCGCTTCGCGTTGAGTTGGCTCCCCCCTCTAACCAACGCGCATGCCTCGCTCGGCAAACCGCCCCGGGAATTCCAACCGTACGCCATGCGTTATAGCTAACCGAGATCCTTAAAGGGTATGCCGAGTATACAGCTTCTCCGGCTAAGCCGTCGTGCAGATGTCGAGATCAAGCGATCGGCGGCCTTGATAAAGAAAACGGCCGTCACCCGGCCGCTGCCCCCGCTGCCGCCGACAGACGACGACTTCACCGTCCGGCTGTTTCAGGCCGGGGATTACGACCATCTCTGGTCCATGGAGATCGCCCGCCGCCTGACCGGCTATTCCCTTCTGGGCGTGGGTATCTTAGCGATCTTGGCCTTCTTCGGCAGTTACGTTCTGTCGCGGAAAGCCATGCGGCCCCTGACGGAGAAGGCCTCGCTCGCCGGCAGCCTGAACGCGGCCGACCTTACGTCCCACCTCGAGCAGCGGGGGCCGAAGGATGAGATCTCGCAGTTGGCCGCGGGCTTCAATGGGATGCTCGACCGGTTGCAGTCTGCCTTTCATGAACTGGAGCAGTTCAATGCCTTTGCCTCGCATGAACTCCGGAACGCCCTGGCCGTCGTCCGCACGCGCCTGGAAGTCGGCCTGGCGGCCGCCGACCATCGGGGGGCGCTGCAGGACGCCCTCATGGCGACGGTGCGTCTTTCCCATGTTGTCGATGATATGCTTGCCCTCTCCACCCCATTGACGGCCGCTCAAACCGAACCGGTAGACCTGGCGCTCGTCGCCGCCGAGGCCGTGGATACTTACACGCGCCCGGGCCGCCTGCTCGAACTCGACCTGCCGGAGGAGGGCGTCCCGCCGGTGCGCGGGCACGCCGCCTGGCTCCAGAGGGCAATCGCCAACCTGCTGGACAACGCCTTTAAATACGGCCCGGAGGACGGGCCCGTGCGCGTGCGCGTCGAGCGCCGGGCAGGCGCGGTCGTCGTTTCCGTCGCCGACCAAGGGCCGGGCATCCCCGCGGAAGCGCGCTGCCAGATCTGGGAAAGCTTCCGCCGGCTGGGCCACCAGTCGCGAAAACCCGGCACCGGGCTCGGTCTGGCCCTGGTCAAGCACGCCGTCGAGGCGGCGGGGGGCAAGGTGTGGGTGGAGAGCACACAAAGAGAGGGGAGTACGTTTTATCTGGAGGTGCCGACGGTGGGATAAATTTCTAGGTACTCATGATATTTTCGACCAGCCGGTATACCGTAGTACCTCCAGGGTTTCGCGGCCAGTCAGGGCAGGGCGGGGTATCGCGTCGTTTTCCTCTATATATGGCAGATTTAATCATATCACTGGTAATCTTCCGAGGATCCAGATCCTTTTGATAGTCCGGCCAATGCCTGAGTATACGATTCATGCATTCTCGTGCGTTTGTAATCCCATCGCCATCCTCGAAATGGAGCAAGAGCCAATACTCAAAATCAGGATTACTAAGGGCGAAACCGTAATTCGCCCGTTGTTCCGACCATTCATGAAGCTGCCGGAGTTGATCATCAGTCCAACTATCTTTGTCCACAACCAACCAGGCTTCGTCACTTTCCTTTAATGATTCTTGTTGAATGTACGTTTTCATCCGCTGAAGTACCTGTGGCGGTGACTCTCCATTCCTGCTCTTGATGCAGGTAACTTTGACTACTGCTTGCTGATTATTGAATATGCCAAAGTACTTGGGCTCGGTCTTCGTTCCCTCAGCCGCGATAATGAAAAGCTTTCGGTAACGACGATTGCCCAGTGGCCGTTCGAACCGTCTTCTTCCTCGCGCCATTATTTCTCTCCCATGCCCAGTTGTTGCGGTAGAGAGCTTAAAACCGCTTCACTTAGCAGGATCCGGGGAATACCGCCCAGACGGCCTTGGAGATAGCTCTTGCGGACATCCCTATCGGAACGGACATCCTTGTACTCGTTGAACGAGATCAGGTTGGACACGCCGGCCTGATCCCGCTCGGCCACCCACATTTCATCGCGCCGCAGAAGACTTTGGTCCATGAGCAGCACGTCATGGGTGGTGAAAAGCAACTGGGAGCGGCTGGCCGTCGTGCAATTTACCAGGAAAGATTCGAGCAGATTCCTCGTCAAGAGCGTGTGCAGGCTCCGGTCCAACTCATCGATGACATATACTTTTTGCGTCTTGACCGCCGTAAGCTCCACAAACGCTGGCAACAAGTCAATCACCCGCTGCGTTCCGTCCGATTCCTGGCTAAGGTCGAATGCGGCCATCGCTCCGCCTGCCCTAGGATGATAAGTGAACAGCTTCTTGGCGCGGAGTTCCCCGTCTTTGCGGGTAATGGTGAATCGATCCGAACGGGACATCGACTGTACGCGGACGGTAATGCCTTCCCCGACGTTTTCCTGCAGATCCTTCTTGACGGGTTCGGGCAATGAAACGTTTTCAAAGGCGATTTCCTCGCCGCCAAGGCGCGCGATGCCGGTATCGAGCCGGGGGAGAAGCTCGTTCATGGCGGCGTAGAGCGGATCTCCCTCGTCAAAGAAAAGCTCAAAGGGCTCGAAACGCGAATCAGGCGCGATGAACGTCAGATTATCGAACCAGTCGTGGATCGGCTTAAATGTATCCACTTTCTGTGAAACGGCGTTGGTCAGGAAGAGCTGATTGTCCCGCGTGCCCTGAAAGACAAAGTTCAGGCGATCCAGTTCGGGAAGCTTACGGTCGAAGCGCGGATCGTCACCGTGCCTGTCGTACAGCACTTTCTCGCTGGCGCTGGTGATCCGCACCAATTTCTCTTCCAGCACGGTTTTCCTGGTTACGGCAAAGCTGTACTCGTAGACCGTCTCGCTGACAAGCAGCTCGAAGGTTAAGCGCGCAGGAGCGTCGGCCTTTTGCGGATCAAGGCGAAAAACATCCACAGGGATCGGGCTCCCGTGCCGGGTGCCGCGCACCACGAAATTCCTGGCGAAGTTCAGCGCCTTGAAAAAATTGGTCTTGCCCGAGGCGTTCCCGCCGTAGATCGCCGCGACAGGCAGGAGTCCCAGGCGGTATTTCTCCACGCGAGGCACTCGTTCCCGGTGTTGTTCCTCCCGGCCGGCGATCATGGAAAAAGTGACTGGATCCCGGAACGACATCCAGTTTTCCAGGGTGAAGCGGATGAGCATATCGACATCTCCTCGGGAGATTTTTTCTCCTGCGTAAATTATATTATATCCAATTACACCATATTATGCAACACGCCAGGAGAAAAGAACTCCACAGACGCAGTGCCTGCAGCTCATCCTCAAATAGCCATACCATCCTGTCCAATTTACGCCCGGCTTTTCGCCGTTTTCATGAAAGAACGTATCCCTCGGCCTTCATAACCGGCTACGGCGAAGAAGACTATTACGCCCTTATCCATTATAAACATCGACCACAGATCAATCTCCCAGCCTTAATGTGGTTAACAATCTCCTTTCCCCGGTCGTTCTCACCTCCCTTCTTTATCCCCTCTTTATACCCCCCGTTCTATCATCATCCTTGGAACCGATTAACTTGATTCCAAGGAGTGTCCCGCCATGCCCAAAGACGGCCCCATCATCCAGGATAAGCCGCTCCGCCGGCCGGGTACCCCTCAGGCGAACCTCAGGATCCCCGGTATGGCCAGGACTACCAGGCTTATGTGCCGCCGGACGTTTCCGGCCTGCGCGGGAGGTTAAAGAGCGGCGGTGCCGCCGGCAGCCTGACCTTTGCCGTGCGGGACTCGGACATGCTTCGCCCGGCGGTCAACCAATTGAAGGATTATTTTCAACGCAAGTACGGCCCGGGGACGGTCGCCATCGCTTCGTCGCTGGACTGGATCGAGCGGGACAAGCGTCAGATCGTTCCGGTCCTGACGGTCATCGGTTTCATGGCCGGCTGCGGCCTGCTCATCGCCGCCCTCAACATCCTTAACCTCATGGTGGCCAGGGTGCTCAGGCGCACCAGGAGCATCGGCATCTCGGCCGCTTTGGGCGCCTCGCGCCGCACGATCTTTCAAACCTATCTCTATGAATCCCTGCTCCTGGGAGCGTCCAGGGGCATTCTGGGCCTGGGGGCCGCCTACGGTCTGACCGGGCTCCTGCGCGGCATCCTCACCCGGGGGGACACAGGCGGTCCCGATATGAACCTGACCTGGCAGGTGCTGGCCATCGCCGCCCTGACCACCTTGGCGGTCAACCTGATCTTCGGCGTCTATCCCGCCTACCGGGCGGCCAGGACCAATCCCGTGGACGCACTGAGGATGGATTGAGTTGAGGAAAGCCAACATGTCAGGTCTTTCTTCCTTTGCTTTCTTAACGTCTTCACGTCTCTAGGGGAGAATGATGTTTTCATCGTCGAGTTTGTAGGGTCGTATAAGCTTTCATCTGTTAACTAACTAGTCTAGGGTCGCGGGAGGCACTATCCGTCCTCCCGCACCTTCCCGGACCAAAGGGTG
Organism: Bacteroidota bacterium; assembly: GCA_050260415.1. GTDB lineage: Bacteria > Bacillota > UBA4882 > JAAYXC01 > JAAYXC01 > JBLNCE01. The sequence goes on along the minus strand of JBLNCE010000138.1, from coordinate 104 downwards.
TGGTCGCACACCCTTTGGAATCCCGCGACCGGAACCAAGGTTCCTGGACCTCCTTAATGAGAGGGTCTTTATCCACCTCACCGTCCGTGATTCGGGTGAGGGAA
>JBLNCE010000137.1:0-11763 GCA_050260415.1 Bacteroidota bacterium | reverse complement strand
TCGGTCAACCGCATGCTGACCGCGGAATGCTTCAAGAGCCGGCTGGAGCGCGGCCTCTCCTTCATCGAATTCAACTATATGCTGCTCCAGTCCTATGACTTCCTGCATCTCTACCGCGAGTACGGGTGCCGGCTGCAATGCGGCGGCGACGACCAATGGTCCAACATCATCAGCGGCGCGGACCTGATCCGCAGAATGGAGGGCGGCGAGGCTTACGGCCTGACCTTCCCCCTGCTCACCACGAGCTCCGGCAAGAAGATGGGCAAGACCGAGGCCGGCGCGGTCTGGCTGGACGCCGCCAAGACGAGTCCTTACGATTACTACCAATACTGGCGCAATACCGAGGATGCGGATGTGGAGCGCTTTTTGGCCTATTACACGTTCCTGCCCATGGACGAGGTCCGCCGCCTGGGCGCCTTGCGCGATCGAGAAATCAATGAGGCCAAGAAAGTGCTGGCCTACGAGACGACTCTCTTGGCGCACGGCGAAGAAGCGGCCCGGGAAGCCCAAAACGCCGCGGAGGCCGCTTTCGGCGGTGGCGGCGAAGCGGCCGCGATCCCCACTACCGTGATCCCGGCAACGGAGGCCGCGGCCGGCCTGCCGCTGCTGGACATCCTGGTTCGCGCCGGCATGGCGGCCTCGCGCGGCGAGGCGCGGCGCCTGGTGGACCAGGGCGGCCTGGCCATCGGCGGGCAAAAGATCACCCAAACCACTCTGGTCCTGGCCGCCAAAGAACTCGAGGGAGACGGAGTGATACTGCGCAAGGGAAAGAAGGTCTTTCACCGCGTCATCGTCAAATGACGGCCCTGTTTTCCCCGCGACGGAATTATGGCGGCGATATGCGCCGCCATGTTTTTCCCTCCGCGACCTGGAAATAGAGGTATGATCGCCCTCTCCGTCGTGTTTTATTAGCAATCATCCCCAAGACTTGGAGGGAGGGATTTATCTGGACATCGGAAAGGGATTCCAACGCGGCCTAGATGTCTACTTTAAGACTTTGGGCTCCTCTTCCTGGCAACCCTGGTGGTTGGCGCCATTTCCGGGATTACGCTCGGCATCCTTGCGGGACCGCTTGTCGGCGGCTTGATCGTCCTCGTGCGAAAACTCATGCGCGGGGAGAAAGCCGAGTTCAACGAGGTCTTCGCCCACTTTGACAAGTTCGTGCCGGCCTTGCTCGTGGTCCTGATCGTGGGGGTCGCTTATTTCGTCTTTGGCATCATCACCGGGATCATCGGCTCCATCTGGATTATCGGCGGCTTGATCGCGCTCGTGCTCAATCTGGCGGTCTACCCTGTCCTCGCCCTACTGTTGGTCTTATCCCTCTGCTTTGTCATGGATAAGGGGCTCGAGCCGGTTGCCGCCATCAAACGGGCGTTCGGCTGCCTGATGACCAATCCGGCCATGGTCTGGCTGTACGCGCTCATTATGGGGATCGTGGCCGGTCTCGGCGCGATCGCGATCTTGATGGTCCCGATCGGGGCGCTCCTGGCGGTCATCGGGATCGCCGGTTTAGGGCTCGGCTTCCTGCTCTTTGCGCCGTTCTCCATCGCCTGCGTCTCCCTGACCGCCCCCATGGGCGTCATCGGTTTCACCGCGGCCTATGAAGAACTCTCCGTCAAAGAGCCCGGCACGCTCAAGTTGGGTAAACAGACCCTGCAGATCGCCGGGATTGTCTTGGCTGCCTTGCTGGTCGTCGGATTGGTGGCCCGGTTCGCCTTCCATCGCTACTCCTATCCGACCTTCGGCTTCTTCGGGCAGAGCTTCCTCCGTGGCCGGGAAATCGACGCCGGACGCAATACCGGGAGCTTTACCATCAAGGGCAAGAACGGCGCGCGCCTCAGTATCGGCGCCGGTCTGCCCAGCGATTTTCCGAAGGATGTGCCGATCTATCCCCGCGCGGAGGTCCAGGGGACCCTGGGTTCCTCCAGCAGCGAAGGCGGCGGCTCCATGACCACCATGAGCACCAAGGACTCCGCCGACACGGTCTACGGCTTTTACAAGGATAAGCTGGGGGCCGCCGGCTGGACCGTCGAACAGACCATCCTCGGGATCTCATTCAAGAAAGACGACCGCATGGTGACCGTGCTCGCCAACGAAAACGACGGCGAGACCACGATCCTGCTCACGGTGGGCAAGGCTGACTGAGCGGTATGGTAGATTACCTCACGCAAAAAGCGCCGGCGATGACCGGCGCTTTCGTTATGATACACCTTTACCTTAGCAATACGGTGGTGTCCTGGCATGCCTCAAGGCAACCGGTGGACCGCCACGGGAGACAGGTTCCATCCACCGGTCACCCCTTGCCGTCCCTCTCCATAAGCTAGAACGGGACTTTAGCCTGACGCAATCTGGAGGGGGTAATCGATTGGCGGACCAAAAAACGGCCCGGATCCGGAAGATGTTCCCCGGCGGCAACACGGCCTACGGCTTTTACTCGTTCTACGACCAGATCATCGCCCCGGACGCGCGGCGCCTCATCATCATCAAGGGCGGCCCGGGCGTGGGCAAGAGCAGCTTTATGCGGCATATTGCCGGAGAGATGGCCCGGCGCGGATTCGCCGTGGAGCAGATGCACTGCTCGGCGGATAACGATTCCCTGGACGGGGTGGTCTTCCCGGAGATCGGGGTGGCGATGATCGACGGCACCGCTCCCCATGTGGTCGACCCCAAGAACCCTGGCTGTGTGGACGAGATCATCCACCTCGGGGACTTCTGGGATGAGGAAGGCATGGTCAAGGGCAAAGACGAGATCATCGCCCTGAACCGCGAGGTCGGCCGGCTTTTTGCCCGCGCTTACCGCTTCCTGCGCGCGGCCAAGGAAATCCGCGACGCCTGGTCGGCCGCCAACGCGGAAGGACTGCACGCCGGGCAGGCCAACCAGAGGGCGGCGGAGATTATCGCCCGGCTATGCGGCCAAAGGCCGGTCGCCTCGCAACCCGGCAGGATCAGACGGCTCTTCGCCAGCGCGCTGACCCCGGACGGACCCCGCCACTACCTGAGTTCCATCTTCGGTGAAGCAAAAGACCTGATCGTCGTCAAAGGCGCACCGGGCACGGGCAAGTCGACACTCCTTGGCAAGGCGGCGCTGGCGGCGGTGGAACGGGGGCTGGCGGTCGAGTGTTATCACTGTGCTTTTGATCCCGAGCGTCTGGAACACATCTATCTGCCGGAACTGGAAGCGGGGCTGGTAACCGTCAATGCCTATCACGACTACGGCGCGGAACGGGCGGCCGGCGTCCTGGACATGAATGAGTGCCGGTCCGCGGAGACGGCCGCGAAGTATGCCGCACGCAACGAGGACGACCGGGAGCTATACGATGCCTTGATCGGCCGCGCCTTCGCCTGTCTTCGAAAAGCCAAGGAGACCCATGACTTGATGGAGGATTACTACGTCCCCAATATGGACTTTGCCGCGATCGACGAGGCGCGGGACGAGACGCTGGCGCGGATCCTCAAGTACGCGGGCATCCTCCCGGCATCGGTGGCGATGTGAAAGATAGAGCGCCTCTGCGGCGCCGCCTTACCTGAGCAAAAGGGATACCCAACTTTATTTATATCCCCATCTTTTCATTGCCTTCCACATCCCCTGATCCGACAAGCATCATTTCTCGCATGGCGCGTATCATCATAGCGACGCGGACGGGGATGGGGGATATCTTGGGCGTTTACTGGATTCTGGCGTGCCTGGCGGTGGACGCGGCGCTCCTGGCCGCGTATGCCTTTACCTGGCGCGGACGCAAGGATATCTCGGCTTTTATCTACGTGCACAAGGGGGCCATCTGGTTCATTTGGTTCTCTTCCTGGGCCCTCTTCTTGGTCTACCTTGGCCGCGGGCCAATGGGAGCCGGGCTCGCCCGGGCGGCCGGGCATCCGATCGAGTTGGTTCGAACCATGTTTGCGCTGCTTGGCATCTTATTCTGCATCTATCTGACTTACCTGATCGCCGTCTATCCGTTCTTTGCCTCGCTGCGCCCGTCCTTTTCCAAGGAGAGCTTCGGCCTCGATTGGCAGCTCGACATCTTTGTCGAAGACAAGATCGGCAGCCTGGTCGATGACCTGCCCACGACGCCCCTGCTCCTGCTGAGCATGGGCCTGGCCGAGGCGCTGCAGGAGACGCCGCCGGAAGAGCGCCTGGATCTCCTGCGGAATCTCTGGGTCCAATACGTTCCCGTCACTACCGGCCATCGCGCCAAGGGCGTGGGCTATCTTCCCACTCCCCTGGACCCGGACTTCATCGAACCCGAATTGAACCGCATCATCAAACTGGCCATGGAAACCATGACCGTGGCGAACAATCGCGGGGACACGGAACAAAAGCACTATGCCATGGCCTGTCCCCTGCTGGTATGGGGAAAGGTCGAGCTGGTCTTCGCCGCCTATTGGTCCAGACGGCGCCCGTTCAAAAACACCTTTGACCTGTTGGCACAGCAGTTCAGCATCATACGCAGCCAATACATGCTTGCCACCGAGGTACCCCGCGAACGCCTGGTACAGTATGATAATCCATGGAACGACAGCGAGTGAGGGGGGGTTGAAGGGTGTCTGCCGCGACAAAGGTGATCAAACAGGTGGCGTCCGGCCAGGTGACCGGCCAGACTATCAAGAAGAGGGCTGATGCGATCGTGGCGGCTTCCACGGTCACCGCCAACAGCTGCCCGGCGGCAACCACGCGCCCGCTCCGGCAGCCCTGAGGTAAGGCCGAAGATCGTGTCCGCGGCTCCCCGGGGTATGGCATCCATCCGCCCCGCCGGCCGGGGCGAACGAATCAGGCCGGCTGCCATCCCGATAATGACCGCCGCCGTATTCGCCCCGGCAAATTGGCCAAGCCTCCGCCCGCATGGTCCTGCTCCGAGATGCGGACGCGAGTCCACCCGCGACCTTATGGCTTACTTGATTTCCTCGAGTTCAAAAACCAGGTTGTACTCGGACCCATTCCCGAGTTTCGACCAATCAGCCTTCAGTACCCTCCATTTGTTGACGATGTTCCCCTGGCCGTCCGTGGAGTTGATGCCCGCTTTCTTAGCCTTCTGTATGGTCTCGAGAAACCTTCTTTGCTCTTCCCGGTCCTTGGCGCGCAGCCCGACCCGGACCCTTTCCACAACGTCGCCTGTTCCCGAGCGGATCGAGGACTCGCCCTTGAGATCGACCTGAACTTCGTTTCCTTCAAAATCAAGATGCATCCGTAATCCTCCTTTGATTGATGGGCGCCCTTTCATACAGCCTTCTTGACCGGTCAAGATCAATCATCGGCAGGTAAAATGACGCACTGGAGAGCCAAAACAAAAAAAACATAACTGGGGCGTACTAACAAATAGTCCCACAATTGAACATAGACTGCCGTTTTTCGTCAATGGCGGTGTCGGCCTGGTGCCAAAAAAGCGCCGTGAACAAGGCCGAGTCTTATGACGGCGGGTCCCGGCAGGCGCACCCTGCAGGAAAAGACTCCATCCTGTCGAAAAAGACTGAAGGGTGACGGTGCTAGACGCCAACGTCACCCAGGGAGGATTGCCGATGGCGCAGACGACAGGAACTTTCCTCGGCGCGCGCGAGCTGACGATCTTTTACCGTCGCTGGCTGCCCGACGCCGCCGCGGCCCGGGCGAATATCATCGTCGTGCATGGTGCCGCGGAGCACTCCGGCCGGTACGAGTATTTCGGCACGCGTTACGCGCAGAAAAAGGAGTTCGCGGCACGCCGGGGGTGAGTTCAGGGCGAATAACATCACTTCTAGTGCCTGTTTGGTTTATACCAAACGGAGTATAAAGTCATCTTAAAGGCAGAATTCTGCCTATAAGCGCCCGGTACCGGTAATCGTAAAGTTGGCCCCGCCCACGTTGTCACCGTATACGTTTACGGTGGCGATCGGAATAGAGAGGTTCCAGTCCGGCACATAAAAGCAGTCATAGTAGACAGGGGATGCATCGCCGTCAAGGAAGTAGAAGCGCCCTTCGATCCATAGACAATCGTAGACCGAAGACAGCACGGGGCTGCTGGCATTCCCGGTGAAAGTAAGGGAATAAGGCGTCCCGGCGATAATATTGCTGTACAGCGTATTGTCAACAAGCTCGAAATAGTCGTTCAGGTCGTCTTCGTTTTCGAAACGAGCCTTGAAATACGAGAGCCAAGACTGGCTTACGTCAATGAATAAGGTCAAGTTTCCGGACATCGATAATGGCGTACCGCCGTCCACGGATACATATGGAAAGGACGTCAAAGAAAACTCGAGTCTCTTCAGCTCGATGCCTATATCCGTGTTACTGCCGGCAGTGATGGTTATGCCTGGCGTCTGTCCAGCCACCCAGGTTTCACCGGCCTCGTTCACGGCCAACGCCACGGCCTTATAGCTCGACCCAGCCGGAATACCGGTGATGGTTCCAGTGACAGGGGTGGTGAAGTTATATGGATCCGGAATGACGATGGAGCCGGAAGCCCGGTTCACGCCGTTATCAAGATAGATGTCAATCCTGGCCGTTCCCTGGGGAACCTCGCGGCCGCCGCGAGTGTATTGATCCCGGTAAGCCCTCTGCGTCAAAGACGGAGGCTGGGTATCCGACAGTTTTATGTTGAATCTGACGGAGCCGTACTCGTTCACCGTGCCGCCGGAACCGCAACCCGCGATGAGCGCGGCGCATACGACGGCGGCAAATAGAAACATGGCTGCTCTCTTGAACATGCTGGTCATTCCCTCCCGCATAATATTGGTGGTCTGCATATTTGACGGATGAACTGCGCTCGTGGTTGCGAAGGAAGTTTCTACCGTCGGTCTGCCTCGACCCGGAAAACGGGTATAAGGTCCCATTGTGCCTGTTTCACGGCACTTCTCCGCGCCACCGCTCGTAAGATGCCCTGAACCCGAGATTTCGAAAGCCAACGTTAAGCATGCAGCTTCCTGTGGTTTTGCCACGTACGTGCTTTCGCGCCAAAACCGCAGCTGGCCAAGGTGCTTTCAAGATCCGGGTCGAAATCTCCTCTAGGGGGTGTCTCGATGGGCGGCTGCGGCCAGGGCATTTTTGGCGGCAACTTCGCCTTTATCATCTTCTTGATCCTGATCCTCTTAATCTTTGGCGATAATGGCCGCTGTTAGGCGCCAGGCTTTAGCACCACAACCTCGATCGGCTCAGGCAACTCCTGAGCCTTTTTCGTTCACGCCTTGCCATGGCGATCCCTCAATACGATTCGTCGCGACGCGGCGGCTTGCGACGTCCATGCTCCGGGTCGTGCCCGATGCGTTCCCTGGGGCGGTTGCCTTGCAGGAGATCCGCCGTATATCCGCGAAACAGGGAGTAACGGATTGAGGGGAGTTGTCGGCGCTTGGTCTCGATCAAAGAGGTGGAGACATTACGCGATCTCAAGAGATTCGTGCGTTTTCCCGAAAGGCTCTATGCCGATAACCCGTGCTGGGTCCCGCCGCTCCTGATGGACGAACTGAATACCTTGCGCCGGGACAAGAACCCCGCCTTTGAATTCTGCGAAGCCAAATACTGGCTGGCGTATAAGGACGGCGAACCGGTGGGTCGCGTAGCCGGCATCATCAACCACCGGTACTTTGAGCGTTGGGGGAAAAAACACGCCCGCTTCGGTTGGATCGACTTCGTCGACGACGAGGAGGTCTCCCGGGCCTTGCTGGAGACGGTCGAGACATGGGCCAGAGACAAGGGCATGACCGGCGTGCACGGCCCCTTGGGGTTCTGCGACCTGGATAAGGAAGGCATGCTCGTCGAGGGTTTTGACGAACTCGGCACTATGGTGACCATCTACAACCACGCTTATTATCCCGCCCATCTGGAGAAACTCGGCTACCGCAAGGACGCCGACTGGGTCGAATTCGAGCTGAAGGTGCCGGAGAAGATACCCGAGAGTATCGAACGGGTCAACCAGATCTTGCAAAAAAAGGGCAAACTGCGGATTATCAAGGCCAAGAAGGCCCGCGAACTGCGGCCGTACGCCAAAGGCGTCTTTGAGCTAGTCAACAGCGCCTATGCCAACCTGTACGGCGTCGTTCCCCTGAGCGAGAAACAGATCGAGGCGTTCATCAAACAATATTTCAGCTTCTTGAGCCCGGACTACGCCTTGATCGTCCTCGACGAACGAGGAGAGATGGCGGCTTTCGCCGTGGCGATTCCCTCGCTCTCGAAAGCGTTGCAGCGTTCGCGGGGCAAACTCTTCCCGTTCGGCTTTCTTCACCTGTTGCGCGCCTTGCGCAAGAATGACCGCCTGGATCTGTACCTCATCGCCGTGCGCCCCGATCTCCAGCTCAAAGGGGTCAACGCCCTCCTCATGACCGAGATTACCCGCGCCGCCATCAAGAACGGCGTCGTAAAGGCGGAGAGCAATCCTGAACTGGAGGAAAATGGCAAGGTCCAGGCGCTGTGGAAGCACTACGAGGGCCGGCAGCATAAGCGGCGGCGGGTGTATCTCAAAGACCTGGGGGAGCGGAAATCCGGTTGAGAGATGCCATGCATCGCCATCGTACGCGTTTCCGGGGATGAATGAAGGAGTCAACTCGCAGGCATGCGCCAATGGGGCCTCCCCAGAATAAGATTGGGGGGCCTTTCGTATGGTACGTCCAGCGGCCCTGCGCGGAGCGGGATCCGATCAACCGTGATATGTCTTAATGGAGAGCAAATGGACCGTCATGGCCACGGCGGCGGCGCATAGGACAATCCTGACGATCGTCGAGTTTGTGCCGCGGAGGACCATGTACCCGATCGCCAGCCAGGAAGTGGTGAGTGCAACCGCCTTGACTTTGAGCGGGATACCCTTGCGCGACCGGTAGTTGCTGATATAATTCCCAAGCCATCTCGTACGCATGAGACATTCGTAAAACCGCCGCGACGCCCTGCTGAAACAGGCCGCGGCCAACAGAAGAAACGGCGTGGTGGGGAGCAGGGGGAGAAACACGCCGATGATGCCGAGCAAAGTGAAGAACAAGCCGAAGGCGATAAATAGATACTTCTTCCAACGGTTCAGTATTCATCACCATCGCAGTTCCGTTTCCGCCCTCTTCTTGCGGGAGAGGGCGGCATGGATGCCAGAGAGGGCGTCAATATGCGTCCTCTGCGCGCCCGCCATCTCCTTCTCGTCCGGGTTAATCTCACCCGACAGGCTCATAGCAAAGGCAGAATCCAGTCATGGCCATCGTTGTTGTCCCAGTTGCCCGCCCCATCCTTGAAGCAGAAATCGATCTCCCGGTCTCCCTCCGCCTCGATCGCGGCTTCGAAACGTCCGTCCTCTAGGCGCTCCATCATGATGGTGCGCGGCGCGTTCCATCCGTCCGTTCCGTAATTGAAGATAGAGTTCGCGCGCGCCCGCGTTTTTTAGCCGACCCTCATAGCTGATTCGTACTCTCTCTCCGGCCCGGGCCGGGTTCGGCCACCAGGAAACGGCGTAAGCCTCGCTGGCATCTCCCCCGAATTCCTGATCGTATTGCCTGTTCAAACCCAATAACTGCTGTAGACTATGGAGAATTCCCTTCACGGACCTCCCCCTTTTTACCCTGATTTCGAGAGAAATCTCGGTTCGGGATCAGTTTCCCCCCGCCCCGGCGCGTCGATTTAGGTGAATGAATTCCTCCACCGATAATCAATGGGACTCCTTTTCCACGAATAAAAAGGGTGAAAAGCTCATCGAAGAGCTTCCCACCCTAGAAGCTGCGACCGGAACCAATAATCACCCGCTCACCGAGAATCCTTAGGCCCCGGTCTTCGATCTCTTTGCCACGACGAACCCTCTCCGAGGTTAGCGTTCCCCCTTGGATGCCTTGATACTCAGGCGAACGCCAACCTGGACTAGGCGGAGCGCAAGACGGAAATACTCTCGTATCATGGCGTCATGTGCCTATGGAGTGGTTGAGACTTGGTCGCCGATTACCTGCCCATACCCCTCATCCTGTACTACCCGTTCCTGGCTTTTGTGCTGCTCGCCATTGCTTTGGCCACCATCCCCCGGCATGGTATCAAGCGCCTATTCCTGGAGAGTCTCAGCTGGGGGTTCCTGCTCAGCTTCATTTTCGTCGCTTCCATGACCGGTCTCGGGTTTTTCCGCTACCGGTACGCGGGTCCTTTCACCGCCCTCGGTTCGCCGATCTGGTTGAACCTGGCCTGGTCCCCGACCATCATGGCTTACCTGTACTTCAAGCCGGAAATGAAGCAGACCATCCGCTTTCTCCTCTACCTTTTGTCCTTTGGCCTGCTCAGTGCCTTCCTGGATACGGTCCTGAACAAGCTTGGCTTGCTCTTGTACTACCGCTGGTCTCCCGTGGCCAGGTTCTTCGTCAGCTTGGCCTGGTTCTATGCCGCCGCGTCCGTGCACGAGCGGTATATGGTCCGTGACCACGAATAAGCAAGGTGCCCATGGCCCTAAGTCAAAAGACGCGGTTGATCGCTCAGATCCCCAGATGCTCGACCTGCCCTGGATCGCAGGTAAAGATAATGGGAATACTGGATGTTGCTATTCTCAGCGACGACATGTAGCCAGAGGCGGGATAAAATGACCAGCGGTTCGCTCCTCGGGATACCGGAAATGACCTGGTGGTATCCCATTATTGCCTTCATCCTGCTGAGCATCGCGTTGCTGACCATACCCCGCAAGGACCTCAAGAGCTTGTTCTTTGAGAGCCTAATGTGGGGCTTCGTTCTCAGTCTGGCTTTTATGGCAGCCATGAACGCCTTGCATTTCTTTCGCTACGTACACCAAGGCCCCTTCTCCTTCCTTGGGGCATCATCATGGTTGGCGCTTGCCTGGTCGCCAGCCATCATGGTCTTCCTGTACTTCAAGCCACCGAGCAACAAGCCGCTGAGATTCTGGAGCTACTTGCTGGCCTTCAGCCTGCTAAGCGCGGTACTCGATGCGGTGCTGCACGAAATGGGGCTGCTCAGATACTATCGCTGGTCGCCTTTGGCCCGCTTCTGCGCGGCCTTCGTATGGTTCTGGGCATCGGCGTATGTTCATGAGCGGTATTTCAGTCGGCAGCCCTGATACCCAACTCCAAGAATAGCATCAGAGAATTCCCTTGCGGAATGCCCAGATCTGCTATACAATGGATTTGGTTCCAGTGAAGGGGAGTAGCTAGCAAGACGGAGTCAACATGCTGGCCCACGGGCCTGGCTCCGTCGGCCTTGATTGGCTTGGCGAGACCTTTGCACCCATGTGGTGTGAGGGTCTCTTTTTTTTACGTTCAGTAGGACAAGGAGGAGAGTCGTATGGGCGCTTTCTGGTTATCGATGGCGATGCTATTCCTCGCGGAACTGGGGGACAAAACCCAGCTGGTCGCCCTCTCTTTCGCCACGCGTATCAAGGCTTGGGTGGTATGTGCCGGGATCTTCGTCTCCACGCTCCTGGTGCTCTTGTTTTCCACCTTTATCGGCGACACAGCCGGCGGTTTGTTGCCGACCGATTGGATCAAGTTCGCCGCCGGATTGGCCTTTATCGGCTTCGGCCTCTGGACGCTGCGGGGAGATCAAGCCGGCGGCGAAGAGACCGGGCTCAGCCGCATCAAATCCCCGTTTTGGCTGGTCTTCTTTACTTTTTTCCTGGCGGAACTTGGAGACAAGACCATGCTGAGCACAGTGACCCTGGCGGCCACCAATCCTTTCCTGCCGGTCTGGCTGGGTTCGACCTTGGGCATGGTGATCGCCGACGGCCTGGCCATTTTAGTTGGCAAGGTGCTCGGCGCCAAACTGCCGGAACGAGTTGTCAAAATCGCCGCCGCCATCATCTTCTTCGGTTTCGGGATCTTGAGTATGATCCAAGGCGTTACAGGCCA
>JBLNCE010000136.1:0-3949 GCA_050260415.1 Bacteroidota bacterium | reverse complement strand
GTGGCCACTACCGCCGCGGCCATCATGTAGTTCCACTGGGTGATGTACTGGTCGCGAAACATGGCCATGGCCAGGGGGACGGTACGCATCTCCAGGCTCGTGGTGACAACCAGGGGCCAGAGAAAACTGTTCCAGGTGCCCATGAAAGTGAACAGGCCCAAGGTGGCCAGAGCGGGTCCGGAAAGCGGGTAGTAGATGCGCCATAACGCGCCGAAACGGCTGCAGCCGTCCATAATTGCCGCATCGTCCAGTTCTTTGGGGATCGTCATGAAGAACTGGCGCAACAGAAAAGTGCCGAAAGCGCTGCCGGCTCCGGGGACGATCAGGGCCCAGAAGGTGTTGATCCAGCCGAACCAGGATATCAGGAGGTAACTGGGAATGAGCGTCACGTACCAGGGCATCATCATCGTGCCCAGGAGCGCCATGAAGATGGCGTCGCGACCCGGGAACCGAAGCCGGGCGAAGCCGTAGGCCGCCATGCCGCAGGTCAATAGCTGCAGAGCGGTGACGGAACCGGCGTAGACGATCGTGTTGAGATAGAAGCGGGCGTACGGCACGGCCTGGAAGATATGCGCGTAGTTCACCCATTGCGGCCGGGCGGGCAGCCTGAACGGGCCGACGAAGATCTCCCCGGCATCCTTGAGCGAGGTGCTGAGCATCCAGTAAAACGGGATGAGCATGAGGATGGAACCGGTTAGGAGCACAAGGTGCAGCACAATCCTTTTGGCCGGCGACAGCCGGAAGAGATGGCTGTATCTCCGGGCATTGCGGCCCCGCGCATCCGGGCGTCCGGTTGTCTTGGTCATCTGTCTCACCTCGCTGGATGCATCGCACGGCTTTGTCATGAATTGGTTTTGCGTCGGACTCCTAGAGGTCGTAGTTTACTCTGGTCCCCAGGCTCTTGAAATTGAGCACCGTTATGAGGAAGATCAGCACGAACAGCAGATACGACACGGCCGAGGCATAGCCCATGCGTCCGTAGCGGAAGGCCTCGTTGTAGACATAGAGCCCGATGACCTTGTTCGTATCCAGCGCCGTGGGCAGGAGGTAGAACATGTCGAAGGATTGCAGCCAGCCGATGACGCCGGTCACGACCAGAAAGAACGTCACCGGAGCGAGCAGGGGAAAGGTGATCAGCCTGAACCTGGCCCACGGACCGGCGCCGTCGATCTTGGCCGCTTCATAGAGGGTTTCCGGGATGCCTTGCAGGCCGGCCAGGTAGTAAATCATCCCGCCGCCGACGCCGCTCCAGATGCTCATCAGGGTACGGGTGAAAACGGCGGCCCGCTCGTCGTCCAGCCAGCCGACGCTGGGGAGGCCCGCCAGGTTCAGGAGGTGGTTGACCACGCCGTAATCGGTGCTGAGCAAGGTCCGCCAGACCAGGGCGACTGCCGCGCCCGAGGCGATCATCGGGAGGAAGAAAGCCGTCCGGTAAACCACCACGCCGCGGATCTTTTGGTTCATCAAGAGGGCCGTGCCCATCCCGGCGGCGATCCCCAGGGGCAATCCGGCCAGCATATATAGGAAGATCCGGCCGAGCGCCTTCCAGACCTCGGGGTCGGAGAGAGCGCGCCGGTAATAGGCCAAGCCGACGTACGGGTGGGCGGAGTCCAGGGAGGTGAACATGCCCCACTGGTGAAAACTCAGGTACAAGGCGAAAACCACGGGAAATACCATGAAGACGAGATAATAGAGCACGGTCGGCGCGATGCAGATATACCCAGTGATGGCTTCCCGCTGCTTGAGCGTGAGTAGCCGGCGCATGCGGTTCAACCTCCAGGGATCGGCGGGAGTTTGCGCTCTCCTTCGCCGTTGTTCGTAGTCGGCCCGAAACGAGCGGCCGCTCGTTGTCGGGGAGGAGGCCGCCCGCCCGCGGATACTCCTCCCCTGGAACTTCCTACCATTCCTCCTCGGGTTCCTGCAAGTATTGATTGCACTTGGCGGCCGCCTCATCCAGGATTGCCTTGATGGTTCCTTTCTGCTTCAGGATTCGATCCATGGCGTAGGCGAATTCGTCAATGATCTTGCTGCCGTTGACCGGGATGGATTCGCTGGGATAGGCGTACTTGAGTTCCTCCACGAACTTGAGCAGTCCCGGCACCTTTTTCGTATACACCTTGTACGCGGGGTCGTTCATGACCGATGTGCGCATCGGGAGATATCCCGAGTCAATGGCCCATTGGGCCTGCACCCGGGAAGAAGTCCAATACTTGATGAGTTTCCATGCCGCCTCCGGATGGGCGCTTTTCTTGAAAACCACGAGATACTCCCCGCCCAGCGGCGCCCGGCGGGCTTTCGGGCCTTTGGGGAGCAGCGCCGCGCCCCATTTGAACCGGAGCTTTTCAAAGGTGGGAATGCTCCAGGGCCCTTCGATTTGCATCGCGACCTTGCCGCCGTTGAAACCCGCGTCCCCCGGGGTCTCCGTGCCGCCCTTGTATTTGTACTTGAGGTCGTACCAGAACTGAACGGCCTTGACCGCGGCGGGCTCGTTGAAGAGGACCCTGGTCCCTTCGTCGTTGATGAACTTACCGCCGGCGGCCCAGATGAACGGGCGGAACTGCCAGTCGAACCAGCCGGCCAAGCTGCCCGGGCCCCAGCTGGGGATGAAAAACCCCCATTGTTTCTTGGCCGGATCGGTCAGCTTGGCGGCGGCCTTCCCAAAGTCATCCCAGGTGTCGATGGGCGGATTCTCCGGGTCCATCCCGGCGGCGGCCATCAGCTCCTTGTTGTAAATAATGCAGAGCGTGGTCGCTTCCAGCGGCATGGAGTAGAGGACCATCTTACCGGTCTTGGCGTCCTTGACCGAGGCCATCTCGATCAACCCCGGTGGAATATCCTTGAGATCGGCCTCCGTCAGTCCCTCGGGTCCGTTCAGGAAGCGATCCATGGGGTAGATCGCGTCGCATCTCGCCAGGTCATAAAGGTAATCCGCGTGCACCCAGGCCACGTCCGGCGGCTGGCCGGCGGCCACGGTGGTCATGAGTTTCTCCCGCAGGGCGTCGCCGACGAACTCGTGCACCACGTGGATATCGGGGTTTTCGGCCTCAAAATTCCTGAGCAGCTTGGTCAGGGCCGGCATGGTGGCATTCACCAAGCTGTGCATGAACCTGATGGTCACCCTGTTCTGAGCCGGGGCCGGCAGGCATACGGCCACGAGCAGCACGGCCACGGCGAGCAGGGCAATTCCTCTCCGACGCATTCGCACCAACCCCCCCTATGTCAATCTAGGGTCTTCGTTTCATCCCTTCATTTCCGGCATCGATCACCCCCAGGGCGGAGGGCCCGCCGGCTTGCGGAGAGCCGCTCAAGCCCGGCGCGATGTTGATTCCCTGATCACCAGCTGCGGGGAGAAAACGACCTTGCCCCGGTACGTCTCCTCGCCGTGCAGTTTGTCCAGGATGAATTTGACCGCGGCCCGGCCCATCTCGTTGATGGGTTGGGCCACGGTGGTAAGGCGCGGCCGTAACAAGCTGGCCAGGGAAATGTCGTCGTATCCCACGACCGACACGCTTTCCGGCACCGGGCGGCCCATCTCCCCGCAGGCCTCGATGGCGCCCAGTGCGCTCAGGTCGTTGCTGGCCACCACGGCCGTCACGCCCGGATCGCGAGCCAGCAGTTCCAGGGTCAGCTCATGGCCGCTCTCCTTGGTCCAGCGCCCCTCCCGGATCAGATCGCGGTCGATCTCCAGCCCGTACGTATTGAAAGCCATCTGGTAACCGCGGAGCCGGTCGAGGCTGGCGGCGATGGTGAGGGGCCCGGTCAGGCAGGCGATCCGGCGATGGCCGTTCTGGATCAGGTGCTCGGTCACGAGAAACATGCCTCTGACATTGTCCTGGGCCACGATGCAGACGTTGGGGTGATCGATCAGCTCCCGGTCGAGGGCGGCGACGGGGATCTTGGCGGCCATGTGGATGATGTGCTTGTTGTTGAAGCCGGTGGAGGCGAAAAC
>JBLNCE010000135.1:0-8851 GCA_050260415.1 Bacteroidota bacterium | reverse complement strand
TTCCCATAAGGGGTCGGGGGTTAGGTCACGGCGGCCTGCCGCCGTCGGCCATAATTGACTTTTTCACACCGCTGGTTAGAAAATGGCATCAAACTCACTCCCCGTCCCCCTCTCTAAGCTTAGAGTGGGGGTGCCCGCAGGGCGGGGGTGAGTTGACAAACGCAGAAGCCGTCTCATTTTCATCCTTTATTGTCCCGGCGGAATGCCGGGGTGGATACTTCCAGGCAAAGATCACACCGGAAGACGAGGTGCATAGCTTTGCGCCGTCATGCGCTCCATGCGTCGCTCTTGATCGTCTTATTGGGGATGGTGACCCTGGCGGACCTGGCCGAGCCCACCGAGGGCGGACCGGCGCAGCCACCGCAGCCGCCGCAGGCGAGCATGGCCGCCGTGGGAGACCTGTACTTCGGCGGCGGACTCGGGGAGCGTATGCTCAAGTTCGGTCCGGACTACCCCTGGCTAGGCACCATCCAGGTTCTGGCTTCCGCCGAGATCCGGTCGGGAAATCTCGAAGCGCCCCTCTCGCTCAAGGGTAAGGTTTACACGCCAAAGAAATACACGCTGCACGCCGACTCTAGGACGGTGGCGGCTCTTGTCAGCGGCGGCTTCAACGTGGTGTCCCTGGCCAATAATCACGCCATGGACTTCGGCCCCCTGGCATTGGAAGAAACCATTTCCCTGTTGGACAAGTACGGGATCGCGCATGCCGGCGCGGGACGAAACCTTGCCAGCGGCCGGATCCCCGCGATTCTGACCGCCAACGGCCTCCGTTTTGCCTTTCTCTCATATTCCCTCACCTATCCGACGGAGTTTTACGCCGGTGCGACAAGGCCGGGGACGGTACCCGGTTACGAGAGTTATCTGCGCGCGGACATCCCGGCCGCCAGGAAACAGGCCGACGTGGTGATCGTCTCCTTTCATTGGAGCGCGGAACTCCTGCATTATCCAAAGGACTATCAGCGTAAGCTCGGACGGTTGTCGATCGACCTCGGCGCGCAGATGGTGATCGGCCACCATCCCCATGTCCTGCAAGGCCTGGAAGTGTACCATGGCGGTCTGATCGCATACAGTCTCGGCAATTTCGCTTTCGGCTCCTATTCGACCTCATCCCGCGACAGCGCCATCCTCGTCACCCGTTTCGACGCGAGGGGACCCCTGGCCGCCTGGCTCTATCCCGTGAACGTCAACAACCACGAGGTGGCATTCCAGACGCGCCTCCGCACGGGTGCCGACGCGGTTCGCGTCTTGAACGATCTGCGCCGGTATTCGGCTTCCTTTGGCACGGTCATCGAGGCGGATGGGGATCGGGGCGTGATCGTGGTGCGCGAGGCGGAGACAGAGAGTCGATGAACTCGTCCGTTGAATGTACATGCACTGACCTTCCGCCCAGAGGCTGCTCGGTGCCATCCGTGGCCTTCGCGGAACGCTCCCCCTCCCTCTCTCCGTTGCCAATTCTCCACGGCGCGGCGTAAAAAGCATTTGCCAATTTCCCCACCCGGACGATGCAATTGTTAGAGGGTTCCTGTCCAGGCCGATTTGGGCAACCTCCACGCGCCCAGCCTGCCCGACAACGCTTTCTCGGAAAGCGAGTTGCTTGCCCATGTCCGCGGTCTTCAGCCGGATGACCTGGCGATCGGCGTCCTGGCGCACCCGTTCGATCCATTCCACGCCTGGTCGATGTGGGGTAGGGAACTGGCCGGGGGCATGGAACTTATGAACGGTGCCACTGATAGGGGAAATCCGCCCCGCAGGAAGCTCATGGCGCGCTGGAGCTGGTATCTGGGGCGCCAGCTGCCCGCGGCCGTCCTTGGACAGCCTCTGGCGATCGGTACCGCCGGCAGTGACGGGCACCGGGAAGATATAGGCATCGGCTTGCCCGTTAGCTACCTGCCCCTCCCGAAGGGCGCCACCGAAGCGGATGTACTCGGGACGCTCATGAAAGGGAGGGTGATCGCTTGCACGCGCCAGGGACTCCTGGCCGATCTGATGGTCAACGGCGTCCCGGCAGGCGGCGTCCTCGGTCAAAAAGCCGGTGAACCGCTGTGCCTGACCGCCAGGTTCGTTTAGGGGGATGGATCCTATCAGGCGGGGTTGGAGGAATCTCGGATCGTGCGGGGCAGACCCGACGGCAGTTCGGCCGTCATCGTCAGAAAGAGGTTCCGTGACGCCTTGGAAAACAGTCCCGCCAAAATCGAGCTTGAGGTGCCGGCCAAGCAATACCTTTTCGGGCCAAGCTACTACCGGCTGGAGGCGGTTTTCCGGACCAAGGGCGACGCGGCGGCAAAAGAGACGCGACAATACGCCTATACCAACCCGGTCTACGTCAGGCCAATACATACCCCAATCTGCGTGGCCTCCGATCTTACGCCGCTGGAAGTGAGCGGCGCCGAGCCGAAGGCGGGGCTATCCCTCCGGCTGAACCTGGACCCGAAGACCATCTCCGTCATTCAAGTGCGCGCCACGATCGACAGTAAACCCGGGGTACGCACGGGCGTGCAAGCCGTTCTATTCGATTCCGCCAACGAACCGATCCGGGCCGGAGAGATGCTGGGACGCCAGGCTAAGCGGGACAGCGGTCTGCGCACGGTGGACGGCCTGATCGAAACGGCCGGCCTCAAGCCGGGACGCTACCGGCTAGCGATTATGGCCAGCAATCTCGGCGAGGGAGTAGGAAGAGTCCAGGCACAGGCGGTCTTCGTGACATGGGCGAAGTAGAGGGAAGCCTGAAGATCGACGCGGACTAACCGCCACGGCCCCCTCCCCGGCAGGCACGGGAAGGGGGCCGTGTTTCCATCGGTATCCCCAAGCCGGGTCAGGCCATAATCTCCTTCAGCCTCTCCGCGACCATCTGCTCGCGCGGCAGTTCCTGAGCCCCGCTGGCCAGCAGTTCGCGCATGAGGACGGTTGCCTCGCCCGCGGTAAAATCCCTCTCCGACATGGGATCCTCGGCCACCACGAGCACGGGCAGGCCTGCCCGGCGCGCCTGCAACGCGAGGCGGAGATTGGCCAGGTTCCCGGGGCCGAAGGGCATATTGGCCACCACGACCGCGGCGGATGAAGAAACAATCTCCGCGCAGTCGGACGCGGCTTCAGGGGAGACCGGGCTCCCCGTCGGCACGAGCACCGCGTGCGCCCCCCAGTCGGCGGCTACGGCGGCGTCCAGATCGCCCTGATTAACCACGCCCAGCGTGACGCGGTAACCGTGGTTTATGAGGTCTATCAGAAGATTTGCCGCCGCGCCGCCGCCGCCGATCACATGGATCCTGGCGCCGTCAGGCTTGGCCCGGGACCGTCCCGTGCGCAGGACGATATGCGGCCGCCCCCCCGCGCCCAAGGTGACCGCGGCATCAATGCCATAGGCCGAGGCGATGTGTTCGGAGGTCAGCACCCGGTGGGGCGGGCCTTCACAGAGCAGGCTGCCTCCGGCCAAAAGGGCGGCGCGATCGGCGTAAGCCGCCGCGAGGTTGAGATCGTGCAGGATCATGACCACGGTGTGCCCCGCGCGCCGGCTCCCCTCCGTAACCAGATCGAGCAGCCGGACGGTGTGCTTTATATCGAGGAACGTCGTCGGCTCGTCGAGGAGAAGCACGGACGGTTCTTGAGCCAGCGCCATCGCCACTTGCACGCGGCGCCTCTCGCCGCCCGACAGTTCTTCCGCCCGCCGTGACGCCAAGAATGTCAGGTCCGCATCGGACAACGCGCGTTCGATACACTCCCGGTCCCGGGGGGATTCGGTGGCAAAAGCCCCTTGCCAGGGGTGGCGCCCGAAAGCCACCAGCTCCCGCACGGTAAAATATGAGGAGTTAAGCTCGCCCTGGGGGACCAATGCGATGCGCCTGGCCACGTCGCGCCGGCCAAGGGTGGAGAGGTCATACCCAAAAAGCTCGACGCGGCCCTTGTGCGGGTGGAGAATGCCGGACAGCAGCTTGAACAAGGTCGATTTTCCCGAGCCGTTGGCCCCGAGCAGGACCGTGACGCCGCCGGGAGCGATCGCCAAGGACAGATCGCGCAAGACCGGCGGCCCGGCCGTATAGGCATAGGTCACCTCGCGGGCGCACAGGGCGGGGACGATCATGCGGCACGCCCCCTTCGCCGCAGGAGCCAGAGAAAGAAAGGCCCGCCGCAGAGGGCGGTGATGACGCCGACCGGGATCTCCAGCGGCGCCAGCGCCACCCGGGCGATCGTATCGGCGGCCATCATGAAAGCGGCGCCGAAGAGGGCGGTGAAGGGGATGAGGCGGCGGTGGTCGCCGCCGATGATCATGCGCGCCATGTGGGGGATCATCAAACCCACGAACCCGATGACCCCGCTCATGGCCACCGCGGCGGCGGCCAACAGGGATCCCGCCGCCAGGGTCAGGTTCTTGGTGCGCGCGACTTCGACGCCGAGATAGGCGGCGTGTTCCTCGCCGAGGGTCATCAGGTTGAGGTTGCGCGCCAACAGGCGCAGGACGGCCAAACCCAGCAGGACATAGGGGACCATATTCCAGACTTGCCGCCAACCTCGGCCCGCGAGGCCGCCCATGAGCCAAAAGACGACTTCATCTAGATTGCGGCGGTAAAACACAAGCAACAGAGAGATGCATGCCGTCAGAAAGGCGCCCACGGCGACACCGGCCAAGAGCAGCGAGGAAATGGAGACGCCGCTGCCCATCCGCGCCAAGCCATATACCAAGGCGACCGTGATTACGGCGCCAAGGAATGCCAGCGCGGGCACGGTGCTGAAGCCCAGGATGTAAGTGTTCATGCCGAGGATGATGCCGAGCGTGGCGCCCAGGCCGGCGCCCGCCGAGACGCCGATCACGTACGGATCGGCCAAGGGATTGCGCAGGATCGCCTGAAAGGCCGTGCCCGCCGTGGCCAAGCCCGCGCCGACCAGACCTCCGAGGATGATGCGCGGCAGGCGGAGTTGGAGGATGATGAGCCCTATCGCGCCCTGCTCCGGGTGGCCGCGGAGCCAGGACCATAAAAGCGCGAAGACCTGGCGTGGCGGTATACCCGCCGAGCCAAGAGCCAGGCTGACGAGGCCCAGGCCGATTACGGCCGCGCCGGCTGATGCGATTGCGAGCAGATAGCGTGTCCTGGCCAAGGTTAGTTGCGCCTTTCCGGATGCAAGCACCCGTCGATCGCATTGCGCAAATCCACCGGGCGAGACTCCGGCCGGCGATAGGGGCCCCGGTCGATGCCGTTCTGGGCATGGGTGCATGGCATGGGGAAAGCCTCCTGTCCGACAGGCGCAAAAAACCCGACCGATTCCGGCCGGGCGAGAGGCATGCTTGCAGGCATCCTCCCGTCCGCGCGGGGGAGTTGCAAGAGAAGCAGGCAGGTCTCCTGGCTTTCGGCTTCGCGCACCCGGTGCCGAGCCGTTTACAGTGGCGGGACCGCGCCGGCGGGCTTCAAGCCCCCGGACTTCCCTATTCTCCCCCGTGAGGGGGCACCTGCTCTCGTGCCTCGATCCTAGCACAGGGGGGCCGGGCTGTCAACCAATGCCGAAGGCGTCCCGGCCTCTCCCGCGCATGACCAAATTCTTCATGCGGCGGCCTTTGGGTTTGACCTGCCCCCCCCAAAGTGCTATCATTAGAGGGGTGTGTTTTCAGCTCGCCGGGAGGTGAACCGCGGGCTTTAGCGCATGACACAATCCGCCACCATCATTTGTTTTTGGAAGGGGGACTTATCATGGCCAAGATTCTCGAGATTCGCTGGCACGGCCGCGGCGGACAGGGCGCCAAAACCGGTTCCTCCCTGTTGGGGGAGGCGATCGTCAGCATGGGCCGGTACGTACAGGCATTCCCGGACTACGGCCCGGAACGTATGGGCGCGCCGATGCGGGCCTATAACCGGATCTCGGATGAACCGATCTCCATTCATTGCGGCGTCACCTCGCCAAACGTGGTCCTCGTGCTGGATCCGACCCTCCTCGGTAAGGTGGATGTGACCCAGGGCCTGCCCGAGGACGGGACCATCATCGTCAACACCGCCAAGTCTCCGTCGGAGATCCGCGCCCGCTTGAACCTGAAGGGCCGGAAGGTCTACACGATCGACGCCGGCCGTGTCTCCACCGAGACCATCGGCCGTTCCTTCCCCAACACCCCCATGCTCGGGGCGCTGGTCAAGGCCACGAACGTCGTGCCGATCGATGAATTGCTCGAGAGCACCCGCTATCGTCTGACCAAGAAGTTCCGCAACAAGCCCGAAGCCATCGAGGGCAATATCAAGGCGATCCAACGGGCTTACCAGGAGGTGTGCGGCGAATGATCAAACCGGACGCGAAATGGCGTGAATTGCCAATCGGCGGGCTTATCTTGGAGGGAGGCACCGCCGCGCTATACGAAACGGGAGATTGGCGCAGCATGCGGCCGATCCACAGCAAGGAAAAATGCATCAATTGCATGCTGTGCTGGATCTACTGCCCCGATTCGGCCATCAAGGTCGAGGACGGCAAGGTGGTCGGCATCGACTACGCGCACTGCAAAGGATGCGGCATCTGCGCCAAAGAATGCCCGGCCAAGGTACATGCAATTGAGATGAAAGATGAAAGCGAATTTGAATAGAGGCATGAGGCATGAGGCACGAGGCGTGAGATAGGGAACCGGGCCTTTGCCTTTCAGCCGTCATCTTCTATTTAAGGAGGTATAAGAATGGCCACGAAAGAGATGGTCGCCCGTACCGGCAACGAGGCCATGGCGGAAGCCATGCGCCAGATCAATCCGGACGTCGTGGCGGCCTATCCGATCACCCCCGCCACGGAGATCGTTCAGCTCTTCGCGAACTTTGTCGCCGACGGCGTGGTCGATACGGAGTTTGTCACGGTCGAGAGCGAGCACTCGGCCATGAGTGCGTGTATCGGCGCTTCGGCGGCCGGGGCGCGCGTCATGACGGGCACCTCGTCGCAGGGTTTGATCTTGATGGCGGAGATGCTCTATATCGCCGCCGGCCTGCGGTGCCCGATCGTACTGGCCGATGTCAACCGGGCGCTTTCGGCGCCGATCAACATCCACTGCGATCACAGCGATACCATGGCCGTGCGCGACGCCGGCTGGGTGCAGATCTTCTCCGAGAACGCCCAGGAAGCTTACGACAACATGTTCCATGCCCTTCGCATCGCCGAGCACCCCGACGTCCTGCTCCCCACGATGGTGACCACCGACGGTTTCATCATCAGCCACGGCATGGAGGCCATCGAAGAGATCCCGGATGCGGACGTCAAAGCGTTCGTGGGCCAGTACAAGCCCAAACATCCCCTGCTTGACGTGGATCACCCCATCACCGCCGGCGGTCTCGACTTTACGGATTTCTATTTTGAACACCGCCGCCAGATCGCCGAGGCGATGGAGAACGCCCGGCGGGTTATCCCCCAGGTGGCCGAGGAGTTCGCGGCCAAGTTCGGCCGCAAGTACGGCTTCATCGAACCCTACAAGCTCGACGACGCCGACTTGGTCGTCGTCGCCCTGGGTTCGACGGCCGGTACGGCCCGCGAGGCCATCGACGAACTGCGGGCTAAGGGCGTCAAGGCGGGTCTCTTGAAGATCCGGGTCTTCAGGCCCTTCCCGGCGGAACAGATCGTCGCCGCCTTGAGCAAAGCCAAGGCCGTCGCGGTCATGGATCGTTCGGACGGATTGTCGGGTTTTGGCGGTCCCGTCTTTACCGAGATTCGCGCCGCGCTTTACGGCACGAAGAATACCCCGCCGGTAGTGGACTACATCTACGGCCTCGGCGGCCGCGACATCAAGGTCGAGGATATCGTCAAGGTCTACAGGGATATCGAGCGCATCGCCGCGGGTGAACAAGTAAAACAACTGGTCACGTACCTTGGCGTACGTGAGTAAGGAGGTGCACCAGTATGGCAAACCTGAAACAATTGTCCGCGAAAGAGGAGCCGTTATCGGGCGGACACCGGGCTTGCGCCGGTTGCGCGGCGCCGATCGTCACCCGCCAGGTGCTGTTGGCGGCGGATAATCCGGTGGTCTGCGGCAGCGCCACCGGCTGCCTGGAAGTGACCACGACCCTCTTCCCCTACACTTCCTGGAAGGTGCCGTTCATTCACAGCGCGTTCGAAAACTCCGCCGCCAGTGTGAGCGGGGCGGAGGCCGCCTTCAAGTCCTTGAAACGCCAGGGGAAGCTGCCCGTGGACAAGGAAGTGAAGTTCATCGCCTTCGGCGGCGACGGCGGCACCTACGATATCGGCTTTCAATCGCTCTCCGGGGCGATGGAGCGCGGGCATAACATGCTCTATGTCTGTTACGACAATGAAGCGTATATGAACACCGGCATCCAGCGTTCGAGCGCCACGCCGAAGGGTGCCAACGCCACGACCAGCCCGGCCGGTCGCGTCATCCCGGGCAAGCAGCAGTACCGCAAGGATCTGACGGCCATCATGGCCGCGCACAATATCCCGTATGTAGCCCAGGCCACGATCAGCAACTGGAACGACCTCATCACCAAGGTGCAGAAAGCCCTGGCCGCCAACGGGCCGTCGTTCCTCAACGTGCTGACGCCCTGCCGGCTCGGCTGGGACTACAAGCCCGAGGATACCGTGGAGATCGCGCGGGAAGCGGTGGATTGCTGCTTCTGGCCCCTCTTCGAGGTGGTCGACGGCGTGTGGAAGCTGACCTATAAGCCCAAGGAGAAGAAGCCGGTCGCCGATTGGATGAAGAAGCAGGGCCGGTTCAAGCATCTCTTCCGCCCCGGCCACGAGCAGATCCTGGCGGAGATCCAGGCCAACGTGGACCGGGAATGGGAGAGGCTCTTGAAGAAGTGCGGGGAGACGGCGTAACAAAAGACTGACATCGGAGTCGGTATCGGAATCGGGATCGAAGGCATCGAGTTCAGCGGGATCGATTCCGATAGCGATA
>JBLNCE010000134.1:0-28476 GCA_050260415.1 Bacteroidota bacterium | reverse complement strand
TTGCCTTTTGCCTTTTGCCTTTTGCCTTTTGCCTCTTGCCTTTTGCCTTTTGCCTGGACTTTAGCCCCTATGCATGTAAATTATAGCACGAAATACGAACCGATGCAAACCAAATCGCACCATAAAAACCGGAGTCAAACTCATCCGGCCGCCGAATTCAGAGCGAGAAAATGCCGCCCCGATTGCACGCGCCAGGGCGAACCATCTTTGTCATCGTCTGGCGCAATCGTCGGGCAAGAGGAGATGCGAGCTTGGGCACCGAATATCCACGTTGATGGCACGTCGCGGCGTACCGGTTCACGGGGAGGCGCGCTTGGATGGAAGCGAACAGGCATCGAGTCTTTGTGAGCTTTTTGCTCTCGCATGTGCTCATCCTGCTCATCCCGCTGTTGGCCGGAGGGCTTGCCCTGTCCGAAGCGGAAAGGGTGGTCAGAGCGTATGCCACGGAAACCAGCCTCTCCATACTCGAGCAGACCAAGGATATACTGGACGCGCGTTCGGGCGAGCTCAGAAAAATGGCCACCTTATTGGCTTTGAGTCCGCGCGTACGAAGCCTGGCGGGCGCGAAGAATCCCATCAGCAACGAGACATACTACGCGATCTGGGAGATGAATCGCGATCTGCAGCCTTTCCAGCTCACGGAGTCGTTCATGACGACCTTCATGCTGTATTTCCGCAACATCGGCATGATCGTGTCCCCTTATACCGCCTGTCCAATCTCCTCCCTGTATGGTTACTCTTTTCAATACGGTGGTCTCAGCGAGAAGCAATGGAGCGATAAGGTCTTCAGCCGCTACTACGCCGGGGAATTTCTGCCCGTCACGCCGGTATTGTACGAGGGCAATAAATACTCCGTGCTCCCCTATATCCAGTCCCTGCCCATCGGCCAGAACGAGCAGCCGGATGCCGCCGTCATTATGTTGATTGACGAAACGCAGATCAAGAAACTGCTGGCTCGGGTCAAAGTCTACGACCACGGATGGGTATACGTAGCGGATCCTCAAGGCCGCGTGATTACCGCCATCTCCGGTGACCGGGCCAAGGTGGGCGTCGTGGACGTCAACCCGGATAAACCGATCTTCCAACGCGAGATCGCCCGCAGGCCCATGACCGTCATCCATACGAAATCGGCTTATAACGGGTGGGATTACGTGGCCGTCCTGCCGTCCGCCGCGGTCATGGGACGTGTCGGATACATCAGAAACCTCACCCTCGGCGTCGCCATGATCTCGCTATTGCTGGGCTTGCTGGCCGCCTATTATCTCGCCTATCGAAACATCAAGCCGCTCAAGGAAGTCGTACGCTCCCTGACCGGGTTGTTCGACGGCAAGATCGACCGCGGCGGCACCGAATACGAGGTTTTGCAGGGCACTCTGAGCGCCATCAACTCGGTTCTCGATGACAACAGCTCTCTTCCCGCGCGGTTGAGAGGCAGAAGCCGCTCCTCAAGGCGGCCGTCATGGACTGCCTGCTCAAGGGCCGTTACCGTGACCCGGCCGAGATTGAAAGCGCTTTGTCGCATGCCGGCTGGAACGTAAGCGGGCAAAGCTATGCCGTAATGATTATCAGGATTGTCGGCCATAATGCGCAGGTTAATAGCGAGATCTTGATCGAATTGGACTATCTCAAAGCATACATCGAGGATTGCTTGAACGCGATTACGGCCACTGAAGTTTACTTGCACTATATCGACCAAAGGAAGTTTGCGGTCTTGCTATGCTCTGATACCATCAATCAACAAGATTTCATACATGAACAAGAAGCGGTGATTAGGAATCTATTGGATAAACTTTCGGATAATTATGCGATCAAGGCTTATTGTGCCATCGGCGACCGATGCGGCAGTCTGCTGAGCGTCTGTGACTCGTATGATAAAGCCAGCCAAGCCTCGGATTACCAAGCGATCAAAGAAGAAGGCAATATTGTCTGGTATTCCTCATTGCCCCATGAGAGCATTCGCTATTACTATCCGATCGATCTGGAAGAACGTTTGATCTATTCGACAAAAGTCGGCGATAAGCAGGCCGTTAAGAAGATAATTAATAATATAAAGCAAGAAAACTTTGAAAGACGAACATTATCCGTTGAAGTAATTCAACAACTATTGAACGAGCTTCGAGGTACCGTTGATAAAATACTAGACGATAGAGTACCCGATGAAGCACGACAGTTATATCGTGATGAGTTAATCAATAGTAAAAGTATTGATGGTTTTTTCTACAATCTAAACGAAATTTTAATGATTATCTGTGAAAAAGTAAATCAATCAGACAAAAGGGACCGAAAGAGTCTTGTGTCAATGATCGAAAATTTCGTAAGATTGAATTTTGGTGATGCGAATCTCTGCCTTGCGACCACGGCCGCCCACTTCAAACTCTCCCCCGCTTATTTCTCGCAATTGTTCAAGGATGAGGCCGGCGAGAACTTCTCCGAGTACCTGGAACGCATCCGCATGGAACGCGCCTGCGAACTCCTGGCGGACCGACGCCTCCCCATCGGCGACATCGCGTCGCAACTGGGATATACCAGCGACAAAGTCTTCCGGCGGGCCTTCAAGCGGGTTAGGGGCGTGAGTCCGACCGCTTACCGGGAGACGATCCTCTAGGCATCCTCCACGAACCAGTCCGAACCTCTTCACACCTCGGCGTGAACCGCCAGCCAAGCCTCGACCGCCGCATCAGGGCCTCTTCGCTGGCTCGGGGAAAGTATGCCCATCCCGGCCTCGCGATCCGTGCCCGCCGTGCTATATCCAGCTTGAGCCGTTCCGTGTTTGACCACCTTGATCGTAATGAATGTGTGCTCTGGCAAAGAAGTGTGTGTTGACGGTCTCCTCCAGCGGAGTTACGATGATGGCAGGATTAACCCAGCGTAGCTGCGATATGTACGAAAAAGTTATAGTTAGTCCTTATGGGTTTGTTTGGGGGCGACGTCGGTCGCGGCTTGCGCATATTGTTTTTTTTCTCGGTTTTTTTTCTCGGTCTTGACCTTGGTGAACATGCCCGTCGTGTCAATCCGATCAACATACGGGAAAGAAGGTGATGGCGAGGCAGTAGAATGGGTATGGGTTAGCGGTGATCTATCTAGGCCGTACGCGCCGGCTTGACCGGCGCAAGTATGGACGCAAGCGGAGAAGAGGAGGATTGGCAGTGTACAAGAGGATCGCGCGATTAGCCCTGGTCATGTTGCTGTTGTGTGTGGTCGTGGGCGCCGCCAAATCCGTTTATCCCCTGCAGACCAGTGGTACGCTGAAGTACTGGATGGAACTGCATCAGAACACCGCCTTGATCACGAAGAACTTCGGCGACCTCCCCCTGGCAAAGGAACTCGAGAAGCGGACGGGCGTCAAGGTCGAATACATCCATCCGGCGGTCGCCAGCCAAGGGGTGGGAGCCACCGGCAGAGCGACCGAAGCCTTCAACCTGATGGTCGCCTCCGGCGATCTGCCCGATATCATCGAGTATTACTGGCGTTACATCCCCGGCGGCCCCTCCGCGGGGATCAGGAACGGGATCATTCTCAATCTGAACGAGCCGATAAAGAAATGGGCGCCCAACCTACGCGCCTTCCTCCGCAAGAACCCCGAGATCGACAAGATGGTCAAGACCGATGAAGGCAACTACTTCTGCTTCCCGTTCATCAGAGGCGAGGGCCCGCTGCTTTCCACCGCGGGATTGATCGTCAGGAAGGACTGGCTCAACGATCTGGGCTTGCCTCTTCCGACGACGATCGACGAATGGTATGTAATGCTCAAGGCCTTCAAAGAGAAGAAGGGCGCGACCGCTCCGCTCACGATCCAGAAGGGCGATCTGCGCAATGACTTCGCGAACGCATTTGGCGTCTTCGCCCCGACGATGGGCAACGGGTTCTACGTCGACCGCGGCAAAGTCAAATACGGCTGGATCGAGCCCGGCTTCAAGAACTTCTACGCCACCATGAACAAGTGGTTCAAGGAAGGCCTGCTCGACCCGAACTTCTCCACCGTCAGCAGCAGCACCATCGACGCCAATATCACCAGCGGCAAATCCGGCGCCGCGCATGGTTCGGGCGGTAGCGGCATCGGAAGATGGCTGCCGGTCCTGCAAAAGGCCAATCCCAAGGCGGATCTCGCTGGCACCGCGTGGCCCGCGGCCAAGAAAGGCGAGAAGGTCGCCAAGTTCGGTTATTGCCAGGCGATCTGGCCGGGTGAAGGCGGCAACGCCGCGATCTCGACCAAGTGCAAGAACGTCGAGGCGGCCGTGCGCCTGCTCGACTACAACTACAGTCCCGAGGGCAGCTTGCTCATGAACTTCGGCATCCAGGGCATCAGCTACACCATGGTCAACGGCAAGCCGACCTATACCGAGACCATCATGAAGGCGCCGGCCATCACCCAGGAAATGTCCAAGTATATGCGGGGTCATACGAACGGGCCGTTCGTCCAGGATCCCGGATATATCCAGCAATACTACAACCTGCCCCAGCAGCAGCAGGCTCAGGCCTTGTGGATGAAGACGGACGCGGTCAAGTACCAGCTTCCGCCGGTCACCCCCACGGTTGACGAGGTCGCGGAAGTCGGCCGGATCATGAGCGACATCACCACGTACAACGATGAGATGTTCATGAAGTTCATCCTGGGCACCGAGCCGATCGAGAACTTCGACAAGTACGTGGCCCAGGTCAAGAAGCTCGGTATCGACAGGGCAATCGCCATCTACCAGGCGGCCTACGATCGGTACAAGAAGAGATAGTCAAGCGGTTTTCTTCCACCCCTCCGGCTATACCAAGGCCCGCGCGCCACGGATTTACCGCGGCGCGCGGGCCCACCCCCAATCTCGTCCGAGCAAAGATTTTCACAGCGCATCCCCGCGTATGGAGCTTGTGCGCATACCGGTGCATTACCGCCGCGGCGCAAGCTCCGGTGTCAATGGTCACCCGGCGCCCCATGGTTTGGTGCCCGGTATCGCACAGGCTCCAAGCGAAAGAAGGACGATGCAACATGTACAACGGACAATCCACGGCCGGCCGCATGAGTTTCACCGCCAGAGTCGCCAAGGACTTCCGTCTCAACAAGGGACTCTACCTCATGGTACTGCCGGTAATCGCTTATTACCTTATCTTTTACTACAAGCCGATGTACGGCGCCATCATCGCGTTCAAGGACTTCAATCCCCTGGCGGGGATGGCCAACAGCCCCTGGGTGGGTTGGAAGCATTTCCTCGACTTCTTCAACGGTTACTACTTCTGGCGCATACTGCGCAATACCGTCACGATCAGCGTCAATACCTTGTTGTTCGGATTCCCGGCCCCCATCATCCTGGCTTTGTTGCTCAACGAATTGCGCGGACGGTTTTTCAAGCGAACGGTGCAGACGATTACCTATATGCCGCACTTCGTCTCGTTGGTCGTTATCTGCGGCATGATCAAGGAATTCACGATGGATTCGGGTTTCATCACGCAGTTCCTCGGCTTGTTCGGCGTTCAGAGAGCTTCGCTGCTCAACAACCCGGGAATGTTCGTGCCCATCTACGTCATCTCCGACATCTGGCAGCAGGTGGGCTGGGGCTCGATCATCTTCCTCGCCTCGCTGAGCAGTATCGACCCGGAACTCTATGAAGCGGCTTCGATCGATGGCGCCGGGCGCTGGAAACAAGCCCTGCACATCACGCTGCCGGGGATGCTGCCCACGATCATCGTCCTCTTGATCCTGAGGATGGGCCGCATGCTGAGCGTCGGCTATGAGAAGATCATCCTTCTCTATAACCCGGCAATCTACGAGACCGCGGATGTCATCTCCTCCTTCGTATACCGCAAGGGCTTGCAGGAGTTTAACTGGAGCTACAGCGCGGCCGTTGGCATATTCAATTCGATTATCAACTTGGCATTATTAATTATAGCCAATTGGTTCAGTAAGAAAGTTAACGAAAACAGCCTTTGGTGAGGAAGGAGGGAGAATAATGCCTAAGAGAAGCTTGGGTGAACACATTTTTGATAAATTAAATGTTTTTTTTATGTTAATTCTCATAATCGTGACAATCTACCCATTAAGTTATGTGCTGCTTGCCTCGCTAAGCGATCCAATGAGCTTTATGGCCCACCAAGGACTATTATTAAAATCTTACGGACTCACGTTAAGCTCATATGTGGAAGTATTTAAGAATCCTAACATCACTAGCGGATACTTGAATACGATCTTTGTCGTGGTTGTTGGAACAATACTCAACGTATATATGACGGCCTTTGGGGCTTATTTCCTTTCGCGCAAGAACGTGTTATGGAAGAATGCTGTTATGATCATGGCCGTATTCACCATGTTCTTTAGCGGAGGACTCATCCCCTTCTACCTTACCGTCAGGCAGCTCCATCTCCATGATACCTTGTGGTCGTTGATCATACCCGTGGCGGTCAACACCTTCAACTTGATCATCCTGCGCACCGCGTTTCTGGGCGTGCCCGACGAGATGGAGGAATCCGCCAAACTGGACGGCGCCGGGCATTTTCGGATCCTTTTTCGCATCATGATGCCGATCGCGGCGCCGACGATTGCCGTAATCGTTCTGTACTACGGAGTCGCGCACTGGAACTCCTGGTTCCATGCCATGATCTTTCTCCAAAAGCGGGAACTCTACCCGCTGCAGCTCATACTCCGGGAGATTCTCATCCTGAACGACACGACCAACATGACCGGCACCGCTTCCACCGGCGAACACGAATTCCTTGGTCTGACGATCAAGTATGCGGTGGTCATCGTGGCGACCTTACCCATCCTCCTCCTCTACCCCTTCCTGCAGAAGTATTTCGCCAAGGGCGTCATGGTGGGGGCGCTCAAGGGTTAGCGGTCCGTCCATTAATTGGGCAAAGGAGTTGCGATGCATATGAGTCTTAAGAGACGCCTGTACCTGTTCTTGCTCCCGGCCATGCTGGCCGTGGTATTCATCACCGTCGCCGGCGCCGATTTTTTAATCGATGACGACTTCAACCGCGAGGCGACCGGCGCCAAACCAGCGGGTTATCTGCTCGAGGAAACGGGCGGCGGCATCGAGATCGCGGAAGTGCCCAGCGCCACAGATAAGAGCATCTTTCTGAACGACCCGGGCGACAAGGTCATCAAGATTACGAAGAAGTTCGCGCCGCAAGCGGGTCTGGTAACGGTTGAACTGAGCTTTATGCAACCGGTCTTCGGCAGTACGGCCAAGGTGGTGCGCCTGCTCGACCAGGAAGGCGCCAGCGCCGCCGTACACATCGAGACCAGGAAAGATACCACCTGTTTTCTCGCGTACAAGAACGCGGACGGTTCGTTCACCACGCTAGGCGCCTACGCCGAGAAAACCTGGTACGCCATTAAGATCGTCGCCGACGTGGCGTCCCAGAAAGCCGACGTCTACGTGGACGGCGCGCAGAAACTGACCCAGGTCCCCTTCCTGGCCCCGGTCAAGACCGTGGGCGCCATCGATTCCTATACGCCCGGGTCGAGCAATAAGGGACATTACGTCGATAATGTCAAGGTATATGCCGGGAAATAACAGATCCCAAGATAAGGTGATCCTCCAAGGCATTGGAGTTTGTGAATCAAAACCCTCACCCCTGGCCCCTCCCTCCTTCGCCTGGCGCCGGAGGGCAGGCCAAAAAAGGCCTGCGGACCGTAGCTCCGCGCGAGGGTCCGGGAGGGGACTGAAGGGGAGAGGGTTCATCTTCGCGTATGGCAACCCCAAAACGATCTGGGGGTGAAAACGTATGACGAAGAAGCTCATTTCCGTCAGGCGTTGCCGCATGATATCCGTAGCGGCCTGCATGTTTCTGGCCTTGTTTTCGGCCGCGGGCGCCGATTTCCTCATCAACGACGATTTCGACCGCGAAGCGACCGGCGCCAAGCCGGCGGGTTATCTCCTCGAAGAACTCGGCGGAAGCGTGTCGATCGCGGACGTGCCCAGCGCCGCCAATAAAAGCGTCTACCTCAACGATCCGGGTGGAAATGTCATCAAGATCGCGAAGAAATTCGCCCCGCAAACGGGGCTGATGACCGCGGAAACATGGTTCATGCAGCCTTCCTTGGGCACCACGGCCAAGGTCCTGCGCCTCCTCGACCAGGAGGGCGTCAATGCGGCCGTGCACATTGAAACGCGGAAGGAAGGCAACAGCAATGTCCTGAGCTATAAGAACCTGGACGGGGCATATACCTCATTGGGGCCGTATAACGAGATGACCTGGTACGTCGTGACGGTCGTCGCCGACGTGGCGACCCAGAAGGCGGATGTCTATGTCAACGGCGTCCTTAAACTTAACCAGTCGGCGTTTCAGGCCCCGGTCAAAGAGATTGCCGCCCTGGACTCCTATACGCCGGGTTCCAGCGCCAAAGGCCATTATCTCGACGGTATCAAAGTCTACCCCGGCAGGCGCGAGCCGTCCAAGGGACCGGCGCAGAGCGCCGCCCCAGCGTATACAGCCGTCTCCGGCTCGGCGTTGGTCAAGGATCTCCTGGTCTACGACACCGTCAGGGCCAACTTCTGGTCGGTCGGCGCCAACGTCCAGGTGGGCGCACCGCTCTTTGGCGACAGAGCGTATACGATCGCGTCCATGCCGCCCTCACTGGCCGGCTATGAGAACATCATGCCTTCCTGCGACGCGAAGAAATATCTCAGCGACCCCTTGGCCACTTTCGTGGTGGGAACCGACGCCGAGGTCTACGTGGCGCATGACGACCGGGTAACGGTAAAGCCGGCCTGGCTCGCGGGTTGGACCGATTCCGGCCTCGACGTGGTGGACAATGAGGCCAGCCCGGTGACTTACAGCCTATTCAAGAAAGCATTCACCGCCGGCACCCTGGTGACGCTGGGCAATAACGGCGGTAGTTCGGGATGCACGCAATACTTCGTGATCGTCAAGGGTACCGGCCAACCCAAGCCCGCGCCGAGCCAGGCGCCTGCCGTCAGTATCCCGGTCGTCTGGGATGCCGTCCTGGTCCAAAAGCCCGAATGGTATGCCGGTGAAGAGGCCATCCGCATCGCGGACAACGTCCTCCTTTACCAGCGTGACATCGGCGGCTGGCCGAAGGGGATCGACATGGCGGCCAAGCTCACGGACGCGGACCGGTCCACGCTGGCTCAGCTCAAGTCCAATCCCGCGGATTGCACCATCGACAATACCGCCACCACCACTCAACTCCGTTTCCTGGCCAAAGTGTACAACGCCGCCAATTTGGAACGGTTCAAGGCGGCATTCCTCAAGGGCCTTGACTACCTCCTGGCCGCCCAATATCCAAACGGCGGCTGGCCGCAATACTACCCGAACACCTCCCTGTATTACGCGCGGATCACTTTCAACGACAATGCCATGGTCAATGTGCTGAATCTCCTGCGCGAGACGAGCGGCGGCAAGGGCGACTACCACTTCGTGGACCAAGAACGGCGGGAAAAGTGCACCCGCGCCGTGCAAAAGGGCATCGAGTGCATCCTCCGCTGCCAGGTACGGGTCAAAGGCCGGCTCACCGCGTGGTGCGCCCAGCATGACGAGAAGACACTGGCGCCCGCGCCGGCCCGCGCCTACGAATTAGCCTCCCTGAGCGGCTCGGAGAGCGTGGGGCTCGTGCGTTTCCTGATGAGCATCGAGACGCCCGACCCGCGAGTGATCGAGGCCGTCGATGCGGCCGTGGCCTGGTTCGAAAAAGTGCGGCTCGAGGGCATCAAGGTAATCGATAAGCCGGACCCGTCGCTGCCGGGCGGGTTCGATAGAGTGGTCGTGGCGGATCCCAGCGCCCCGCCGATCTGGGCCCGTTTCTACGAGATCGGCACCGACCGTCCCTTTTTCTGCGGCCGCGACGGCGTAAAGAAGTTCAGCATGGCTGAGATCGAGCATGAACGGCGGGTCGGGTACGCCTGGTACACCAACGCTCCCTCCTATCTATTGGAGAAGGAGTACCCCCTGTGGCGGAGCAGGTATCCGCATAAATAATGAGGAGGCTGTTCATGGGTGTTCTTGCCTTGACCGGCACCATCTCATTCGCCGCGTTGGACGACGGCGGCGCGGCCGTCTCGGCCGCCAACGCGGCCTGGGCCGCCCGGATGACCGAATCGGTGCTACGGCGCCATCCCGTGCTGCATTACCGGTGGGATTATACCTCCGGCCTGATGCTTACGGCCATCGAGCAGGTATGGTCGCGTACCGGGGAGCGGAGATATTTCGATTATATCAAGGCCAATATCGATCGGTTCGTCGACGCATCGGGGGACATCGATACCTATGACCCCGACGAGTTCAACCTGGACCAGATAAACATGGGTAAAGCGCTCTTCCTGCTGTACCGCCAGACCGGCGAAGAACGCTATAAGAAGGCCCTTTTCAAACTGCGGGACCAGTTGCGCTCGCATCCGCGCACGCGCGAAGGCGGTTTTTGGCACAAGCAGATCTACCCCCACCAGATGTGGCTCGACGGCCTCTACATGGCCGCGCCGTTCTATGCCCGCTTCGCCGCGGAGTTTGACGAACCCGCGACCTTCGACGACGTCGTGCGGCAGATTACCCTCGTCCACGAGCATACGCGCGACCCCCGGACCGGTTTGCTCTATCACGGCTGGGACGAGAGCAGGAGCCAGATCTGGGCCGACCGCGCGACCGGATGCTCGCCGCATTTCTGGGGGCGCGCGCTCGGGTGGTACGTCATGGCCCTCGTCGACGTCCTGGACTTCCTGCCCCATGACCACCCCGGGTGCGCGCGGGTCCTTCGGATTCTCGACGGGACCATGGCCGCCGTGGCCGCCGTGCAGGACAAGGAAACCGGTCTCTGGCACCAGGTATTGGATCAAGGTCCGAGAGCGGGCAACTACTTCGAAGCATCGGCGTCCTGCATGTTCGTATACGCGGCGGCCAAGGGAGTCCGCCTCGGCTATCTGGACCGCGGATATCTAGAGGTAGCCCGGCGAGGGTTCACCGGCATCATCGCGCTTCTGGTCGCCGTGGACGGCGAGGGCGGGGTCCACCTCAATCAAGTCTGCCAGGTGGCCGGCCTCGGCGGCAAGGACCAGCGGGATGGATCATTTGCCTATTACGTCGGCGAGCCGGTCGTAACGGACGACTACAAGGGCGTCGGGGCTTTTATCCTGGCCGCGCAGGAGGTCGAACTGGCGGACCGGCATGAACACAGGTAATCTTTAGAATAGCGAGGTATCTGCTTCCCATGATCACCAGCGCTTTCCGCAACATCACTGAGTTTGGCGCCATCCCCGACGGCATCACCCCCTCCACCCGCGCGTTCGCTTCGGCGATCGAATCAGCCGCAGCGGCCGGCGGGGGCACCGTCTATGTGCCCGCCGGGGTCTTCAGCACCGGGCCGATTCATCTGAAGAGCAACATCACCCTCTATCTGGATGCCGGGGCCAGAGTGCGCTTCAGCCGGGAGCCGGGGGATTACCCCCTCGTGCATATGCGTTGGGAAGGATCCGAGTGCGAGTGTTATTCGCCGCAGATCTTCGGGCAGGGTCTTGAGAACGTGGCCGTCATGGGGAGGGGCGTACTTGACGGGCAGGGAGAGCCCTGGTGGCAAATGCGGCGCGAGAACCGCCTGGACTTCCCCAGACCGCGCTTGATCGGCCTGGTGGATTGCAGGGACGTTCTGATCGAAGGCATCAAGCTCAAGAACTCGCCCAGTTGGACGATTAACCCCATACGCTGCGAGAATCTGACCATTGACAAAGTGACCATCACGAACCCGGCGGACTCGCCAAACACGGACGGCATCGACCCCGAATCGTGCCGGAACGTCCATATTGCCAACTGCCACGTGGATGTGGGCGATGATTGCATCGTTATCAAAGCAGGCAAAGAGGACTGCACGCCCAGAGTGCCCTGTGAGAATATTACCATCACCAACTGCACGATGGTGCACGGGCACGGCGGCGTCGTCATCGGCAGCGAGATGAGCGGCGGCGTCAGAAACGTGGCCATCTCCAACTGCGTCTTCGAGGGAACCGACCGCGGCATCCGGCTAAAGTCCCGCCGCGGGCGGGGCGGTGTGGTGGAGGACATCCGGGTGAGCAATATCGTCATGAGGGGAGTCATCTGTCCCTTCGTCATCCACCTGTTCTATCACTGCGGCGCCGGCGGCAAGGAGCAAGCCGTCCAGGACAAGAACCCGCGGCCGGTGACCGACGCCACCCCCATCTTCCGGCGGATACACTTCAGCGGCATCACCGCCCGCGAGGTCAGCGCCGCCGCCGGCTTCATCCACGGCCTCCCCGAGATGCCGGTGGAGGAGGTCACTTTTGACGATATCTCCGTGCACCTGGCGGCGGACGCCGCGCCGGGGCTCCCGGCGATGATGAACGACCTCGAACCCATGCAGCGTCGGGGTTTCTATTGCTGCCACGCGAGGCGCGTATCGTTCCGCAACGTCAGGATCGACGGGCACGAGGGGCCAGCCTTTACCGTGAAGCACTCACGGGAGCTTGAGTTCGTGCGGTGCCCCGACGTAAGTGATGACCCTACCCCCTTGGCACCGTGAAATGGAACGCCGCCCCCTCCGTGCCGTCCTCCCACACCCGCCCGCCGTAGCCCTCCACGATATGCTTGACGATGGAGAGCCCGAGTCCCGTCCCGCCGAGGGCGCGGGAGCGCGCCTTGTCGATGCGGTAGAAACGCTCGAAGATGCGCGCGCGTTCCGCCGGCGGGACACCGGGACCCTCGTCCCAGACCGTCACGGTCACCCAGGACGCGTCGTAATCCGCCGAGACGCCGAAGCGCGCCTCGGGCGAACTGTATTTGACCGCGTTGTCGAGCAGATTGATCAGCACTTGCCTGATCTGATCCCGGCCCGCCTTGACCGGCGGCAAGCCGGGGGGGACGGATAGCGCGGGGCGGCGGCCCCCCTCCTCCGGAAACATACGCGCCGCGGTCTCCGAAACTAGGTCGTGCAGCGAGAAGATCTCGGCCTGGGGCATGTCCGTAACGTCGTCCAATTCGGTCAGGATCAGGAGATCTCCGACCAGCGCGTTCAAACGGTCGCACTCCGCGTCGATCGAGGCCAAAAACTTATGGGACTGGTCCGCGGACAAGCCTTCTTGCAGGAGGGTCTCCGTCATCACCTTGATCGCGGCCAGCGGGGTCCTGAGTTCATGGGAGACATTGGCCACGAAATCCTGCCGTACCCGTTCCAGATGCCGGAGCTTGGTGAGATCGCGCAGGACGACGAGGGTGCCGTGAAGCCTTAGTTCGGCGTCGCGAATGGGCGTCAGCGCCGCCGCCAGTTGCCTGCGCACGGGCAGATGGACCTCGAACTCCCCCTCCGTCTCGGACCGGGCCTTCACGGCGCGGGCGACCAGTTCGATGGCGGCGGGAGGCAACAGCAGCTCGGCCGGGCTACAACCCGCCATCTTTGCGGGCGCCGTTCCCAAGAACTCGGCCGCTGCCCGGTTGGCCAGCAAGACCCGCTGGTGCCGATCGAAGACGATAATGCCATCCGCGAGGGCGGCCAAGACGGTCCGCAGCTTGCCGGACTCCTCCGAAAGCGCCGTGACGAGGCGGTTCAGTTGATTAGCCATCCGGTTGAACGTCCGGGCCAGAACCCCCAGTTCGTCCTGGCCGAACTCGCGTACACGCGTGTTGAAATCGCCCGCCCCGAGTTGGCGCGCGGCCCGCTCCAAGGCCAAAAGCGGACGCGTGGCTCTGTTGACGATGGCCAATCCCACGAGTAAGGCGGGAATAATGGTGACCAGCGCTCCGAGGATAAAAGTCCGCCGCATCCGCCCGATCGCGGTCGCCACCTCACGCTGCGCCCGGGAGACCCGCATTACGCCCGCGATCGTCCCCTCCCGCCGCAGGGGAACGGCGACATACAGGAGGTCGGCGCCCAGCGTCCGGCTGAATCGGCGGCTGCGCCCCGTTTCACCGGCAAGGGCCTCGCGAACCTCAGGACGATCCGCGTGATTCTCCATGATCCGGTAGTCGCCGCTCGAATCTCCCCGCACCCGGCCGTCGGCGCCGATGAGCGTCACCCGGACGCCCGCAATCGCCGCCATCTCAGCCATCATGGGCGCCCAGCGCGGCCCGTCCGCATCCACCGCCGTGATGGCCGCCAGTTGCCTGGCCTCGACCGCCAGCCTCTCCTCCTCGGCACGTTCGAGCCGCCTCTCTTCCGGCTGGAAGAGGAAGAAGGCCAGGAAGAAAAGGGCGGCCGCGACAAAGACCGCGTAGGCCAGAAAGACCTTGGTCCGAAACTTGAAACGGGCGAACTCTAGCGGCGGAATTTGTAACCACTCCCCCGAACGGTCAGGATCAAGCCCGGGTCAGCCGGATCCAGTTCGATCTTCTCGCGCAGCCACCTGATGTGGACGTCGACCGTCCGCGGATCGCCGTAAAAATCGCACCCCCAGACCAGGTCCAGCAGTTGTTCGCGCGACAACACCTGACCGCGGTGCTGAACCAGGACGCGCAGCAGGTCAAACTCCTTGGCCGACAGTTCGACCGTCTTCCCGGCCACGCTTAGTTCCCGGCCGGACAGATCGATCCGCAGATGCTCGATCTGTAAAGAGGGCTGGCTGCCGGTACCCGGCCCGGTGCGCCGCAGCACAGAATGAACCCGCGCCACCAGTTCACGGAGACTGAAGGGCTTGGTCACGTAATCATCCGCTCCGATCTCCAATCCCAGAACGCGGTCGGCTTCACCACCGCGGGCGGTGAGCATGATAACGGGCGTCGTAAGCCCGTCAGCCCGTAATCTGCGACATATCTCTACTCCATCGAGACCCGGCAGCATTAAATCGAGAATGACGAGGTCCGGCCGAGTCCGTCTAATCGTCTCCAGCCCGACACGGCCGTCTCCGACCGCG
Source organism: Bacteroidota bacterium (assembly GCA_050260415.1). Taxonomy (GTDB): domain Bacteria; phylum Bacillota; class UBA4882; order JAAYXC01; family JAAYXC01; genus JBLNCE01. Next base: position 13,684 of record JBLNCE010000134.1, on the reverse strand, counting down.
GCCACCTCGTAGCCCTCACGTTGGAGGTTAAAGGCCAGTGTTTCCGCGATGGCCGTCTCGTCTTCCACGATCAGGATGCGCTCGATTTTAATCACCCCAGAGGTGTTTAGTGGTAATGCTAAATGCCTTAATTCTACATTCAGCATTTACCATTCAACATTAAATCAATATCTTTCCCTACGCCCCGTGACCATGAAGATCACCCGTTCCCCGATGTTGGTGGCGTGGTCGCCCACCCGCTCCAGGTAGCGCGCGGCGAAAAGAAGGTTCAGCGCCTGCACCACGCACCGGCTCTCGCCGCCCGCCATGATGAAGCCGATCAGCTCGTTGAAGAGGTGCTCGTAAAGCTGGTCAACCTCGCTGTCACGCCGGCAGTTTTGGGCGGCCAACTCCGGATCGCCCTGCACATAGGCGGTCAGGCTCGAGCGGACCATCTCCTCCACCATACGCGCCATGCGCGGGATATCGATCAGGGGCTTGATCAGCGGTTCCGTGCCGATGCGTTGCGCGATCTCGGCGATATTGACCGCATGATCCGCGATGCGTTCCAGATCGGTGGTCATGCGATAAGCGGCGGCCACCGCCCGAAGGTCTTTGGCGATCGGTTGCTGCAGGGCAATGAGGCGCAGGCAGTCCTCCTCCATCTCATAGGCCAGATCGTCGATGACGTCGTCGCCGTCCACGATTGCCTGGGCCAGGTTCAAATCCTGCCTCGCCAAGGCGCCGACCGCGCCGTGGATTGACTCGGTCACCTTGCCGCCCATGACGAGCAGCTTATCCTTCAAATCCGCCAGGGCTCGGTCAAAACCGATCCGCGTCATCCGCACCGCCCCCATTGTCCACATCTGACATTACTTTCGCAATCCGGGTTCTAGCCAAACCGTCCGGTCAGGTAATCTTCGGTCTCTTTTTGGGTCGGATTCGTCAGCATCGCCTCGGTCAGGCCGTGCTCGACCAAGCGGCCGAGAAGGAAGAAGGCCATGCAGTCGGAGATGCGGGCCGCCTGTTGGAGATTGTGGGTGACCACAACGATAGTGTACTTTTTCTTGAGCTCCAGGATCAAGTCCTCCACCCTGGCGGTGGCGATCGGATCCAGGGCGGAACAGGGTTCGTCCATGAGAATGACTTCCGGCTCCACGGCTAGGCATCTGGCAATGCAGAGTCTCTGCTGCTGGCCGCCGGAGAGCCCCAGAGCCGGTTGGTCCAGCCGGTCCTTGACCTCTTCGAAAAGACCGGCGGCCTCGAGACTGGATTCGACGATATCCATCAGTTGATGGGGATTCTTTATCCCATGGATACGCGGGCCATAGGCGACATTCTCCGCGATGCTCATGGCAAAGGGATTGGGCCGCTGAAAGACCATGCCTACGCGCCGCCGGAGATCGACCACGTCCACATCACGTCCGTAGAGATCGAGGCCGTCGAGTTTGATTGAACCCGCAGTCCGTACGCCAGGGATAAGATCGTTCATCCGGTTGATTGAACGCAAGAAAGTAGTCTTGCCGCAGCCCGAAGGGCCAATCAAGGCCGTGACTTCACGTTCTGGTATTGCCAGGTCAATGTCTCTTAGCGCTTGAAAAGCCCCATAATGCAGGTTGAAGCTCCCGGTGATGATCTTTGCGTTCATTTCCAAGTTCTGACCTCCTCCAGAACAGGCGCGAAAAACACTGGGAAACCATTTTGACGATATCCTGCTGACTCGACACCCGCGCCCCGATGACTACGGTTTATCGCGCCTCATTTATCCCGCACCCAACCGTCTCCGGTTAAACCGGCGCAATAGAGCAAAGGCGGCGGTATCGATTGCCATGATGGCCGCGATCAAACAGGCGGCGGTGGCGAAGGCGCGATCCACGGACAATCCTTCCGTGGCCAGGATGTAAAGATGGAGCGTCATGGTGCGCCCTTGCTCCATGGGATTCCAGGGTAGCCTCAGGATGCTGCCGCCGAGCGTCAAAAAGAGCGCGGCCGTCTCCCCCACGGCCCGGCCCAGACTGAGCAGGATACCGGTGAGAATCCCTCCGCCGGCCGAGGGCAGCACGGCCTTGGTGATGGTCTGCCATTTGGTGGCGCCCAACGCCAGACTTCCTTCCCGGTAGCCGTTGGGCACGGCTCTCAAGGCCTCTTCGGTGGTCCTGATCATGATGGGCAAGAGCATCAGGGCCAAGGTCAGCGCACCGGAAAGGATCGAGAGCTTGAGCCCCAGCCCGTAAACGAAGAAGGCCGCGCCGAAAAGCCCGAAGATGATGGAGGGAATACCGGCCAGGGTCTCGGTGCCGAAGCGGAGCAGGCGCGTCACCGGGCTCTCACGCGTGTATTCAACAAGGTAGAGCGCGGCTCCGATGCTGATGGGAAAAGAAACCGCCAACGCGATGAAGGTAACGTACGCGGTGGCAAAGAGCGTCGGCAGGATACCGCCGGCTCTCCCCATCTCCTCCGGCAACTCGAAGAGGAAGCCCGGTGTTACCTGGGGCAATCCCTCCCAGAAGATATAGACGACGATGACCGCCAGTATGCCGAGGACCGCCGCGGTGATCAGCCAAAGCATCCCGACGGCAAGGGCCTGGGTCGCCCTGGGCGGGACTCTCATCCCGACACCCCCCGGCGAGCCCTGCGCGCGACGATCTGGGCCAGCATGTTCACGATCATGATGAAAATGAACAACACGATGCCTACGGCGAATAGAGCCCGTTGGTGTTCCGGTCCCGCGTAGCCGAATTCCATGGCGATAGTCCCGGTCAGCGTGGCGCCGGGCTCTAAGATGGAGGCGGGCACCTGGAACATATTGCCCGTGACCATCATCACCGCCATGGTTTCACCGATCGCCCGGCCGGCCCCGAGAATGACCGAAGCCAGGACACCAGAGCGCGCCGCGGGGAGGAGTACCCGCCAACTGGTCTGCCAATGCGTGGCCCCGAGGCCCAGGGAGGCTTCCCTGAAGTCCCCCGGCACCGCGCGGATGGCATCTTCCGAGACGCTGATGATGGTGGGGAGGATCATGACGGCCAGGACGATGGCGCCGGCGAGCAACGACAGCCCGAGGCCGCCGGTGGGACCCTGCAACAAGGGCACCAGCAGGCGCAGGGCCACAAAACCGTAAACCACCGAAGGGATGGCGGCCAGCATAGAAACGGCGGGATGGAGATAAACCGCCATCTTCCACGGGGCGTACTCGGCTAGGAAAAGGGCGCCGCCCACGCCGAGCGGTACGCCGATGGCCAGGGCGCCCAAGGTGACATAGACCGAACCGGCCAGTTGCGCCAAGGCGCCGAACACACCGGCGGTCGGTTGCCACGACCGCCCAAGGATGAAGCGGAGCGGGCCGACCTTGGCCAGGATTGGCCAGCCCTCGCGCCAGATATACGCGGAAATCAGCAATACGATGATCATGGCCGTCGCCGCCGCGATAAAGAGCAAAACGAAAATAAAGCTTTCCTTGGTTTTGCGGCGTTCATAATCCCTGTGCACGTTCACGGCCGACGTAGCATCCGCCATGCTCTCACCTCGATCGAGTTACTTGTCGACCGGGACGAATTCCTTGGCTACGATGGCCTGCCCCTTGGGACCGAGGACAAAATCGAGGAACGCTTTGACCACTCCCTTGGCCGGCCCCTTGGTCAGGAAGAGAAACGGCCGGCTGACGGCGTAGGTCTTGTTCAAGACGTTGCTTTCGGTGGCCGCCGTCCCGTTAATTCTGACGGCCCGCACTGTCCGGTCCAACTGTCCCATGGAGATGTAGCCGATGGCGTTTTTGCTGATGGCCACGGTCTGCCTGACGGCACCGGTCGAGCCTTGAACGATCAGGTTCGCCGCCACCGGCGTCTTGCCGAGCACCAGTTCCTCAAAGGCGCTGCGGGTGCCGGAGCCGGCTTCGCGGCTGACGAGCACGATCTGGGCGTTGGCGCCGCCCACGGCTTGCCAGGTTTTGATCCGGCCGCTATAGATCCCGGCCACCTGGTCCAGGTTAAGGTTGGTCACGGAATTCTTGGGGTGAACGATGACCGCGATGCCGTCGCGCGCGATGACGGTCTCCGTGAGGCCGCTCCGTTCTTCGGACTCGAGTTCACGTGAAGAAGTACCGATTTCGGCTTGGCCGGCCTTGACCGCCTTGATGCCGGCGCCCGAGCCGCCGCCAGCCACGGTGATCCTCACCTGGGGATTGGCTTGCATGAATGCCGTGGCCAGTTCCTCCGCCAACGGCTGCACGGAGGTGGAACCGACGATGCTGATGGAACCTTTGCTCTGGCCGGCGGCATTGACACCAATAGCGATCGTTACGGCCATGCCTGCCATTAGCGCGAAAAATGTGGGCCACATGAACTTTTTCATGCCTGACGCACCTCGTGCTTGCTTTATCATGCCAACGATAGCAAGCCGAGGTTAAGGCAAGTTTATCATGATGTTAAGATGGGGTTAAGACTCAGCCCTGGCATCATTCCCCTGCCGCTTGCCCTAGGGTTATGGCGGGAACATGCAGAAAAAGCGAGGTGAGTTTTTATCCGGACGGGGTGAGTACGGCGATATGGAGAAGAGGCCGGTGAGTCCCGAGGATCGCAAGGCTTTCCTGCTCTGGTTCGGCTCCAATCACGAACTCAAGGAACCGGCGGCCCTGAATGTGCTGCGGCTCCTCCTCTCCTCAACCGATCTCCTGGCCCGGCTGCGGATCGTCGAGGACTGCAGCTACCTGCGTCCGCTGGTAGTCATCTCGTCCGTCGGGCAAAGGCAGCCAGGGTTGCTCTACCAGACCGAAACCGGCTCCTGCCACGATGTGGAGACCATACTCATGGATCTTTCCCTCACCGGCGGCCCGGTCCATCTCTGCCCCCACTTTGCGCGCCGTTCTCAGGCCAGGCTCTTCCTCGCCGCCAGAGAGACGGAATGCAAACCGGTCTCGGAGATATTCAGCCCGGCCCTGGTGGATTTGGAAACCACCAAACTCCTTGCCAGTCTGGGTCTCGCGGCCAAGCGCGTGGAATTGCTGCTTCTGATCGACCAGGCGCTGGAGCGGCGCGATCGGGCGTCATTCACCTCTCTGGTGGCGGTCTTGAAAAAGATGCCGCGCGAAGGGGACTTGGCCCCGGCCGGGCCAATAAAGAGCGGTTAGGGATGGGATGAAATTTAAAGCGCCCGGCGGTGCCGGGCGCTTTTTCGCTGAACGTTCTCCGCGGGCTAAACCTTGAACCGCTTCGCTTCCTCGATGAGGGCGTCCGCTGATTGCCCCAGGGCATTGACCATAACCACCAGTTGGTTGACGGCTTCCCCCATCTCCGTGGTGGCCGCGCTCGTCTGCACAATGCCGTCCGTGGCCTGGGACGACAGCTCGCGCACCGTGCGCATGGCTTCGTTCACCCGGGCGGCGTTTCTGGTCAATTCCCCGCGGGCGACCGCCACATCCGCCAATCTGGTCGTGAGCTGCTCCAGTTTGGCGACCACCACGCCAAAAGCTTCCTGAAGGCTGCGCAGGGACGGGGTGGCCTTGGTGGCGCCGTCCTGGGCGCTTGCCTCCTGACCCGCCTCGGGCTCCACTATCTCGTTCAGGCCACCCAAGAGCTCCCTGATGCCTACCACCGTTTCCTTGGCCGAAACGGCCAGCCGTTGAATGCGCCTGGCAACCACGGCGAAACCTCGGCCGTAATCCCCCGCGCGCGCGGCCTCGATGGTCGCGTTCAGGGCCAGGGTGGCGGTCTGCGTCGCGATGTTCTCGATCGCTTCGATCATCTCACCGATGCCCTGCGTGCGTTGGATGAAATCCTGCATCCGTTCCGCGGCCCGCTTCGTTTCTTCCTCCACGGCCGCGATCCCGTCCACTACGCCGCCGACGACTTCAGCCCCCCGCAGGGCAAGACTCCGCACGTCAAGAACCGAACCTTGAAGCTCCGCGACCTGTTTATCCAAGTTGTCAAGCACGGCGCTGCTGGTGGCCAGTTCCTGCGTGCTTTCCGAAACGGTGCTGGCGGAATGGCGGACGCCCTCGCTGATCTCGGCGATTGTCGCCGATGCCTGCTCCGTCGCGAGCCGCAGATTGTGGGCATGCTGGCGCGCCTGATCCGCCTGCCGCGTCAAGTCGCCGGCCATTTCCTGAACCTTGGACGCCAACCGCCGGAGGCCGGTCTGCATCCGATCCATGGCCTTGGCGATCACGCCGATCTCGCCCTCATGCCTGACATCCAGTTCCTGGGTGAGGTCGCCGGCCAGCAGGCGTTCCGCGTGCTCAGTCAGGCTCATGAGCGGTTGGGTCAGCTTGTTGGCCAAGATAAAGGCAAAAACAACCCCCATGATGAGCATGAAGATTCCGCCGAGCAGGACATCGCGCGCCACCAGACCCATGGCGCGGCTCGCCTGCTCCGCGCCCAGGGTGCAGACCGCATAGCCCAGTACCTGACCGCCGCCTTTGATCGAAACGAATCCCCGCATCACCCGCTGGCCGCCGCTTTTTGTAAAGGCCTCGATGGCATCCTCGCCGGCCAGCGCGCTGTTGGCTTCCTTGTTATTCGGCGGCCGGGTGGGATTCCAGACCGGATCGTGTTCGCCGCCCTCGTCGGTATCAATGACGATATGGTACAGCTTCTGCTTATCCATGCTCACGGCTTGTATGCCCATGAGACCGTATCGCTGCACAACCCGGCGCAGACCGGCCAGGGTATTCTGATACTCGGGCGCGCTTTCGTCCTTGGCCGCCAGGATGCCCGCATACACCGCGGGATCGATCGCCGCCTTCGTGGCCTCCAAGATCGGTTCCATGCGCCGTATATAGTCGCGCTCGACGGCGCGCCCGTAGATCTGGCTTGCGTACACTCCCGCGGCCACAATCGAGGCGAGGATGAAACCGGAGATTTGCAGGGTTAACCGATAGCGCAGGTTCACGCCGATCCCCCCAACAGACTCCACTGCTACTTTGGAGCTTCATGGATCTTTCGTGCCGTGAGCCCCTATTTCCTGCCTAATGTCGCAAATTGACGATAACGGGCACCTCTTGGCGGGAGCAAAGGCATATGATGACCGCCTTTCCGGATGGGTTCAGCCCTCCATTGGGCCGGCCCCGCCCTCTGCCAGTTCCCTTTGCAGGGCGGCGATCTCGTCCCCGGCGCGCGCGCCTTGGGGATCAAGCTCGATCGATACCCGCAGCAACGAACCATCCCTTACCGCGGGCGGCAGGAATTCACGCTGGATCTCAATCCGCGTTCCGGGTCGTCCTTTTGGGATCAGAATCGCGACCCCCGCCTCGATCCGATCCACGGTTGCATGCCATTCCAGGATAAACCCTCCCTTACGCGTTATTCGAACAGCCGCTGGGATGCGGAGCTGAAGACTGGCAACCGCGAAACATCGAACGGCCGTGAATATGTTCCCGCCGGGCCGTTCCCTGCTTACGGAGTGCGCGCGTTTCGTGGTCCCTTATCCGGGATCATCGGCCTGGTTTTAAGGTTCCATGCGGGGGATAATAAGCGAATCGTGATGCCGATCGCGTTTGCAGTTGGGGAGGTGGCCGTTCTCCATGGGCAAGAAGCGCAGTTTGCACGTGATGGTGGATGCGGAGATTTATGAGAAATTCCGGCATGTCTGTTTCTACGAGCGCATCACGCTGGCGGAGGTTATTCGCCGGCTGCTGAACGAGTATCTGGAGGAAAAGGCCCTCGATGAACTCGAGGTCAACGCGCCCCACGTCTTGTAAAGAACGCCGTTCATGGCCGGAAAGCGCATCGCATACGGAAGGCCTCGCTTGCCGCGCGCCGCAACCGGATCGGAGCGCGGGTGGAAACGCGGCGCGCTTCACCGCGAGACCTTGCCGCTGCAATCATTGCTAACCAGAAGACGGACTAGGGTTCGTCGATCATACCGACCTCGGTTTCCATGCTGTGTTATGCCGGTCAGCCGGCATGACGACGGCTAGGTATCTGCTTCAAAACCCACCTTTGCGGCCGCCCAGGCGCGGGGGTGACCACTTGCGCATCGCCCCGGCCTGGGCGGATATTCTCACGGTTCTGCCTGAGCCTGGTCTTGAAGCAGACTTCTAGAGAGCGGGCTCAGGCGGGTTTGGGTGCTTCGACCGGGCACACGCTGGCGCAAGCGCCGCAGTCAGTGCATTTCGCGGGGTCGATGACGTACGTATCAGTCCCTTCGCTGATTGCGTCGACCGGGCATTCCACCTGGCAGGCACCGCAATTGATGCACTCATCGGAGATCTTGTGGGCCATGAAAGTCACCTCCATGCGATGGTTGGTCAAGAATGGACGGATCACCGCCCGAAGTTCGCTATTCCTTTCGACCCTACAACCGGAATTCCTGTCTCGTGGGGGAAAAACTTTGCCCTGGGCCGATACATTAATTGGGAGTGGAGTTGGGTATGTCCTGCTTCCCCGTTGGCGCCCAATGTCTGGGGCCTTGCATTTTACGCCCCGTCGAGCTATAATAAATGGGCAGGCGGGCGTGGCTCAGTGGTAGAGCATCGGCTTCCCAAGCCGAGGATCGCGGGTTCGAATCCCGTCGCCCGCTCCATTATATAAGCGTCGCCAACGGCCGGTGCGTACCATCATACTTGCCGACGTAGCTCAATTGGCAGAGCAGCGGTATCGTAAACCGCAGGTTGTCCGTTCGATTCGGATCGTCGGCTCCAGAATCTTTCGACCCGCTCTACGGCGGGTCTTTTGTTGCTCGCCACAAATAAAAAAGCGCCCCCCTGGGGCGCTTGTATTCGGGAGTTATCCGGGAGATTATTCGGGAATTCCCCTTTGTACTTTGACTTCCTTTACGTGATCCGGCTTGAGCACTTCCTTGAGGTACTCGATGGCTTTCTGCGTCAGACCACCGCCGCAAGTGAAAACATCCACCGCCGCGTAGCCGTTCTCGGGATAAGTGTGGATCGAGATGTGGCTCTCGGCGAGCAACAGCATCCCCGTGAAACCCTGCGGTTCAAACTTGTGCTCTTCCTCGCCCAGGATGGTCATGTTCGCCTTTTGTGCCGCATGACGAAGGGCCTGCATCAAGAGCCTCGCGTCATCGAGCTTTTCCGGCTGGCAACCCCAAAAGTCAGCCAGCACGTGAGCACCTACAGTATCAAAACTTCTCATGCTCCTCAACCTCCTGTCAGGTAGAGGTTTTTGACCCATAAGCGCCCTGATTTCCCTTTACCCGATGATGCCAGGCAGCCTCGGGATATATGTTAGATCAGGACAATACAGTTTTCGTGGGGAGTCGTCTCACCCCTAGACCAGCTTGCAAACAGGTCTATCATAGCAAAAACGCACATCAATGTCAACGACTTGGCTCAATCTTTTTTGGGCGCCAAAACCCCTATCGCTACTGCATTCAAAGGCATTTTACCGTTGGCGCCCGGACAAGGTCCGCCGCCACGCACCCGGCGCTGGAAAAACCGCCGGCCCCGCGCCGTCAGCCGTGAATGCGCCCGCCCCGGCTCCATAATGGTTCCAGCCGCTCACCGGAGGCAGGAGCCGAATATTGCCTCGGCGAATCTTATTCGTCGTAGAGAGGCGGATCCGATCTACCAGGAGGAACGGTTTGACGATCTTGCTTTTGGCTCTAGCCGCCTTCTTTGCCGGCCTGGTCGACTCAATCGCGGGCGGCGGCGGCTTGATCTCGCTGCCGGCGCTGCTTGTCGCCGGCGTACCGCCCCATGTCGCGCTTGGCACCAACAAGGTACAGAGCTGCTTGGGCACGGCCGTCGGCGCGGCCCGCTATCTAAGAGGCGGACATCTGCATCCGCCCACGGGCATTCTCTCGTCTCTCGGCGCCCTCGGCGGTTCATTCCTGGGTGCGCGGCTCGCGCTGGCCGTTCCCGGAGCCATTCTGTCCAAGGTGGTGCCTTTTCTCGTGTTGGCGGTGGGCCTCTTTACCTTCCTGCGCCCGTCCTTCGGACTCGATGACCGCTTTACCGGCGCCGGCCGCCCGGGGTTGGCCGGAGCTTTCGTCCTGGGTTTCTGCGTCGGCACCTACGACGGGTTCTTCGGACCCGGCACCGGGACATTTCTCACCTTCTTGTATGTGCTGCTCTTCGGGCTCGGTTTCCTCCGCGCCACGGGCAACGCGAAGCTGGCGAACCTCGCGAGCAATGTCGCCGCCTTGACTGCTTTTGCGCTGGATAGACAGATACTATGGCCGATCGCCCTGCCGATGGCGGCGGCCAACATCGCCGGGAATTGGCTGGGAGCGGGCTTGGCCATCCGCCGCGGCGCCAGTCTGATCAAACCGGTTTTCGGCCTTGTGTTAATGGGATTACTCGTCAAACTGGTTTTTTTCCCCTAGAAATCCGCCTCGGAGCAAGTTCCAGGAAACCTGTCGCGATCGGTCAAGTCCGGCTTCCGCCGGCAAAAACCAGGTCAAACATACGGGAGCGCTAAATGAAAAGAATCTCACTCCTTTTGCCGTTGTCCCTGATCCTCGCCACCGCCGCGGCCTCACCGTCGACCGCCGCGCCGCAACGGCGCGCGGTATTCCTCATCCTTGACAAGATCACCCTGGCGGATCTGACGGCGGGCGGCTTGCCCAACCTGAGGCGGGCGATGGACACGGGCGGGATTGCCCTTATGAATGCAAGGACCGGTGGCACGCTGGCCTCTGAACATGCTTATGTAACGATCGGCGCCGGCAGCCGCGCCGCCGGTACGCCGGAGGCGGGCGCCGCGTACGCGGCCGGGGATCCCTTGGAAAACGGGACCGCGGGTGAGATCCTGCGCCGCAATACGGGCTATCAGGCACGCCCAGGCAACCTGGTGCTGCCGGCGGCGGCCGGCATCGCGGCGTTGAATCTGGCCCAAGATCATACGGTCTTGCCTGGATTGCTCGGGAAAACCCTTCATAAGGCTGGCTTGACCACGGCCGCCTTTGGGAACGCCGATTCGCCGGATTCGCCGGGGCGTTACCTCGTTTCGCTGGCCATGGACGACCACGGGATCGTGGATACAGGGTCCGTCGGCGCGGAACTCTTGCGGGCGGATCCATCCTGGCCGTTCGGCATCCGGACCGACCTCGACGCATTGATACAGGCCTTCGACCGGTTGGCCGGTAAGGCGTCTTTCATCGCCATCGATCTGGGGGACACCACCCGGCTTGACGCATACGCTACCAACATGTCCCCCGAACGCTCGGCATTCTTACGCCACCGCGCGCTCCGCGCGGCGGACGCTTTTCTAGGGCGCCTGCGCGCACGCCTGGACACCGGGCAAACGCTTCTCGTCATTCTGAGTCCCTCACCAAGCATCTTCGCCCAGGAAGACGCCAACCCGATGACGCCCGTCATCGCCGTGGGACCAGGATTCAGCAAAGGCTTATTGACCTCCGCCACCACCAGGCGGCCCGGCATAGTCACGAACACGGATCTGGCGCCGACGGTCCTGTCGTTTCTCGGTCAACCGGTGCCGCCGGAGATGAGCGGCCGTCCCCTGCAAAGCGTACCGGGGGATCTGACCGCGCTTCAGGACCGTGACCGTCATATTGCCGCCATGGCCCTTTGGCAACAGCCCGTGCTGAAGCTCTACACCGTGGTCCTGGATATCGTCTTCATCGCCGGCGCGCTCTTCATACTATGGCGCGGCTTGCCGGGAACCCGGGTATTGCAGGCCTTGCTCCTGCTGGTCGCGGCCTTCCCCCTGGCGCTGCTCCTGGCGCCCCTGCGCCGGGAGACGGGGTATTTCGTGGCCTGGCTCGCGGGCCTGACCGTACTCCTCGGCGCTTTGTGTTTTGCCGCCTTACGGCGCCGTCTCTGGCCGCTTTTTCTCCTCGCCGCCGGCACCACCCTCGCCGTCGCGATCGACCAATTGCTCGGCGCGCCGCTGGCGCAATACTCCCTCTTGAGCTACAGCCCGATCTCCGGCTCCCGTTATTACGGTCTCGGCAACGAATACATGGGGGTACTGCTGGGCGCGGCGACGATCGGGTCGGGCTTAATCTTTACCTGGCTGCACGGGCGGCGATGGCTCCACCCCGCCGTCGTGCTGTTCTTCATGGCGATCGTCGTGGTCATAGGCGCGCCGCACCTGGGCACGAACGTGGGCGGCACCATGGCGGCGGTCGTCGGATTCGGCGTGGCCGCGCTGGTTTATGGGGAACGCCGTGTCTCTCCCCGCCTCTTGCTCTCGATCGCCGCCGCGGCCTTTGGAGCGCTGATGCTGCTTGCGCTCCTCGATTCATTGAGAGCGCCCGGGGCGCAGACGCACCTCGGCCGCCTGGTGAGCCAGGTCACTCAGGAAGGCGCGCGCCCGTTCTGGGAAGTCGTCCAACGCAAGCTGGCGATGAATCTGAAACTGGTCCGCTTCAGCGGCTGGTCCAGAGTGGTCCTCTTTGCGCTCGCGGCGATGCTGGTCACCGCCAGATCACCGTCCGGACGCGGACAAGTCATTGCCATGCGCTACCCCTATGTGGCCAAGGCGATCCTCGCCAGCCTGGCGGGAGCCGTGGCGGCGTTTCTCCTCAACGACTCCGGCATCGTCGCGGCCGGTACCTTGCTCGTCTTTCCCACCGTGACCTGGCTCTACCTCTTGCTCGAGGATGATCTGCACAATGAGGCCGGCTCTGTTCCGACCAATGGTTGAGCCAAGACAACCGGCGCGAGGAACCGCGCTGGGTGCGCCGGTTCCACCTCCTCGACATGACTTGCGGCCTCAGGAGCGCAGCCTCCGATCAGGATGGGTAGGGGCCGCGAAGGCCGCGGATGGCGCCGAGCAGCTTCTCCGTTATGTCGCCAGAGAGGGGCAACCTTGCCGTTGCCCCTCTCTGGCCGAACCGCTTGCATTAGTTCTTGGCGGGAAATCCGGGTCAGTCCGCCAGGGTAACGTACGCCCAACCGGCGCACTTGCCATGACCCCAGACGTCCTGGCTGCCGGAGAAGTTGCTGCCATAGACGCTGTCCGTGAACTTCAGTATCCATAAGCCATCCCCGTCCGCCTTCCATTGCGCGCCGAATCGCTGCCCCCAGACGGACTGCAGGATATTGACCATGCGGTACAGGAACTGGTTTTCGAAGTTGTCGATCGACATGCCCACGCGCGCAATATACGCATGCCCATGACTATGCCTTGGATTCCCTCCCAGTGATAGTCGGTGCCGGCAGAGGGCGGCGGATTGGAGAACGATCCGTTGCGCCGCATGTCATCGGGTATGATTCCGTCGATGTTCAGGCCGTTTTTGACCGAGCCCGGCGGGTTGACCAAGCGCAGGTTATTCTGGTCGACATGCCATGAGAGATCCGATCCATAGACTACCCATGACTGCCGACCGTAGCCTGGCTTGGCACCATCGCGTCGGCCGCGGCCAATACAGCGTCCCAACCCGGTCCGGACATAGGCACCGAAGCCAGTTCGGCCGCGGAGGTCCAGAGGTTGTGATAACTCCCCGGCGTCACGGTCGGACCGGGTGTGAGAGTGGGAGTGGGTGTGGGTGTGCCCGCGGTGTCGGCGTCTGAGTCGGCACGACCGTGGGGGTCGGCGTCACCGTGGGCGTCGGGCTCGGCGTGGCGCCCCCGCCCGCGCCGAAGACCCTGAACTCCAGGATGCTGACCCAGGTGCCCGTGTAGCCCGAGGCGCCGGTCACGGTCAGCTTGACGTAGCGGGCGTTCACGGCCGCGAAGGTATCGGCGATCGCCGCGCCGCCGGTGGTGTTGTTCAGGCGGTCGACGACCTGCGTGTAGCCCGTGCCGTTGGTCGAGACCTCCACCTTGAACTTGTAAGCCCGA
>JBLNCE010000133.1:0-6663 GCA_050260415.1 Bacteroidota bacterium | reverse complement strand
AGGGGGCTGCGAATGCCATGGACGGCACCGAGCAGCCTCTAGGCGGAAGGTCGCTACCGCACATCCTGTGCGCCGCGACTTCGGCCCATCGTGGACCTGAGACGTTTTCGCGCGCAGACGTACTCGTGTCCGTCGAGCACGAAAACGGCCGACAAATTGCGACAATGGCGTCTACCGGGTTATCCGGATGACGAAAAAGCGTTGGTTCATCGCTTTTTCGTCATCCGCTGAATTGAAAGACGCCATTGTCGCAGGGATGCGCAGCCCATCTCAGGCCCACGATGGTCCAAAGCAGGCAGGCCGCACCGGCGCACCCAGTGCCGTTTTGGCCTTCCCTCGATGCTTAACATAAAGCCGGTTAATCGATCCAGCAATTTGCAATCGTAGATCAACCATTGCTTAGAACAGAGCCAGCGGCAACGCGAAGCTTTTGTCCGTCTTGATGCGCTTGTTAGCTAATCATAACGCAGGGAAGGGGAATTAGTTCGATCCGCCCGTATCCAGGGTCACGGTTGATCCTTCGGCGGCCAACAACGCCGACACGGTCACAAACGAATACCCCTCCGCCCGCAGGGCGCGGACGATCCCCCCGACCGCCCGCCGCGATTCCGCGCGGCCGTCGTACATGACGTGCAGGAGAACGATCGAGCCGGGCCGTACCCGCGCGGTAACGTGCGCCGCGATCTTCGCGGCATCGGCCGCCGTCTTCGGGTCGCTTTCCGGTTCGACGTCCCAGACGATGGACTTCCGGTTATGCCGCCGCAAATACCAGGGCAAGAGGATCAGTTTCTTGCATCCCGGGGCCCGGAAATGTATCGCGCCCCGATAACCAGCGCTCCGGATCAGGCGGTCGGTCGCCTCGATCTCCTGCCTGATGAACGCGGGGGACTTAAAGACCATTCTCTTGTGGGAATACGTATGATTCCCCAGTTCGTGGCCTGCCGCGACGATTTGTTTTCCTTGCGCCATATTGGCCGCCAGTTCCGCCCCTGTGACGAAGAAGGTGGCCTTGACGTCAAGCGCCGCGAGGACGCGCAGGACTTCGCCGGTGTACGCCGCCGACGGCCCGTCGTCAAAAGTCAGAGCCACGATTTTCTCGTCGGTCTCGACCCGCCGGACGATGCCGCCGAAGCATTGAAAGGACCGGGATTTGCTGACCTGCCAGACCGCCGCGGATAGGGTGGACATGATGGCGATGACGAGCGTGCCAATGATTAGCGGTCTTTTCATATGGACCTCCTCATACCGGTACCTTCAACAATTATAACATCGTGCAAGGTTCGATTCCTTAAAGAAGCGTAAAACCCCGGTGCTGTCCCGCCCCGATCCTTTTGAGACTCTTCACGCTGCTCAGAGTGACAACATTGCAAGGCCAAGGTCCGTATATGGTATAATGGTTCTGCTTGGTTTTGCATCTTGGATCTGGGGGAGTATGGCGTGGCGAAGGATTTTGCGAGCTTTCTGGAATCTTATGAAGCACGCGTGGCCCCATTGCTTAAGGAGGCCAACGAAGCCTATTGGGCGGCCACGACGACCGGGCGTCCCGAGGATGAGGCCCGCGCCGCGGAGAAAACGGCCGCCATCAGGAAGCTTCACGCCGACGCGGAGGAATATGCTCAGCTCAAGCGTTGGCGGGCGGAGGGGGGCATTACCGATCCGATTCTCGCCAGGCAGTTGACCCTCCTGATCAACGCTTATACCGAACAACAGATTCCGCCCGCGAAGATCGAGGAGATCGCCCGCCGGGAGCAGGAGATCGAGAGCCGCTTTACCAACTTTCGCCCCGTCTACGAGGATAAACCGGTCAGCGAGAACGATCTGCGGGAAATCCTGGTGTATGAGAACGACTCGGCCAAGCGACGGGCCGCCTGGGAAGCCAGTAAGCGCATCGGCGCCGAGGTGGCGCCGCTTCTCCTGCAACTGGTGGAGGAGCGCAACAAGATCGCCCGCGATCTCGGTTTCCCGGACTTCTACCTGATGCGCTTGGGCCTCGATCAGCTCGAGGAAAAGGAACTCTTCGCCGTGCTGGACGACCTCAAACGCCGTTCAGACGCGCCTTTCGCCGCGGCCAAGGCGGAGCTCGACGCCGAACTGGCCCGGCGCTTCGGGGTGCCGGCCGACGCCTTGCGGCCGTGGCACTACGCGGATCCTTTCTTTCAGGAATCGCCGCCCACGGAAGCCGTGGACATCGACCGTTTCTTCGTGGACAAGGACCCCGTGGCCTTGACGGGCGCGTTCTTTGCCGGACTGGGCCTGCCCGTCGACGACGTCATCGCCCGCTCCGACCTCTTCGAACGCCCGAAGAAGAACCAGCATGCTTACTGCATGGACGTGGATCGCCTGGGCGACGTGCGGGTCCTGGCGAACGTCCGCCCGAACGAGCAGTGGATGAGCACGATGCTGCACGAGTTCGGGCACGCCGCCTACTCGAAGTACCACGATCCGGGTCTGCCCTTCCTCCTGCGGGACGCGGCCCATACCTTCACCACCGAGGCAATCGCGATGATGATGGGACGCCTGACGAAGAGCGCCGATTGGCTTCACCGCCAGGCCGGCGTGGACGCGGACGAAGCCCGCGCGGCTGCGGCCGCGCTCGCCAAGCAACTCCGCCTGGGCGAGCTGATCTTTATCCGCTGGGGCCTGGTCATGGTCTATTTCGAACGGGAGATGTACAGGGACCCGGCGCAGAACCTGAACGCCCTTTGGTGGCGCCTGGTCCGCGAGCTGCAGCTCGTGACCCCGCCCGAGGGACGGGACGCCCCGGACTATGCCAGCAAGATCCACCTGGGGACCGTGCCGGTCTATTATCATAACTACATCCTGGGGACCCTGGCCGCCTCCCAGATCAAGGCGGCGCTCGCGGCGCGGGGGACGATGGGCGAAGGCATGGCCGGAGACCGGGCGGCGGGCGATTTCCTCCGCGCGCGCATCTTCGCCGTCGGGGCCAAATACCACTGGAACGAGATGCTCCGCCGGGCGACGGGGGAGGGCTTGACGGCGAAATACTTCGTGCGGGAGTTCGTCGGCTGACGCGATATCAACGGGCTTTAACGCATCACTTTTGATATTTCGCGTCGGGAGGATCTAGAACAGGCCGGCCCGGGCCGGCATCCCGTGCTGACCACCGCCGGCAGCATCAATCCCGGCATGACCTTTGCCAATCTGAGGGCGATGTGCTGCGCGGCGGAGAAGTACGGGTATATATGCTGATATGCGCCGCTCGGCGCTGGTCGCGCGTCGCTCGTGGGACGGGCTTGGGTCTTCTATCTCCCCAAGTACGCGGCAGAGATTAGCGCAATCGCTCCGACCGATTCCTCGATCTGCCGCTCCGTGCAGTCGAAGACCACATCAGCGTATTTCTCATAGAGCGGTACTCGCTCCGCGTACAGCTCCGCCAGGCTCTGCCCCGCGGCCATGGCGATGCCGCGCGCGGTTATGTTCTTGATCCGCCGCTCCACTTCCGCCAGATCCAAGCGTAAATAGACGATCAGCGCCAATCGCCGGAGATGCTCCATGGCGGGTTCACTGTAGACGGCGCTGCCGCCGGTGGCAATCAGGCTGCGTTCCACCTCCAGACGCAGCAGGATGTCTTCCTCGACAGCAAGGAAGGCCCGTACGCCGTCGCGGTCGATAATTTCCTGCAATAGCCGGCCGGACTTTAGCTGGATGAGCAGGTCCGTGTCAATGAACGACAAACCCAATGTCTTGGCGAGGAGGACCCCGATCGTGCTCTTGCCCGCGCCGGGCATACCGATCAAGGCGATGTTGCCTTTACTTTGCGCTGGCGACACTTTGGCCTTTTTTCCTTCCATTGTCAGCACTTATTGGCCCTGAACGCTCAGTATCTTTGCCTCCGGGTAGAGACTCTTGAATTTAGCCAGGTTCTCGGGCGTCGAGTTGTGCATGGGGATGGTGAGCCCGGCGCGGATGACCTTGGCCGCCTCGGCCGCTTCCGCGGGGTCCATGGTGTATGTCCCGCCCACGGGCAGGAGCGCGATATCCACGCCGCTCAGATCCTTCATCTCCGGGATCTGGTCCGTGTCCCCGGCGTGATAGACGGTGAGCCCGTCGATCTCCAGCACGTAACCGAGCCACTTGTTGGCTTGCGGGTGATACGATTTGTTGGTGTTGTAGGCGGGCACCGCGCCGATCTTGATCCCCTTGATCTCCAGCACCTGACCGGGCTCGATTGCCTTTACCTCTGCCGTCAGCCCGCATTTTTCGAGGTCCCTGGGTACGACGAGGACCGTGCCGTCCTTCTTGATCGCCTTGATGTCGTCCACGGAATAATGATCCCGGTGCGCATGCGTGATGAGGATCAGGTCGGCCTTCTCCGGCCTGGCGACTTTGTATGGGTCGATATGGACGACGATCCCGGACTTGATCCTCACGCCCGACTGGCCTGTCCAGGTCAGCTTGGCCAGGAAGGCTTCGGCCGCCGGCGCGGCGGAGGTCGCCATGGTAAATGGCAGGGCGAGCAGCGCGGCGAAGGTTATGATCCGCGACATCTTCAACATCGGACGGCCTCCTGTTCGCGTTCTTGCTACTGTTTTCGAGAAAGACTTCGCCAGCGCCGGCCGTTTCCCTCTATGCGGATAACCTCTTGAGCCGCGCGTCCCCATGGGCTATAATGTATGACAATACCCTGAACAAAGGGGGCGGCCGCGTTGCCGCACTGGATCGAACTGGCCCGCGAACGGGTAATGATTGCCGACGGGGCGATGGGTACCGAACTACACCGCCTGGGCGTGCCCGTCGGCTGGAATCTGGACCGGGCCAATCTGACCCACCCGGACCTTGTGGTACAGGTCCACCGCGCTTATCTGGCCGCGGGCGCGCGGTTCATCGAGACCAATACCTTCGGCGCCAACCCAATCCGCTTGCGCCGGGCCGCATCGGCGGATGAGTGCGACGCCATAAATCGGACCGCGGTGCGGTTGGCCCGCGCGGCGGCGGCAGGCGGTCCCGCCGTGGTGGCCGGCGCCGTCGGGCCGCTCGGCCCGTCCATGGCGCCCATCGGCAATCTGGCCCTTGCCGACGCCGCGCGGGCTTTCGAGCGGCAGATCGGCGTGCTGGCGGCGGAGGGCGTCGACCTCATCATGCTCGAGACCTTCGCGGATCTGGACGAACTGCGCCTGGCGGCGCGGGTCGCGCTCGGCACGGGCTTGCCGGTCTTGGCTTCCATGGCGTTCGACGGCGAGGGTTTCACGGCGACCGGTCTCTCGGTGCGGGCCGCCGGCGCGGCTCTGGCCGAACTCCCGCTGGCCGGATACGGGGCGAACTGCGGCGCCGGCCCGGAAGGGCTCTACCGCGTGGCCGAGCAACTGGCGCCGTACCTGCGGCCGGATCAGCTGTTTTGCCTGATGCCGAACGCGGGTCTGCCGCGCCGCCTAGAGGGAAGGACCCTATTTGCCGGCGACCCCGGCTACTTTGCCTCGGCCGCGCAACGCCTGCGGGAGATGGGGGCTAATATTCTCGGCGGCTGCTGCGGCAGCGGCCCGGAGCACATCGCCGCCCTGGCTGAACGGCTTGCGGATGGACCTGTTTGCCCGCGTCCCGCGCGGCCGCCGATTCAGGCGCCGATTCCCGAGGCAGGCGCGCGGATACCGTCGCCCCTCTTGGCCAAACTCGGCCGGCGGTTTGTTTGCACCGTCGAACTGGACCCGCCGAAGGGACCCGACCCCGCGGCGCTGATCCAGGCGGCCAAAGCCCTCAAAGCGGCCGGCGCCGACGCCGTTGATATCGCGGACGGACCCATGGCCCGGGTCAGGATGGGCTCGATCGCCCTAGCCCATCGCCTGCAGGAAGAGGCCGGACTCGAAGCGCTCTTGCACCTCACGTGCCGGGACCGGAATCTGATCGGCCTCCAGGCGGACCTGCTCGGCGCGGCGGCGCTCGGGATCCGCAATATCCTTGCCTTGACGGGCGACCCGCCGCAAGTGGGGGACCATCCGCAGGCGACGGCGGTCTTTGACGTCAATGCCACCGGGCTGGTCAGCATCATGGCGGGATTGAACCGGGGCGTCGATCTGGCGGGCAACGCCCTGGGGCGGGCGACCGGGTTTGCCGTGGGGGTGGCCGTCAACCCGTGCGCCCAAGACCAGGACAACGAGATCTCAAGGCTTGCGGCGAAGATCGAAGCCGGGGCCGACTTTTGCCTGACCCAGCCCGTCTTTGCCCCCGAGGCGGCGGAACCTTTTCTACGCAAGGCGGTAGAGCTTGGCAGGCCGCTAATCTTGGGGCTATGGCCGCTACGCAGCCAGCGGCAGGCCGAGTACCTGGCGCACGAGGTGCCGGGCGTCGTCATCCCGGCGGCGGTCTTGGAAAGGATGTGTGTGTGCGCGCCCGAGAAGCAGGCCCAGATCGGGTTGGAATTGGCGCGGGAGACCCTGCGCGCCCTGCGACCGCTTTGCGCCGGGGCGTGCCTGATGCCCGGCGGCAGCCTGGAGTTGGCGCTGGCTCTTCTGAGACTGGTCAGGGAGGGCGAATGAACCGCCCTCCCTGAGTCAAGCGCGGAAAAACCATCTATCCCGCAGAGGCGCCACCTATGATAAATGTCAAGCTGTTTTTGAGATCGTTGGAACAAGCTGCTGATCAAGGTTTGGTTCAAAATACGGTTTGGCCGATTTGGTCAATGTACGAAGCTTGTTCCGGTAGAGGTTT
>JBLNCE010000132.1:0-15732 GCA_050260415.1 Bacteroidota bacterium | reverse complement strand
GTTAGAGTCTAAGGTAGTGGTGTAAAAAGCCACGAGGTGGCAGAAGCATCCACCCTATTGCGGAGAAGGCGGAGGCCGTAGGCCGGAGCCTTCTCCGGCGGGACATGCTTCACCGCCTCAGATAAAGGCTGGTGGCCCTTGACAAAGGTGGTCACTTTTGGGTTCCATGCCCCGCTCAACGTCCTGATCACGCCCCTCGCCCATCTTCTTTTTGGCTTGGCCCTGGCTCTCCTCGCCGGATACCTCCCCGAAAGGTCCTGTGCGGGGAAATGACCCCGGGTCCTTACTCACGCCAATCTAGTCTAAACGCGGCTTCCCAGGCATAAAGGTGAACGGGGCGGCAGCCAAACCTGCCCGTATGGGCCTTGGCCGGCGCTTTGCCGGCCACGCTTGGAGTACGCAGTGCTCTTGGGTAAGGTGCGGGAACAGCCGTACCCGGGGAGGGGGTAGCGAGATGCCGGTTCCCGTGAGCACTTGCGAGATCACTTTGATGCCGGTGGCCCGAGCCGAGCGAAACCTGCCGTTTTGGCTGCGCACCATGATGGAGCACGATCTTCATCGAGAACGGCCTGCCCTGCGTGCGCGAAGATCTGCGCGCCCAGGCCGTCCAGTACCAGGTAGTCTTTGGCCAGCTGCTCGAGCAGGCGGAGGGGATGGGCCCCATGGATCCCTCGAGTCTGGGGCCGTTCCTCGACGTCGTACGCCAGGCGGTCTCGTCGATCTTAGCCTTCAAACGCGGACTGATCGTTCTGGCCCTGAAATGCCAGGTCGGCGGACTTGGCGGATACAATTACCCGCTCCTGCTCGACCACATCGCCCGCGAAGCGACTCTTTTCCTCCACATCCTGGACCTGATGGAAGCAGGAGCGATCGACCCCTTTGTGCTGGCCCTGTCGGAAGAGTCTTTCTGGTGCCGCATCATGACGGATCACGCCAAATTCATCGTCAGCCTCCTCGACCAGTCGGAACGGGGCTTTATCCAGGAAGCGGCGCATTTCAGCGAGATCTTCGATCGTTTGCTCCGTCAGGCCCAAGATTACAAGTCCCTTCTGCAGGCGGAACCGGACCAATTCCCCGCCGTCTCCCGCTTTACCGATGAGATAGTCACGCAGACGACAGGCATCCGGGATTTCAAGCGGGCGGCGCATGATCTCCTCCTGCAATGCCGGATCCTGTCGATCCTCCCGCCTCTCCTGGCCGAACACGTCGCCCGGGAGGCCGAGCACTTCCTGGAGGTGCTGGGGGAGATCAAGCAGACCCTGCCCTCGTGACGGAGACGGCGCATATTCCGGAAGAAGCCTTGCGGCCGGGCCGCAGGGCTTCTTGGCGTGGATGGGCGGGATCGTCGGAGCTGCCTTATATATCCGCGATCCGGTGCCGATCTATATGCGGCGTGCCTCCGGGCTGAGCTGCAAAATCTCGTCATACGGAGGGTTGGCGTTCCACAGATCTCAAGGATCCCCGACGGACTGCTGCAGCTATTTCTCCCGCCAGGATGCGGCGGCTGTTCTTGGTCCGGAAGAAGAAGCGACAGAAGAGGCGATGGGCGGACGAGGGCTTGAAACGCGGTTGGGCCGGCGGAGGGCAACCGACCATCCATGGGAACGGTCGGCGGCCAGTCGGTCGTAAACATCCCTGTATTGCCGTGCCACCTGATTGCCGCTGGGGGCGGTGCAGGAGAATACCGGCCCTACCCGGCCTCCGGCGCGCGGGAGCGGGCCTTGGTCCCCGCGCCGGCCAGGGCCACCAAGCTCATGAACAGGGCCAAGGCGCCGGCGGACCAAAGCACGCGGGCGGAGACGGCCGCGAGCACGGCCGGGTCGGTGTGGAGCAGATCGCCGCCCTGGCCGGCGGTCCGGAGGCCCAGCGCGGCCATGAGGCCGGCCAGGGAGGTGCCGAGGGCCATGCCGAGATTGCGCGTGGTGGCGGAGATGCTCGAGGCAAAGGCCAGGCTGGCCTGGGGCACGGCGTTCATGAGCTCGGTGTTGTTCGGGCTCTGGAAAAGGGCACTGCCCAGGCCGTTTAGGGCGAAAATGATGATCAGGTAAGGCAGGGATGGACTATTGGCCACCCAGCCGAAGAAAAGATAAGAGAGCCCGAGCACGCCCAGCCCCAGGGGCGTGAAATATGGGGAATGCCAACGATCGTACAGGAGGCCGCTGAGCGGCGAACCGAACGCCGTCACGATGGGAGTGACCATGTAGACCAGGCCCACCATGGCCGGCTGGTAGCGCATGACCCCTTCGAGAAAGAAAGGCCCGATCACGCCCAGCATGAAAGCGGCAACGAAATAGCCGGCCATGACGATCAATGGCAACAGAAACCGGAGATTCCGGAGGCTCTCCAATTCCAGCAAGGGCTCGGGGCTGCGGCGTTCGCAGAGAACCAAGCCAGTCAAGGAGACCAGAATCAGGGCGCCGGTCGCCGCCAGTTGGCCCCTTCCCGCCTGATCCGCCAGGGCGCCCAGAAAGAGCAGGAGACCGGTCAGGAAACCGGCCAAAGCCGCCGCACCAGGCCAGTCCATGGCCAGCCGCGGCTCGCGGTTCTCCGGCAGACGCAGGAACTTGAGGGCGGCGCCCACAACCAGCACACCGATGGGCAGATTGATGAAGAAGATATAGCGCCAGCCCAGAAGCTGGACGATGAAGCCGCCCAGGGCAGGTCCGGCGATGCCGCCGATGGCCACCGTCGAGCCCAGGTAACCCATGGCGCGTCCGCGCTCCTGGGGCGGGAAGGCCTGAAAGATTACGGCACTGCTGATGCTGAAGACCATGGCGCCGCCTACGGCCTGCGCGACGCGGAAGACGATCAAGGCCGCCAGGTTGGGAGCGAGGCCGCAAGCCAGGGAACTCAGGGAGAAGAGGGTAAAACCCAGGATGAATAATCGCGCCCGTCCGGTATAGCGCGAGACGCGGCCAAAGACCAGGAGCAGGCCGGTCATGGTCAGCAGGTAGGCCGTGATGATCCACTGTGATTGGGCCAGGGCCACGCCGTAATGGCTGGTGATGGTCGGCAGGGCAATATTGACCACGATCCCGTCCAGGACCGACATGAGGGTGCCCGCCAGGATAATGGCCAGGATCAGATAGCGCCTGGCGTAGACCTCTTCTGACGACATGGGTCCGGCCGCGTGCCACATGACAAATCCCCTTTGTCCGAGAGCTTGGTTCGGATAGATCAATGCAGCCCCCGGCCCTAATAATATCTGGAAACAAGCCTGGCGTCAACCTGGCCGGATCCGTAAGGTCCGATATATCTGCCCTGATTCTTGACTTTTGGTTGCCTTTGCGCTTAAACTTAGATCATGAAACAGTTCGCCAAAGAAACTAATTCTTCCGTTGCCCACGACCTGCTCGAGGTCGTGCCGCTCGTCATGCGTTTCATCCGGGCCCAGATGCGGGGCAATCGCCAGGCCGGTCTTTCCGTGCCGCAATTCCGCACCCTCGCCTTCATCAGCCGCCATGTCGGGGCTTCCCTCTCCGCCATCGCCGACCACCTTGGCTTGACCCTGCCTTCCGCCTCCAAACTGGTCGACGGTTTGGTCGCCCAGGATCTTGTCGTCAGATGCGACAGCATGCAGGACCGGAGGCGGATGGCCTTGAACCTGACGCCGCGCGGCGCCGCGGTTCTGGCCGCCGCCCAGGAGGCAACCCTGTCCCGCCTGGCGGATGCTCTTGCAACCCTTCCGGAAACCGAACAGTCGGCTGTCGCCGTGGCGATGCAGACCTTGCGCAAGGTCTTTGGCCCACCGGAAAACCTGCCGAAGGAGTGAGCGCTTTGCCCATCCTTGAGACCGAGGAACTCACCCGCCGCTATGGAACGTTCACCGCGGTCGACCGCCTGACCATGGCGATCGAGCCCGGGGAGATCTTTGGGCTGCTGGGGCCGAACGGCGCCGGGAAGAGCACGACGATCAAGATGCTCACCACTTTGCTGCCTCCCAGCGCCGGGCGGGCCCGCGTGGCCGGTTTCGACCTCGCCGCGCATCAGGCCGGCCTTCGCCGGGCCATCGGTTATGTTCCCCAGTTCATCTCGGCGGACGGCGCTCTGACCGGCTACGAGAATCTCCTGATCTTTGCCCGCCTATACGATATACCCCGCCGCGAATGCGCGGAACGGGTCCGCGACGTGCTCGCGTTCATGGGCCTCGGCGAAGTGGCGGACCGGCTCGTCCGGAAATACTCCGGCGGCATGATCCGCCGGCTCGAGATCGCTCAAGCGCTCCTGCATCGGCCCCGCCTGCTCTTTCTGGATGAACCGACCGTGGGCCTCGATCCGGTGGCGCGGAAGGCTGTCTGGGAACGTCTCGAGCAGTTGCGCGCCATGTACGGTACGACAATCTTGCTGACCACGCACTACATGGAAGAAGCCGACCATCTATGCGACCGGGTGGCCATCATGCATCTCGGCCAAGTGGCCGCCACGGGCGTTCCCGCCGCTTTGAAAGAGGCCATTGGGGGGGCGGCCTCGCTGGATGATGTCTTTGCCCACTTTACCGGCCAGACTTTGGATTCAGGAGGGGATTACCGTGATACCAGTAGAACCCGGCGCGCCGCAAGAAGGCTTGGCTGAAGCGGGCGTCCGCCGGCCGGACGGCGTCCCGGCCCAGGCGGCGGCTTTCGTGCGCAAAACCCTGACCATCGCCGAGCTGGAGATCCGCAAACTGCGCCACGATCCAACCGAACTCTTCACCCGCGCCGTCCAACCGGTTCTCTGGCTTCTTGTTTTCGGCCAGGTCTTTACCCGTACCCGCGCCATCCCCACCGGCGGCCTGCGTTACCTCGATTTCATGGCCCCCGGCATCCTGGCCCAGAGTGTCCTTTTTATCGCCATCTTTTACGGCATCGGCGTCATCTGGGAACGCGATCTTGGGATCGTGCACAAATTCCTGGCCAGCCCGACGCCGCGGCCCGCCTTGGTCCTGGGCAAGGCCATCTCCGCCGGCATACGCGGGCTGACCCAGGCTTTGATTATTTATCTGCTGGCTCTGCTCCTTGGGGTCAGGATGAACCTCCATCCCCTGGCCTTGGCCGGGGTCGGCCTGACCATCTTCTTGGCGGGCGGGGCTTTTTCCAGCTTTTCGCTGGTCATCGCCTGCCTGGTCAAGACGAGGGAGCGCTTCATGGGCATCGGCCAGGTCCTCACCATGCCTCTCTTTTTTGCCAGCAACGCCATCTACCCCCTCTCGATCATGCCCGGCTGGCTGCGGATCATCTCCCGCTTCAACCCGCTGACCTACGAGGTGGACGCTCTGCGCGCCCTGATGATTGCGGGCACAAAAACGGGCGTCTATCAGTTGGGCCTTGATTTCGGCGTATTGGCGCTCGTCATGGCTCTGCTGGTTCTGATCGGCGGCCGGCTCTACCCGCGGGTCGTCGTCTGACCTGGTTCGGCTTGGCGGCAGATGAACAAATTGTGCGCCGCCCAGAAGCGGTGTGAAAAACCAATTCACCGCAAAGGCGCAAAGAACGCCAAGAAAATCCGTCTTGACCCAGCTCTTTGTTTTTCCGTGTTCCCCCTTTGCGCCCTCTGCGTCTTTGCGGTGTTTGTCACATCGTTTCTAGTGCTACTTTGTTATGTTAAGACAAAAACTGCGTCGCATAAGCTTTCTTCTGTGAATATTAGGGTCGCGGGAGGCACACGTCCTACCGCACCCTCCAGGACCATTGCGACAACGACCTAGCTCATTGGATGTCTTGGCGGAGACAGCGTCGAACCATCGCTGTCTTCGCCAAGACTTGGGAATCAAGGATTACGTCGCTGTCGCAGGGGTCGTGTCGGCGACCCTTTGGAATCCCCCGACCAGGAACTCAGGTTCCTGGACTTCCTTGATGATGGGGTCATTATCCACCTCACCATCCATGGTTCGGGTGAAGGACCGTTCGGCGCATCCATTGCGCCTCAATACTCCGATGGGCTTCGACGCCAACGGCGTGATTGCATCCGGCAATCGATGCCATGTGGCTCGGCATCCTGCCTGCGCCGGGAGTCTTCTGGGAAGGATACTGAGGTCCCAGAAGCCGACGCCGTGGATGGACTTAAGGACCGAAATCTCTGACCCAGTCGGCCCCCGGCGCAGGCATGGATGCCGAGCCACGCGCGTTGACCGCCGGATGCGGTCACAGCGTCGGCTTAGAATCCCAGCGGAGTCTTGGAGCGCCACGATGGCGCGGAACCCAACTAACGGCGACGAACCATGGATGGTGAGGTCCCACAATCCCCAGGATAAAGGAGGTCCGGAACCATGGGTTCCGGCCGTCGGGTTCCAAGGGGTCGACGGGATGACCCCTTGGTCCTAGAGAGTCACGGGAGAGCGGAAAGCGTCTCCCGCGGCCCAGATATTAACACAAGAAAGCTTATCCGATCCTTGCCGACCTAACGGAGCAGTATTAGCGAACTGGCCACAAAATGATGAGCCCCGCCGGCATGAGGGCGGGGCGGATAGGTCATGAATCCTTTCTGTCCGCGGCGTCCTGCCCGTAATACGCACCGGCGCCGTGCTTCCGCCAGTAGTGTTTGTCAACGAGAGAGCGCGGGGCGGGCGGCGCTCCCGGATTGAGTTGCCTGGTCAACGCGGCCATCCGCGCCACTTCTTCCAGGACCACCGAATTTTCCACGGCCTTTAGGGCATCCTTGCCCCAGGTAAACGGCCCATGGCCGGCGGCCAGGATTCCCGGGCAGCCGAGCGGGTCCAGCCCCTTGCAGCGTTCGGCGATGACGCGGCCCGTGTTTTCCTCGTAGTCCGCCTCGATTTCCCCGCGCCGCAAAAGACGCGTGCAGGGGATCTCCCCGTGGAAATAGTCGGCGTGGGTGGTGCCGTAACAGGGGATCCCCATACGCGCCTGCGCCCACGCCGTGGCGTAGGTCGAATGGGTATGGGCCACGCCGCCGATCCCGGGAAAGCTCCGGTAGAGGACCAGGTGGGTCGGGGTATCCGAGGAGGGACGCAGCACGCCTTCGACGATATGCCCGTCCAGGTCCACCACGGTCATTTGGGTTGCCGTCAGCCGGGCGTATGGCACGCCGCTCGGCTTGATGACGACCAGGCCCTTCTCCCGGTCCAAACCGCTGACATTGCCCCCAGGTGTAGATCACCAGATTCCTGGCGCACAGCTCCAGATTGGCCGCGAGGACCAATTCCTTCAGATCCTCCAGCATCGTCGACCCTCCAAAGTTTTAGCATAGGCACCAAAGACTCTTCCAGGGATATTGGCGATGATTCGCCGTGCCGGAAAGAGGCCGGGGGTGAGGCTTCCGCCTCACAACCGCCGCAAAATATCCCCCAGCTTGCCACCGAGATCGAGATACGCGCGGTAGACCTCCCGGTAGCGGGCGGTATTCTCCGGATCCGGCCGGTAGGTTCGGGAGAAGCCGCAACCCATCGCTTTCTGCGCCTCGGCAATCGTCCGGTAACTCCCGGCCGCCGTCGCGCCGAACATTGCCGCGCCGAGAGCACAGGCCTGATCCGAAGCGGCCACCTCGATCGGCATCCCGAGCACGTCCGCGGTGGTCTGCATAACGAGATCGTTCTTTTTCGCGATCCCGCCCATGGCGATCACGCGCTCGATCGCCACGCCTTCCTCGGCGAAGCGATCGTTGATGGCCTTGGCGCCGAAGGCCGTCGCCTCGAAGATCACCCTGGCGGCAAAATAGCCCTCCGTCCTCCCCGGGCCAGAACCTGTTTTTACCCACTCTCTCTAACCTCGGATATCTCACATTGAGCGTCCTGGTATAAAGAGGAAAGAGCGGTCTCCACGCCGAACGATCCCCGAAAAAGATAGGTATTCCCTTCGCTCAGGGATACTTATGCCACCTGTAGCTTGGCATTCGTGCAGACGCGCTTGGTGCCGGTGATATCCCGATAGGTCCAGACCGGACAGGTAGCCACCGCGATGACGCAGCGCTCGAAGATCGTATCGGGCCGGTGCCGGCGGTCGCAACGATAGGCATACTCGTCCAAATAGGCTTGGAGGTGCTTGCCGTCCGCCCGACCGAGCCCGTGATAAGCGCCGCCGATCAGCGCCTTCATGTTCGAGATGCCGACGTGGATCCAGCGCAATTCCTCAAGGATATCGGTCTCCTTAGCGACGATCCTGTCGTGCCGGTACCCTTTATGGCCAAGCGCAAGTATAGCTGCGCAGGCCGTCGGTCTTGACCGTGGCGCCCGCGGCCACCATATCCTTAATCGCCTGCATGAGATGCGCCCGGTCTATCCGGGGCAGGACTTGCAGGCGGACGTGGCGGGGCTTGCCGTCATCCGTCAGCGAGAGGCCGACGAGGACCTTCTTCTTGGCCGAGCCCCGGCCCCGGCAACCGCCCTCCTTGGGGGCGCCGAAGAAGCTCTCGTCGAGCTCCACCACGCCATCCAGCTTGAAGAGCCCGTTGCAGACGGCCATGGCCTTGCGGAGCTTGTGCAGCATGATCCGGGCCTGCTTCTGAGAGATGCCTATCTGCTTGGCCAAGCCCACGGAGGAGATGCCGCGCTTGTCGGTCACCATGAGAATGATGGCCATAAACCATAGACGTAAAGGCGTACGGGTGCCCTGCAAGACGGTGCCGGCGGTAAGGGATGCCTGATAGCTGCAATGGAGATTTCGGCTGAAGATCTTGGTAATTTAGATTATGGACTTACAGGTGCTGCTTTGGGTATGAGTGAATGATTTTTATTGGCTGGCAATGCCGCGGTCAATATTGTCTATGGTAGTAATAGAACACCATTATTAGGGCCGGCAATAGGCGATAGTTATAGAGATGTACTCTTTGGCAAGAAGAAGCCGAATACTAGTATGAAATGGAAGTAACGTTATGAAAGAGAAAAATTCTTCAATTATTATGATCGTAATACAATTTATCATTACATTACCGTTGTATTTAACATTCGAAGTTATAAACTTAAAGGGTCCTGAACTAGAAAATTTCTCCACCTACTATTTATTATCAATTGTTGTCATTGGTTTAATTGTTGGCTTATTTGGTGGATACAAGACAAATAAATGGTGGCTTGCGGTAATAGTGTCACTGTCTTCTGGTTTTTTAATTGTTATTCTTGGTATGATTTTAGCTATACTATTTTCATATCGACCGGAAAACAGAGGTGCGGTATTTTTTGCATTTTTAGTTGCAATGATTCAAACTATTTATATTTTTGGCGTGATTGTCTCTTCCTTGGTGATCTTAGTAGTCAACAAAAGACGACAATTAACGCATAAATGAAAGATGAATACGATCGGCAAAAAAGGGAACCCCCGGGGCGGTGGTATATGTATAGTATTAGTAGGAATGATGGCTTCGTTTTTGTAAAAACCTTCAAATGTGGACAGGATCGCAGATAATCGTCCTGATATCGGTGATGGTCTGCTGGAGACCCTGCCCAAAGAGGGCCCGCTGACCGCTGCACTGAAGGAGATCGGGATCCTCACTGCCAAGGTCCGGGAGCTATTTTCCGCCTGCGTCAGTGTACCGCTCCTGGACGTCGACGGCAACACCGTAGGGATGTATGGCAGGAAGATCAGCGACGCCGGCAAGATCCATCACCTCTACCCACCCGGCCGACGGCAGGGCCTGGTGGACCGCCAGGCGGGCGGCCACCACGGAGACGGTGATCATCGCCGAGTCTATCCTCGACGCCCTGACCCTCATCAGAACGGCTTCCCCAACGCCATCCCCCTCTACGGCACCAACGGCCTGACCGAAGATCACCTGGCCCTCTTCCACGAAACCAGACCCAAGCGGATCCTGCTCTGCCTTGACAACGACGAAGCGGGCCAGAAGGCGGCGGCCGAGATCGCCAAACAGATCAAGGATCAGGGTTTCTCAGCCGGCATCGTTGAACTCACGAAGGCAAAGGACATCAACGGTTTTTTCCAGGCTGGCGGCCTCGGCCGGGGAGATCGCCGGCTCTTCGCAGCCGGCCGCGATGATGGGGAATCAGCTGAATGCACCACGGAGGAGACAGAGCTGGGTCTGGTCGTCACCTGCAGCGATCGGCAGTACCGGATTAGAGGCATCCCTTTTACCAGCTTCGACCGTCTGCGCG
Source organism: Bacteroidota bacterium (assembly GCA_050260415.1). Lineage (GTDB taxonomy): Bacteria > Bacillota > UBA4882 > JAAYXC01 > JAAYXC01 > JBLNCE01. Next base: position 5,696 of record JBLNCE010000132.1, on the reverse strand, counting down.
TCAACATCCGCGCCACCTGTGGCAGCCGCTACCATCTCGACACCCTCGACCTCTGCCAGGCAAGTCCCGCCGGTACTTTGCGGCGTCTTTGGCCAAGCACCTGGAGATCGACCAGGCCGCCGAGGACCGGGACCTGCTCCAGCTCATCGACGAGATCGAGGCCTACCAGGCCCGGAACGCCGCCAAGGAGAAGGAGCCCGAACGCAAGGCGCCGGTGCTCAACCCGTAGCAGGAGGCCGAGGCTTTGGCCATGCTTAAGGATCCAAGGCTGATCGAGAGAATCATCGCCGATCTCGCGGCCCTGGGGCACATGGGTGAGCGGCCTGAGCTCTCTCCTTCGAAGCCTTGGTGGAGGGAATACCATCAAAAGTCAGGAAGGGCACGTCGTACAAGCTCTGACGGACGATACCGTCAAGCGGATAAAAGAGGAAAAGGAGGCCTGGAAGGCGAATCCATTCATCGAAACAAGCGCTAAAATTCGCGTGAAAAAAAGCCGAGAACCCGCGGGAGGTGTTTTGAAAAAACCCCGCATTAGCAGGCCGTATTCTTCAAAACGTACCATGATTTAACGAAACAAGTGGGGGCCAGGTTCTACGATAGCGGCACAAGGGGCCGTTTATCCAGCAGGATAGGTATCTGGGGGATTCAAGCGATCCATAGAGTTTGAATAGGTATGTGTATTGCGGGTTGGACCCGGTGAATTATGTGGATTCGACGGGGTTTGTAGAATATGGGATAAACGTTGTTGATGTTACAGGAATATCTGAAGTTGGTTTTGGTGGAAGTATAAGCTACGGATACAATTTCTTATTTCCTACAAGTGACTATATAGATTGGTTAACCAAAATGGACGGAAAATTTGCTTTTTTGACCCATGAACAACTATGCAAACTAAAAAAATTTCATAGACAGTACACTAAAAAAACAGCCAGAAGAGACAGAGGCGGAAGGTTGGTAATAACAGTAAGTCAATTAAAACTATCAAGTCAAAATAGGGTAGGTAGAATGAAAGAATACGACATGCAATCTCTGTTTATTACAGACCTAAAAGGAGAAATTGAAAAGGCACAAAAGTATTCATTGATTCGTATTTCTATGACTAATAATAAAGCAAATATTATTATTAAGCCAACATATATATTTCCAATGAAAAACTTCTTTATTTATCCAGTATTTAAGATATCATTTATTGATAATTCTATAACCACAAAAACAAGTTTATCGCCGATGGCATTGTTAAGTTGGCTGCTTGTTATTGGTACAATTCCAACCAATTTTAATGATTTAGAATATTATCCGCCATTCATTATCTTCTGGTTCGTGGTTTTTATGCCACAATATTTCTTTCGTAGATCAGTTATTAATAAAGTTAGACGACATATTAAGAATATATCGTGATAATATATCGACAGCAGAATAAATAATGTTATGCGAAGGTGATGTACTTATGAAGCAAGTTGGATCAAGTGCATTGCTTCAAACAAGATTCATAGCATTCCTCATGTAATCATCGGAGCGGTTCAAGGGGGATCCCCGTAGCCTCCAGGGCCTGAACGAAGTGAAGGCCCTTCCCATGGTGTAACGGCAGGCTCTCAGCCTGCCGTGAGCATCGGATCGCGGATTTCCGCGGGGTCTTCATGCGGGCCGCCGCAAGAGGCGTGTTTCGCTCCGGACGGACATCGCAAGCGGCCTTCAGAAGCCACGGATCGCCTGAGAACGATCGGGAAACCGGTATTCAACGCGGATATCTGCCATACTCCTCCACCGCCCGGGCGAAGGCGGCCAGGTTCTCTTCGGGATAGGGCATCCCCTGATCGGGGGCGCAGAAATAGCCGCCTTCCCGGCCGAGCAGCCGGATCCGCTCCCTCACTTCCGCCGCGATCCTCTTCGCCGGCCCATCCATGACCGTGGCGGAACTGACCCCGCCCATCAGGGCCATGCGGCCTTGAGTAATCTCGCGCACCCGTCCGAGATCGTTGGCGGTGGCCTGCACCGGATTGAGCACGTCCACGCCCAGCGAGATAAAGGTGGTCAAGGCCTCGACTATGTTGCCGCAGGAGTGAAAGCCGATGAGCACGCCATGCCGCCGGTAGAGGCCAAACAGCCGCCGGTACTCCGGAACCAGGAACCCGTCGATGATGTCCGGACTGAGCATGAGGCTTCTCTGCGTGCCCAGGTCGTCGCCGAGGTTGGCGAACTCGATGCCCGCCGCGAGATAGTGCCGGGCGATGCCCAGCTGGAAATCCATGATGCGATGCAGTATTTCCCGCACGAACTCCGGCTCCGTATAGAAGTAAACCATCAGGTTTTCCATGCCCACCAGCATATAAGCCTTTTCCCAGAGGGTGTCCCGGTGGCTCCCGCCGAGGAACCGGTCGTCGCGCGGGAATCGCTTCGCCATGGCGTGGATCTTGGCGCAGATGCGCTCATCATCCGGATCGGGCCATTGATAGGTCTTGAGCTTGGCCGGCTCGTCCAGGGGGCAGACCCGGGGCATGCCCATCGCGCCCGCCTGCTCCTTGTGCCAACCCGTCCCCCAGATGTCGAACCACTTGGAACCGGCCGGCGCGTCATCGCTCCCGCCCTCGTATCCCTCGTGGTTGCATCCGTGATAATAGAGCTGATATTGCGGGATATCGGAAACGACGCGCTCGGGATGGTCGAACCTGATGATCCTGAGGGCGTTTTCCTTGGCGTTCATGCGGGCGCACCTCCTTTTGGCCGGCTTTTCATGATCTGCCGGTCGCTCTCTATAGCCTTTTTGTTAATGTTATTTTCGAACTGATACCGATGATATGCGTCTAAGCTTCTGAAAAATCATTAGTAACATCTGCCCACCGCCGATAAAGCTATAGCCTATCAGGCCAGATAGAATTATCTGTCTTATCCAGCTAAGAATTACTGGTAGTGTTTGTGAGAATGGATAAGGCCTGAACCTTGTGTCTGTCTTGATAAAATTCATATAATAGGAAGTGATGTACAAAGTATTCTTAACAAGACAAGCACCAGGATAAAGTAGCCAATTAGTCTAGTAATTCTTGCAACCTTCGCAACATTATTCATCGGTTGTTGCCTTCTTCAACAACCTTATTATATAGCCAAAGCCGACAAAGAACATCCCCCATAATACAACGTTGCAGAATTTGAAAGCAATACTCATGATCAAAGCAAATAAATCCAGCCCAGAGGCGCTCCTCAGCTCGGCGTTTCTAAGCACGTCAAAGGTATTACGGGATAATTCCTCTAATATATCAATAACAATATAAGCTAGACCGCCATACTTTAAAACATCTTCAACTCGCAAGGACAATATCTTTGTAATAACAGTCTTTTGTCCCGCATTCTCGATATCCGACTCCGGAAGTGAATCCACGAGATCGAGCTGGCATTTTTGACAGAAAACAAAGCCCTCTCGAAATTCAGACTTGCATCCTGGACAGTACATACCAAAACCTCCTTCAACATGGCGGCCATGGAGGCCTCTATCGGCTTATATGTGCGAAAAAATGCCGCATCTCCGCCCGGGGCGCAAAGGTCCGGTCAAGGCACCGGAGGGCGGCTTTGAGCCGCAACCGGATAATGCCTATTCACGGATGATTGCCCCATAGTGCACGACCAGGCGCACATTCTCGAGACACCCCAGATCCTGCAAGGGATCTCCCTCGACCACCAGCAGATCCGCGATCTTGCCCTTTTCCACGCTGCCCAGGTCCAGCTCCACCCCGCACGCCGCGGCGGCGCCGTAGTTCCTGTACACCGTGAAGGTGGGCGTGAGCCGGATCCCTTTGGCGGCGATGCGCGCGATATCGGTATCGGTGAGCCAGTCGTATGGGAGATGGGCAAATTCGTCGACCTTGAAATCCAGCAGGTAGCGGAGGTAGGCACTCTGGGTGATATGGGCGACTACCGTCTTGCCGCGCGCATGGGCGGCCTCGATCATGGCCTGAATCTCTTCGGCGCTTGGCTTCGGCAGCCCGGAGACGCCGGCATAGCCGTCCTCCAGGCAGATTTTGATCTGATCGACTCCCGCATCGATGAGGTCGTTGACCTTTGCGCGGGCATCGGCCGCCGAGGTGACGAAGAGAGCTCCGTAACCGCCCGGTACGCCGAGCATTGGACCGGCGCTGAGGAGGCGGGCGTAACGCGGCTGCTTGAGTTCTCTATCGCGAAAAGCGAGCATTTCCTGGACCCGGTTACCGCCGATGCCCAAGTCGCGGACTGTGGTCACGCCGGCTTGCGCCCAGGTTTCGAGGTTTCGGGCATCAAAGCCGCCATGCACGTGGGCATTGAAGAAACCCGGCAGGATGGTGGCGCCACGGAGGTCGATGCGGCGGGCGTCTTTGGGAATGGCGATCTCACCAGATCGACCCACGGCCGTGATCCTTTCGCCGGCAATGAGTACAGCCGCGTCATCGATCGGCGCCGCGCCGGTGCCGTCGATGAGACGGCCGTGGACCAAGGCCAGGACGGGCGGAGGTGCGGCGGCCGCCGGCCCGAGGTGGGCCAACAGGAGCGCGGCAAGTATGAGGCAGATGCGCGTTATTTGCGGCAATTGACCTCGAAGGTGGGAAGGCACGGCTTTCATATCGATTCATCACCGCCCATGTTAGTATTCAGCAGTGATAAACTCATAAGCTTTTCATGACGACAGATGAATATGTCCCCGTCTACCGCTATTATTCTGCGATCCAAGTGCTTATCATTCTTTCCTCTGGAAACTTATACTTGTATTCATAGATTAACTTATTATTTATCAGTGTAATTCGATCAAAGTGATCTACTTTTTCTCTCTTTTCAAGATCGTTATCACTATCAGGATCGCTGGGATAATTAACCTCAGTGACATGAATGATAATACTTTGTTCTTCTGTATTGATCTTTATAATATCAAACTTGCGTGACTCATCGATACTGCCAGGATATGGCCCTAATAGGATAAGTCCTTCAGTAAAGTCTAGCAACCATTTGGGATCACTATCTGTTATCCATCTCTTTGCAAATAATGTGTCTAATATTTCTTGCTCAGTCTTGCTAGATTGTTGCTGTGTTGTAGTTTTACGCATAGGGAGATATTTTACGAATAAAAGGTATACAAGTATACACAAAATACATAAACAAACTATAATTAAGTTCTTAAGTGCTTTGCCAAGACTTCTCATTCGGCTCCCGCTTTGCTTGAAATAACGGAATAATATCGGGTCAAGTCCGTCAAAACCGGGCTGCCCGAACACTCTACAATTAGCTCTCTATGAATTATCCGTCTTTTCCCGCATTTTCCCTGCCCGCCCCACATCTCCGGGATCGCTTCTCCGTCCGGGGCGTAAAGGCACGGGATATGACAAAACCATCGTCACGCGTCAAAAGTCGCGCGTCGCGAGTCGGCTCAACCTAAGCATTTGAAGCATTTGACTCGTGACTCGGGACTCGTGACTCGTGACTGGTTCCGTCGATCCCGATCCCGGCCTTGACTGGACTAGATAAACCGCCAATTGGGGAATTCGCCTCGTAACAATGGTAAGTGCTTGGTCCACATCATGTGATTCGTTACTTCCAATGGCAGAACTTTCACCTGGTGGTTTCCTTTGTCTCTGCTTTCTTCATATCCCCACCTGAATCCAAGCAGGTAAGAGATCGTATCATCATTGATCCGACTGGGCAGGGTAACTAGAAATGTATCGGCAATCCACTCCAATCGT
>JBLNCE010000131.1:0-7083 GCA_050260415.1 Bacteroidota bacterium | reverse complement strand
GCTCTTTCCTGCACCCTGCCAACCCTCGTGGTTCTCACTCCGCTTGTTTCCGCAACCGGGGGGGGGGGCCGCCGGTAATTTGCCGGTCGGCCCGCCGCCAGCATTCCGCTTCCGTTTACCTATTTCTTGAGCAAACGCTGGTAGGCGGCGTTGACGTTCTTCATGACCTCGTCGATCCCCATTTGCTTCATGGCCGCGGCGAAGTTATCCCACTCGCTGAAGCTCTTCTGGCCCGTGATGAACTGGACCATCCATTCTTCCTGCTTCGGAGCGATAGCCGCCATCCCGCTCGCCACTTTCCGCGCCTCTTCCACGGTGTAGGGCAGCGGCGGATTCTCGTCCACGTACGTACCCTTGCACTTGTCCCAGGCCGCGAGGATATCCTCGCTGAACTGCTCGGGGATAATCGGCATGTAGCAGGCGTTGTTGGCCATGTTCAGACCATAATCCTTGGACAGAACCTCGGTCATACGGCGGCCTGCCGGGTCTTTGAGGATCTTCTCGGTATGGACCGGCCTCCCGTTCACATAGGTAAAGGTATTGCCCTCCACGCCCCAGCTGTTGAGCAGGATGCCCTCGGGGCTATAGCGGTAGTCGAACCACTTGATGGCGACTTCCGCTTCCGCGGAACTCAGCTTGCTCGAGAAGGCCACCGACATGCCGTGATCGGTCGACGAAGAGCGCTTGGTGCCGCTTTCGCCGCGGGGGCCTTTCATCGGCGCGAGGCCGATCATCTTGAAGCCCGGGATCTTGCCCGACGCCTTGGCCGCCAGGTTGAACGTGTCGATCCTGGTCATATGGTCGAGCGTGGCGCCGGCCTTGTTGTTGAGTATCTTCTCCTGCCAGACGGAGGCATTCACTCTGCTGCCAAATTCCTTGTCGAGCAGGCCGTCCTTGTACAGCTTGTTGAGATACATCAAAGCTTCCTTCATCCGGTCGGTGGTCGGGGTGTAGATGGCCTTCTTTTCCTTCGGGAAGAACTGGAACGGGGTGACATCTTTCTCATACTTGGTACCGTAGGCCATGGCGATCTTGTCGATCAGGCCCTCGATCTTGTCCCGCACCGTCAGGGGAATGGTATCCTTGATGCCGTTGCCGTCAAGGTCCTTGTCCCGGAAAGCCACGAGCATATTGTAGTACTCGTCCAGGGTCGTCGGTTCCTTCATGCCCAGCTTCTGCAGCCAGTCGCCCCTCACCAGCCAGCCGGTGGAGAGCCGCAGTTCTTTCAGCGACGGGATGGAGTAGATATGGCCGTCTCCGGCTGTCAGCTCCTTGCGGATCTCCGGGGTGAGCAGCTTCTTCAGGACCCTGGTGTGTCTGTCGAGCAGTTTTTCCAAGGGCAGGAAGGCGCCCTGGGGACCAAACTGCTTGGCCTGATCGAGTTTGACCCGCAGGAGGTCGGTCAGGTCGCGCGCGCCCATGCGCGCCGCCCACTTCTCTTCAAAATTGGCCTCGGGTACGCACTGAAAGTCGATATGTACGCCGGTTCGCTTCTCTAATTCCTTCCAGTGGAACAGCTCCTCGTTGAAGGGGCCGGCGGTGGGATGATCGCCCAGCATATAGGTCAAGGTGACCGGCTTCGTCGTAATGGGGAGGACGATGCCGGACTTGGTCACCGTCCTGGCAAGCGCCCCGCTGACAACAGCGACGACCAGGATGGCCACTACTAGAAGACGCACTGCTTTCATGATGAATAGTCCTCCTTCAAAGTATTTTCTGGAATGTTCATGACGTGGCTCTACGCGCCGCGTATCGCCCCCTTCCTATACTTATCTCGTCAGCCCTTGAGCGAGCCAAGGAGTACGCCCTTGGTGAAATAGCGCTGTATGAACGGGTAAATAAAGAGAACCGGCAGAATCGATACCACGATCGTCGTGTACTTGACCATCGTCGTAACCAAGAGCTGATCGAAATCCACGTACTCGGCCATCTCGCCCGAGATCAACATGCCGCGCAAGACGACCTGCAATGGGTATTTTTCCCTGGTATTCAGGTAGAGAAAGGGCGCCATGAATCGGTTCCAGTGTTCCACGGTGTAGAAGAGCCCGATGGTCATGAGGATCGCTTTGCTCACCGGCAGGCAGACGCGCATCAGGACTTGAAAATCGTTCGCCCCGTCGATCTTCGCGGATTCCTCGAGTTCCACCGGCATGGCCGCAAACGAGGTGCGCAGGATCATCAGGTTAAAGGTATTGACGGCTGGCGGCAGGATGATGGCCCAGATCTTGTCGATCATACCGAGCTGCATCACCAGGAGGTAATGGGGGATGATCCCGGTGGTAAAAATCATGGTGAAGACGATTAACGGCAGGAAGATGGATTTGCCCATGAACTTGGTACGCGAGAGGGGATAGGCCATCGTGACCGTCATAAATATATTGATCAGCACACCGAGGGTGGTATAGATGAGGGTGTTGAGATAAGAGCGGAGAAAGAACCGGTCCTGCATCACCCTTTCGTAGCATTTAAAGAAGAAGCCGCGGGGGTAAAAGGTCACCCTGTTCTCCAGGACCTCGGTGGGATTGCTGATCGAGACCGAGATCACGTGCAGAAACGGGTAGAGCGTCACCACGAGGACGCAGAACAGGATGAAAACGATCACTATGTTAACGATCCGGTCGCCGAGTTTTTCCTTTATTCGACGTGAAGCGGTCAAACTTGCCGCCATCTTTTCTCCTCCTCCCTACCAAAGACTCGTCTCGCTTACACGGCGGGCGATCCTGTTGGCTATAACCACCATCACCAGGCCTACCATACTCTCGAAGAAGCCGACCGCCGCCGCGTAACTCCAATCAAGGGCGATGATGCCGCGGCGGTAAACAAAGGTGGCGAACACGTCGGAGGTGGCCATGTTCATTGAGTTCTGCATCAAGTAGACGGTCTCGAAACCGATCTGGATGACATGACCGATGCGCAGGAGGAAGAGTGTAACGATGGAGGGCATGATCCCGGGAATGGTCACGTGCCACATACGGTGCAACCGACCCGCGCCGTCCATCATCGCCGCCTCATAGAGCGAAGGATCGATGTTGGAGATGGCCGCGATGTAAATGATGGCGTTCCAGCCAAAAGTGGACCAGATCCTTAGAATGGTGAAGATGGTCCGGAACGCTTCCGGGCTCCCCATGAAGTTGAAACGTTCGAATCCCAATGAGGCCAATATGTTATTGACGGTTCCCCCGAGCGTGAGGAAGTTGACAAAGATACCCACGATGACGACGGTCGAGACAAAATGCGGCAGATAACTGAAGGATTGCACCATCCGTTTAAAAACCCCATCCCCAACCTCGTTCAAGAGCAGAGCGAAGATAATCGGGACGGGGAAACCAAAGACGATGCTATAGACATTCAAGAGAACCGTGTTTCGCAACAAAAGGCCGAAATAAGGCCCGCTGACGAAGTCGATAAAATGTTTGAGACCGACCCAATCGCTGTGCATTATGCCTTGCCATGGGCTGAAATCTTGGAAGGCGACGAGTAAACCGTACATCGGGCCGTATTTGAAGATTGCATAATAGATCAGTCCAGGCAGGAACATAAGCAACAGATACTTATCCCGAATGAGAATCTGTTTCAGCTTCATTCGCAGCCTGCCCTTTGGCGGGGTATGCGTATAAGCGCCCGGCCTTCGCAATGCTGTGGACATATTGACCTCCTCCTAATAATGCCTTCCAAATCATATCATATCAGGAATTAGCAATACACACAGCCAACGGGTGTCATGATTTTTGTCACAATTTCCGATTTCACCTTCGCGAACGCCGTTCATTTCGGCGCCTGCTCCGGTTGGGAAGGCTGTACCGCTGCGGTTCGGTATGACATTATCATCATGTCATATGACATCAGCCCAAACCTCAGCGATCAAAAGCAATTCCTCACACTTTGGGGAAACCGCTATGGAGAGACCAATCCATGCGTGTACGCGTATTTCACCGCCTGGCCGCGGTCCCGCACCCCCATACGTTCGTAGATCTGGCTCACGTAGTTCCTGACCGTCCCGCCGCTCAAGCACAGAAGATTGGCGATCTCCTGGTTGTCCTTGCCCTCGACGATCAGATTCAGGATCTCCCGCTCGCGCTCGGTCAGGCGGATGGGCGCCTTTTGTCCGGCTTCCCCGGCGAAACTCGGGGAGTAGATGGGCCCTTTATGGCTTCCCTCCTGGAGATGCTGGATAAACGTGGACGCCAACGGGTCGTTGATTACCACTGAACCCTGCATGACCCGTTCGATGCATTGTACCAGCTCGGCGCCGGGTATTTCCTTGAGCAGATAGCCCGAGGCGCCGGCCTGCATGGCTGAGAGGAGTAGGTGTTCATCCTCATAGGTGGTGAGCATGAGCACTTTGATCCCGGGATGGCGAGTCACGATCTGCCTGGTTGCCTCCACGCCGTCGGAGCCGTGCATAACGATATCCATCAGGACCAGATCCGGTTGCAGTTCGTCCGCGAGCCGCACGGCCTCCGCACCGTCGGCGGCCTCGCCGATCACGGTGATGTTTTCCGCTTTGAATTGAAAAGTTATCTTTAGTCCTTCACGCACCAATTCATGATCGTCAACCAACAGCACCCGTATCTCCGGCATTGCCCATCCCCCTCTCAAGCGGCAATTCGACCCCAAGATCGAAGCCGCGGCCCGGGGTGCTCCGCCAGGCGAACTGCCCGTCGAGCGCGGCCACCCGCTCCTTGATCCCACGCAAGCCGAAGCCTTCCGCGAGGCTCGTCACTCCGTGCCCATTATCCGAGATGCGTACCAGCAGCTTGCCGTCCTCGCACCAGACAAAAACCATGATCAAATGCGCGTGCCCATGCCGGTAAGCGTTGGTCAACCCCTCCTGTATGATACGGTAGACGACGAGTTCCATCCTTTCTTCGAGCGCATTGAACTCGTTTTCGATCTCGGCCACAACCTTGACGCCCGTCACCGCGGCAAAAGTATCGATTAATTGTTGCCATCGCCGGCGGCCCCGTAGACCGGGAAAGCTTTCCCGCAGCGTACTGAGGGACTGACGCACATCCTGCAGGCCGCTGCGGACCATCTCGCCGAGCCGCCGGAGGATGGCGATGGCCCGTTCCGGATCGGCCTTGACCAGTTCCTCGCAGGCCTCAAGCTGCCGGCTGATCGATACCAGGGAATAGCCCAGCGTATCATGGATCTCCCTTGCGAGCCGGTTGCGCTCGTTGGCGACGGCCAGTTCCTCGCTCTGCGCGGCAAAATCCTGGAGTTTGACGTTGGCCTCGGTCAGCTTGGTCGCGGCCTCGCGCGTGGTGTTCAAGAGATGGCGATCCGCGCGCCAATGGCGCAGGTAATGGGCTAGGAGATAGGCAAGCGTGGCGGTGATGAGGAGATGTAATCCATGCGAAAGCCCGGCGCCTGGCAGTCTCCAGGCGTGGACCGGTAGCGGCACCCAAGCCATGGCATGCAGGAATGAGAAACCGATCCCAAACGCCAGCCCGGCCGCGCCAAGGATCAGGACCTGGGAAAGACGATCGCGCAAGGCCCCGCCGACCAATACCAGCGCGAACCAGGCGGCGGCGAGCGGCGGCGACAGGCCGAAAAGCCAGACGCCCAAAAGACGCAGAACGGCCTCCCAATAGAGGAGGCGCGTCACTGTCCTTGCCCTGCCCGCCGTCCCGCCGAACACCACGCAGGCACCGAGGAGCAGCAGATAAGCGTAGAGACCCAACGCCCAGGGGGGCGTCATGGCCGGACGAAGTTCCCAGCAGATCCCCCCTGAGACCAGAGTGTGCAGTCCGAGCGGGATCCCCCAGAGCCTCAACCACTTGGCGATCTTCGTCACCGCCTTATTGGCTGGCTGTCAGTCATTCTTTCTTTCTACCTGAATAATCATTCTCCTGCATTGTAATCGGCATAGGCTTATTCAGCCAATCCATGCCGCTCGCGGGCAAAGATCCCTTTACGGTTGCCCACGATGCGCGTGATGCCTGGCCTCCACGTTTCATTTATCGTCTTTGATCCGCGTCATGCGGCACCACGTCGCTCGTCGCCATGAACCAGGTCAACATCCGCTCTTTTAGCGAAGCAAGCTCCTGCCTCAAGGAAGGCTCGTCGATCAGATTCCTGGTTTCGCCCGGATCGCTTCGCAGATCGTAAAGCTCATCCGCCTCGTAGAGACGCCGCACATACTTGTACGCGCGCGTGCGGATCATGACCGCCTTGGTATGTTCCGGCCCCTCGGCATTCTGCAAGCTTATCCGGGGCCAATACAGCCCGGACGGGTGCGAGCTGGTGCTTTCCCGCTCCATGCAGTGGGTTTCCCCATGCAGACGTCCGCCTTCGCAAAAGACCGCGTCCCGGTGGCTATCGGTCTCGCCGGCCACCAGCGGCGCCAAGGATCGTCCATAATACGAATAGCCCGGCTGGATCCCGGCGATATCGTAGACCGTCGCGGAGAAATCCACCAGTTCGACCAGGGCCTCGCTCACTCTCGGACTGACGGGACACCATGACGGCAGCTTGATCAGGAACGGAACACGGGTCAGGCAGTCCTCGAAGGTGTTCTGCGTCTTCTCGACGAGGCCGTAATCGCCCGTGAAATCACCGTGATCGGCGAAGAAGAACACGGCCGCGTCGTCGTAGATCCCAGCCTCGCGCAAGGCCTTGAGGATCATGCCGAACTGGTGGTCCACCCGGGCGCACATGCCGTAGTACGTGGCGCGCAGTTCCGTCCAGCGATCCTCCGTCCAGGTCTCAAGATGCTGCCGCGCGGAGATGCCCTTGAGGAGGCTGGGTTTCCCCGCCCAATCCCGGGGAGCCGGAATGCGCCCGGGGATCTTGGCCCGGTCGATCAGGCCGTGATATGGATCCTCCACGCCGTACGGGGGATGCGGAAAACCGAGCGGAAGATAGATGCAGAGCGGCTTATCCTTGGGGAAATTGAGGATCCTGTCGATGGCCCCCTCCACGTGATACCAGTCCGAGCCGGGGTAGACCTCGCGATCGGTGGGGAGTTCCAGCCTTCCGTAATAGAACGAGTAATAAGTATCGCCCCCCGGAGCTCCCCGCCACTCGGGAATGCTATGGAAATCCGGCATAATTTCCTTACGCGGCGGGTGCGTCTGCCGG
>JBLNCE010000130.1:0-15316 GCA_050260415.1 Bacteroidota bacterium | reverse complement strand
CCACCACCCCCTCCTCCGGCGGCCGGGGGGGTTGAACTACCCGCCCCCCCCCCACACGGGGGCGGCGCCGGGGGGGGCGCCCCCCCCCCTCGCGCTATAATGCTGAGCGAGCACGCGGTGGAGATACCGCAGGAGGTTGCGGCGGAGCAGGTGGACTGCTTCATGCGCTTCGTATTGGAAGAGGTCCAAGCCGGCCGGGGCGGCATAGAGGAAGCGGAGGAAATCCTCTCGAGTCTGTAGCAGAAACTCCGACCGGGTCAACCACGACGTGCTCATGGCCCGCGTGGCAAAGAAGGTCAAGGACAAGAGCGGTTTGATAGGCGATCTCAAGCTCTCCGGCCAGCGACAAGGCCGAGTGCCCTCGTTTGTCGGTGACGCATAGAAAAATAGCCCAGAAGTCAATGAGGTAGTCAGTATATAAAAGAGGAAGTATCGAGCAAGATGGTGAACTATTATGTGTTTTTATTATGAGGGGAGGCAAGGCAGATGAGGCTCGCCGGACGAAGAGTTTTTGCGGTGGTCTTCGGGGTTCTATCTCTGACAATGATGCTCGCGGGCTGCGGTGGCGGATCTCCGACACCAGTTACGGTAACCTTGGTCAGTGAAGCCGGGTGCGATGGGCATGTCGCCAAGTTCGCCGACGATAGCCTATCGGCTAGTCCGGGTGACGTCAGGCTGGAAATCGGGGATGACTCTAACAATACGGCATACCGGTCTTTTGTCAGCTTTCTGCTCGACATCCCCCCCGGAGCGACGATCGATTCGGCCGTGTTACGAGTTTACTATGGCCATTTAGCCGACCCTACTCACGACCCCTTCTCCACTCTCGGCCCGGTCCTAGCCGACCATGTGGAGTATGGCGGCACTTTGACCACTGCCGCCTACGATCAGCCCGCCCTTGCCGCGCTCGGGATCTTCTCCGCCGTCGCACCCGCAGACTTCGTCGAGCTGGATGTCACCGCTTGCGTACGGGCGGACCTCACCGCAAGCCGCCCGCGATCCCAGTTTAGGCTACGCCATCAAAACGACACCAACGCGGATGAGAATTGGGATATGTCCCTATGGGAAAGCGGCGATGCCGTGAATGCCGCCAGACGACCGCAGCTAATAGTTACCTATACGAATTAGGCCTGGTCGCACTACGACCCGCGTGCACGGTTCCGTGAGAGGGCGGCGGGGATCCGCCCTCTCGATTTTTGCCAAAAACACTTTGCCGCCTAACTCCCCGTGCTCTGGTAATGCCTCACCCCTATCCCCCGGGCGAGCCTGGCAAACCCGAAAATCCCGGCCAAAACTAAAGATGCGGCTGGCGTCCGCCGGCCCGGCGCGCAAGGGCGGATGAGAAGCGCGGCTTTCCCTCACCCTTTCGCCGCCGGCAGGTATGCCGCGAGCCGTGACGAAAACTCCCGGCGGAAGCATGCAGCCAGCCCGCTTGGGTGCGATTCATTCACGGGGAGGAGGGGATTTGATGATCGCGGACAACGGCCGCGCCCCCATCGTCTTTTGCCTCGTTCTGGCGCTGAGCGTGTTGTTAACCGCCGCGGCCGCCGGCATGGCCGCGCCCTTTCCCGTTATCACTCTAAATCCGGGGGATGCCTATTTCAGCCTCGACGGCAGGCAGAGTTACGTCCTCTCAAGGAACATCACCGGCAAGACCCGGGAGGATTTCGACATCCTGCTCGGCTGGGCGCGCCAGGGTGGAACGGGGTTGATCCGCGTCCATCTCACCCACGGCTTCTGGGGGGACGCATGGATCAGTCGGGACTTTTCAGTCAACGAGCAGTGGGCCCGGAACTGGGACCGGTTCTTTGACCAGGCGCGGGCCGGCGGGATCTTCGTCCTGCCCGTCTTCGGCGTCTGGGCGGATTGGAATAACGGCAAGCCGGATTACGGCAGCCCCTTCTGGCAGTACAACCCCTTGAACCGGGCGAACGGCGGTCCGGTCAACTCCCCCGCCGAGCTTTTCCTGGCGGGTTCGGAGACGCAAAAACGCTGGCTGGCGTGGGTTAAAACCCTCGTCGAGCGCTGGCGGGAAAGGGATAATATCGCGGCCTGGGAGATCTTTGCGGAACTCAACATCGCCTCAGGCGCGCCCGGCCAAACGGATGCCAAGGGCGGAGTGGATGAGACCGCGGGAGTCGATTTTACGAATCGGGCCATGGCGATCTTTCGTGCGGCGGACACGCGGCGCCGCCCCGTCACCCTCTCCCTGGCGGGGGTCTACGCACCCTCTGACAAGTGGGCGGAGTATCACAAGCAAGACGCCCTGGATTTCATCGAGAACCACCCCTACAACGACGCGCTCGACCGCGAACTCGTCAGGGAGGTTCGGGAATACCGGGAGAAGTATGGCAAACCCGTTCTGATCGGCGAGTCCGGCCTCTGGTCCATGACCCACAGGCCTAACGCGCCGCTCGGCATCAGGCACGCCGTCTGGGCGGGCTTGGTCTCCGGCGCCATGAACGGCCGCGCCCTCTGGGATTACGACGGGTACGCGATCTATTCCCTTCCCGGCCGCGCCGACGCCATGGGATTCATGCAGGCATACGCCGCGACGGAGCTCCCGGTGGCGAATTTCGCGCGGGGGCTCGATTTCGCGGCTTCAAACCCCTGAGGGCCACTTTTTCCAGCGGGGCTTGGGGCGCCGCGGTCGGGAACGAGGACATGGTCATCGGCTGGTGCCGGGACGCCGCCTGCGAGCCCCCGGACTGGAAGCTCAAGCCCGTGCTCGCCAAACAGAGGATCACCATCACCGTGCCCGGCGGCGCCGCGGACTGGCGGGTCTTCTTTTACGAGACCGCGACCGGGACCGGGAGCCTGGGCTCCGTCAGTGTAACACGCAAAGGCAAGACGGTGACGATCCCGCTGCCTGATTTCAGGGATGATATCGCGTTCAAGATGATCGCCCGGGAATGAAAAGATCCGCGAAAACCGCGTCACAAATGTTGATTAGAATGCCGGCGGCGGCGGGCGGAAGGTACGATATGCCCCGCGCAGGAGGAGGACCCTTGCATGTGCCATCCCGGTTGCACGGACGGTCCGGACCGTTTCGCCACGCGCGGTGTCGTGCTCTACCCCTGGGATCTGACCCTCCGGGACTGGCCCGCGCGGGCGGCCGCGGCCGATCTCACCACCATCGCCCTGACCGCGGCCAGGCGGCTGGATGTGCTGATCGGCTTCGTCGGTTCCGAGGCTGGCGCGGCGTTTCTCGAGGAGTGCAAGCGGCTCGGCCTGGAGGTCGAGTACGAGCTACACGCCGTGGGCGAGCTCCTCTCCCGCGAGCTCTTCTTCCGGGACGACGGCCTCTTTCGCATGGACGAGGCCGGACGGCGGACGGACGACGCCAACTGCTGCCCCTCGTCCCCCGCGGCGCTCGAGATCATCGCGGGCAAGGCCGTGGAGATCGCCCGCGTCCTGGCCCCCACCACGGGGCGGTACTTTTTCTGGCCGGACGACGGCCGCGAGTGGTGCCGCTGCCCGAGATGCAAGGACCTCTCCCCGAGCGAGCAGGCGGTGCTCGTGGAGAACGCCGTCGTCGAGGCCTTGCGCCGGCACGTGGATCCGGGCGCGATCCTCTGCCACCTGGCCTACCGGCACACCCTGGCGCCGCCCCGGCGCGTCAAGCCCCACGAGGGGCTCTTCCTCGAGTTCGCTCCCATCAACCGCGCCTACGACCGCTCCATCGCGGAGCGCGACGTTTCCCTGGCGGGCGGCGGGCCCGATCCGGAGAGCCACGGCGGCTACCTCGACCTCCTCGACGCCAACCTGGAGGTCTTTGGCCGCCGGACGGCCCAGGTCCTGGAGTACTGGCTCGACGTCTCCCGGTTCTCGGGCTGGGTCCGGCCCGCGCAAAGGTTGCCGTGGCATCCCGGCATCCTTGCCGCCGACGCCGAGGCGTACGCGCGGCGGGGGATCGGGCATGTCACGAGCTTTGCCACCTGGATCGACGCGGATTACGTCCAGGCCCACGGCGAGCCGCCGCTATTGGAGTACGGGAGGATCCTGGGGGGATGGGGGGTGGGGGTGGGGGGCGCGGATTCGCCACCGGCTCCCCGGCGCCGGGGTGAACACCGGTACTGACCTAACAAAATCCATCCCTGGTCTACTCAGAGCCATTTTTTGCCGATCCATCGAAACAATAGTTGGCGTGCCTCACCAGAGTATGAGCTGATATCCGGATTGGAGCTGCCATGAATAGGAATCGTCCCACCTTGCAGCAATTCGTCGCGTTTCGTCTGGGCCGGTCATCCAGCCCTGGTCGCCTACTGCGCGAAATGCTGATCCGTGCCTTTGGGGCAGGATCCTTTGACCGCTTTTGGCACTATTGGAACCCGGTCTATAGCTACGGCCTTTATTATTGGTGTTACAAACCATTGCGACGAAATTTCCCTCGCTGCGTGTGCGTCTTGTTCACGTTTGCAGCTAGCGGCTTCGTACTTCACGATTTTCCTTTCGGCTGGTGGGTTCGGTTGATCCGGTATTTTCAGACGGGGCATTTTCCCGTTCCCTTCGTGACGCTATGGTTCTCGCTCATGGGCGGCCTGACGCTCCTGAGTCGCGGCATGAAGCTCGACTATGCCGCTTGGCCGTTTGCGGCTCGGGCGTCGATGAATAGCGGGTGTATCCTGCTATCCCTACTCACCGCGCTTGGGATAGTTCGGTTGGTGGCGTAGGTGATACCGCCGCGCGCCAGCGGCGGTGGGAACGCACCTCCTCATTCCCCTTGCCAGATCCGGCTGGGACCGGCCGGACCCCCTGGCCGCTTACCGCGCCTACGAGACACTCTGCGACTTCTACAGCGAGAGCATACTCGCCCGATACGGAAGACGGCGCACTCAGCTCAAGGGGAGTTCGGTGTTTTCGCCCGAGGTCCGGGCGCAGTTGGACCGATGGCACCGCGAGGATCCCACGCAGACACCGGCTACTCTGTTCTCGAGGCTGCTTGGGGAGGAGCCGTAGCGCAAGGTGGATCGTGAAGGAAGGCGGGAACTGGCTTCCAAGCCCGTGCTGTGAACCGCCACGCTGATTATGGAGAGCCGGGGATAATAATGGCGCATCGAGCCGGACGGCTCACTTCGTTCGACGCCGCTCAAGATCGTTTCTTTCTTCATACTCCCGTCCATGATACTATAATGGGAGAGGAGGAATGGGGGCCATGCGAAAGATCTCCAGGGTTCGGGTATTGCAGGGATATCGTCTGGAGCTGGAATTTGATGATGGAGTGTGCGGAGTAGTGGACCTTGCCGATCTGGCTGGTCAAGGAGTCTTCGCCTTGTGGCAAGATTACCGCGCCTTCGAGCAGGTTCAAATCGGTTCTTCCGGTGAACTCATCTGGAGCGATCGGGTCGACCTCTGCCCGGATTCCCTCTACCTCAAGGTAACGGGCAAGAAGCCGGAAGAAGTCTTTCCCGCGCTGCGCCAAGAGCCTGCCCATGCCTGAGATCAGCCGGTTCTTCGGTATTGTCATCAAAATGTTCTTCGACGATCACAATCCGCCGCACTTCCATGCGGAGTACGGTGGCGATTTTGTGCTGATCGATGTCCGCACCCTGTCCGTCTTCGCCGGCCGGTTTCCGCCTCGTGCGCTGGGACTTGTAATTGAATGGGCCACACTCCATCAGCAGGAACTCCTCGTCGATTGGGAGAGGGCGCAGTCAAAGCAGGAACTGTTGAGGATCGCGCCCCTTGAGTAGGAGTGACCAACAAGCGGCTCCACCCGACGGGGCGGACGCCACCGGGTGAACCGCATGACGTAGGTCCACGAAAGAAGGCCCCCCCCATCATCCACCTCATCGGCGGCGCGTCCCGGGTATACCCCACGGGAAACGCTTCGTGTGAAAGGTGTGTGGCCTTGGAACATCTGGACTTTCTCTATTACTCCATCTGTTATGCGATCGGTCTGCCGTCGGTAGCCGTCGCGGTCATCGTCTATCTCCGGACCAGGGATGAGACGATCAAACACGCCTTGCCTTCTCTTGCCGTCATCACTTTGCAGCTGATTCTGGCGACGATCCTGCAATACAGGGAAGTCAATCTGGTAAAGCCCGTAACCTCGGGTCATGTGATGATTACTTACGCTTATTTCCTGGCCGAAAGCGCCACCATGTTTGTCCTGCCCTATCTGGCGCACAATCTGGCCGATGTGGCCGGTGGAAAGCGCGACGCCGCCTTCGGTCTGGTTTTTGCAGCCGCGGCGGCCCTGATCTTCACGCCGTTCTTCCTTGTCTACCGGCCCTGGCAAGGGCGGCTGGAATCCGCATTAGGACTGTACTTGTACCGCGCCGCGCTGATCGCGGTCCTGGCTTATTCGCTCCTCATCGTGCTGGTCAACTACAGGAGGCTCGCCGCCAAGCGGATAAGGGCTCTCTTCTGGCTGGCCTTGGTCTTTTTCGGCTGCTGGTCGCTGCAGATGCTCCATTGCAAGCTCATGCCTCTTTGGCGGCACCTGCCTCTGGATGCCGTCCCTCTGGCCCCGGCTGGCTACTTCGTGTGGAATCTGGTGTTCCTGATCGGGATCTCCAAACGGTTTTTGCACGCGGACGACCCGACCAGGCGGACCGCGGCGCGGGAACTGCGGCTGCGCGGTATAACCGAGCGGGAGGGCGAAGTCGTGCGGCTCCTGCTCGCCGGCCGGAGCAACCGCGAGATCGCCGGTATTCTCCATATCTCGGCCGCCACCGTCAAGACTCATATCCTCAATATCTACCGCAAGCTGGGCGTGAAAAACCGGGTGCAACTCGTCAACACGTTGACGCCGCCCGGCGTCTGAGCTTCCTCCGCACTGTATATTCGATCGCTTCCTCCTCAACAGAAAGGATGAGCCGCCGCCGTCCCCTAAGATCATCCCTTTGGCCGATAGGCATCACCCTGTCCGCCTGTTATGATCCTGGCATCCGTAGTGGCGCCAATGCCGTTGTAGGCCAAACGGGATGAACCATGGGGAGGAGCAGTGAGGCTAATGAGTAAACGATTCTCAGCATACTCCATCAGTCTGCTCTGCATCATGATTTTGCTTGTCAAGTTCGCGCGGCCGCTGTCCGCCGGCGGGGAGGCAAGGATCTCACGCCCGGGTGTTTATCAAGGTTATTCGCGGCGGCTTTATCCGGGCTGGAAGCGCAGCTCGCAATATGTGACCGTGCGCGACGGCACCAAACTGGCGGTCGACATTTTCCGCCCGGCGGTCAAGGGTAGACCGGTCACGGAACCGCTTCCCGTCATCTGGACGCAGACCCGTTACGGCCGCCGCATGCGCTTCTTATGGGGCAGCTACGACATTTTGCGGCAGTTTCCATGGTTGCGGACCGTGGTAAAACACGGCTACATCATCGCCGCCGTTGACACCAGGGGCACCGGGGCTTCCTTCGGTATCTGGCGCCTCGCCAATTCCCCCGAAGAAGCGCGGGATGCCTACGATCTGACGGAATGGTTCGCCGCCCGGCCGTGGTGCAACGGACGCGTCGGCATGTTCGGGCGTTCCTACCTGGGTAATACGCAATACATGGCGGCCAGCAAAGCGCCGCCGCACTTGTTGGCCATTTTTCCCGAGATGGGCGGCGGCGACGTATACGAGATGGCCTATCCCGGCGGCGTCCTGCGCAGCGGTTTTCTCGGCATCTGGAGCCGTTACCTCAATTATCTCGACACCAGGGCCGCCCCGGCGCGCGTGGACGAGGATCCCCGCGGCGAGATGGCGCGGGCCGCCCAGAGGGAGCATGCGGGGAATACGAACACCGCGGCCGAGGCGCGGCTCTATCCATATCGCGATGACGTGCAGCGATCCACCGGCCTGCAACCTTTCCTGACGTCGAACGTCCACCGTTATTTCAAGGAGATCGGCGCGTCTGGGGTGGCGATCTACCAATATGCCGGCTGGTTTGATGGTTACCCCCGGGGCGCGCTGCTCTGCCAGGAGAACCTCGCCAACCCCCGAAAGCTGATCATCGGCCCTTGGCACCACATGGGTGGAAAGGGTTTCGACCTCGCCGCCGAGCATTTGCGCTGGTACGACTATTGGCTCAAGGGCATCGACAACGGCATCATGCGGGAGGCGCCGATCCGCTACTACGTGATGGATGCGCCCAAGGGGATGGAGTGGCGGACTGCCCGGCAATGGCCCCCGCCCAATCAGCGGCTGACCAAGTTTTATCTGGGACCCGGGCGAACGGGCAGCGTAGACTCTTGTAATGACGGCTTTTTGAGCGCCGCGGCGCCGGCGGCGGCGACGGGGCGTGATGAGTACAAGGTGGATTACACGGCCACGAGCGGCAAGACGTCGCGTTGGATTAACATGGCGGCAGGCCGCTACTATTACCCGGACATGGCGGGCAATGACCGCAAGGGTCTGACCTATACCACGCCGCCTTTGACTAGGGCAGTGGAGGTGACCGGCAGCCCCATCATGCATCTCTGGGTGAGTTCCACGGCCAGGGATGGAGATTTCTTTGCCTATCTCGAGGAGGTGGACGAATACGGCCGTTCCCGCTATGTCACCGAAGGAGTGCTGCGCGCCTCGCACCGCGCGCTTGCCGCTCCGCCCGATAATCATCTGGGCCTGCCTTATCATCGCAGTTATGCCGGGGATACCGTGGAGTTACCCGGCCCCGCGCCGGTGGAATTGGTCTTCGATCTCCTGCCGACGGCCAAAGTCTTTAAGAAGGGCCACCGGATCCGTCTGACTATCACCTGCGCGGACAAGGATAACGCGCAGACGCCCGTCCTGTCGCCCGCGCCGACGGTAAGCGTTTATCGGCAGTCAGGGCGCGCCTCCTATCTCGAACTGCCCGTGATCATCGGAGGAAAGGGCGGAACAGCCGACTATTTCCGTTAATGTAAAATCGGGCATACGGAGGCCACGTCACCGCGTAGCCGGGGGGGAGGGTTCCCTGGGCGTCAGTTCGCCGCGCAGGTTTTCCTGGACCAGCCGCCGCACCTCGGCCGGGGAGTAGCCTTTCTTGAAGAGGTAAAACAGCTTGGCCAGCGCGGCCTCGGCGGTCATGTCCAGGCCGCCGACCACGCCCGCCTCCAGCAGGACGCGGCCGGTGGCGTAGATCTCCAGGTCAGCCGTGCCGTACAGGGGCTGCGGCACGTCCACGATGACCACGCCCCGATCGGCCGCGGCCCGCAGGGCCTCGAGGAACGATCCGTCCCGGTCGGGCGCGTTGCCCGCGCCGTAGCACTCCAGCACCACTCCCTGGACCGGGGGCGCCAGGATGCTCCCGAGGTACTCCGCCTTGAGCCCGGGGAAGAGCCTGATGGCGGCGATCGTGGCGGCGCCCATCTCGACTACATCAAGCGTGCCGCCTGTGGCGGGCGGGGGGGCCACCAACCCCCAGTTGATGGTGATATTGACCCCGGCCGTGCCCACGGGGGGAAACTTGGGCGAGGCGAAGGCGGCGAAGCCGCCCGCGTCGATCTTCGTGGCGCGGGTGCCGCGCAGGAGCTGGTTGGCGAAATAGAGATAGACCCCGGGCAGGCGGGCATGGTACAGGCCCAGGATCAAGAGCGAGGTCAGGAGGTTCTCCTCCGCGTCGTTGCGCGTCTCTTCCAGCGGCAGCTGGGCGCCGGTCAGGATGACGGGCTTGCCCAGGCCCTCCAGCATGAAGGAGAGGGCCGCGGCGGTGAAGGCCATGGTATCCGTGCCGTGCAAGACAAGGAACCCGTCGTAACCGTCATAATGAGCCTGGATGACCCGGGCGATCCGCACCCAGTCCTCCGGGGTCATGTTGGCGCTGTCGAGCAGCGGCTCGAACTCGCGGATCTCGTAGTCCGGCAGGTCGGCGGCGCGAAACCGCGGATTGCGCGCGATCAGATCCGGCAGGCAGCCCGGCACCGGTTGATAGCCCTGTTGCGTCCGCTTCATGCCGATGGTGCCGCCGGTATAGGCGATCAGGATACGGGCTCTGGGCATGATTCTTCGCTTCCTTACGACAGGATTCGCCTTTCTTCCGTAGTAGTTAGACAAGGATGTGCAGGATCCTTGTGCCCGCCTTCGCCGGCGGATCAGGCGCAATCCCGCTCTTCATTTGCACGTTTTTGGAAGATTGCATTTTCTGGGGCCAACTGCCCGGTTATGCTGATTATGCCCGCCGGTGCGTTATCGCTTCTTACCCGGTGTTTGGTGAAGCAGTCTCTGGAGGCAGCAGATTCAACATTGGGAGGCGACAACAAATGCAGGAGAACCACAAGAGGTTCTTGGCCTTCGCGGGCAAAGCGGCGGTCGTACATACCGCCACCTATTTCATTTTCGGCCTCATCATGTCGAACCTCTTCGATTACGGGCGGATCTTCGAGCAGGAGATAATCCGGGACTTCATGCGCCCCATTCATTCCACAAATGTATTCTTAGGCCCCCTCGTCCAGCCCATCAGGGGCCTCCTCTTCGCCTTGGCATTATGGCCTCTCCGTGGCGCGATCGTTGAGCGGAAGCGCGGATGGCTCGTCCTGTGGGGTTTATTCGTTGTCTTCGGCATCTTGGGCACTCCCGCCGCTGCCCCTTCTTCCTTGGAGGGTCTGGTCTACTCCAGGTTGCCGCTCTGGTATCATTTGCTCGGCCTGCCGGAGATCCTCCTGCAGACGCTCGCTTTCTCTCTCATCCTGGTCTGGTGGGAGAAACGGCCGGCCCAATCGCGCCAGGGCCTTTGGCAGGGTTCTTTATGGTCGGGCATCATAAAAGCTGTGATGCTGGCCGCTTTTGCCTACATGGGCTATGCGGTCGGCAGCATTCTGACCGCGGTCTTGGCCAGGGTGAGCATTGATATGGAGGCCGCCGCTTCCGACTGGAAAACGCAGATGATGTTCGTCACGGCGTTTTTCGTCAATGTCCTTCTCATATTGCTCGCGTCCAAGAAATGGATCGGCCGCCGGATCAGGCTGTGGCAGGTTTTTCTCTTCTTCTGGCTCGTCGATACGGCGGTGCCCCTGGTTTACCAGTGGATCTTCCTAGCGCCCATGCCGTTGCCTTTCGCCGTGCTGATCGGTTTCTTCCCCGCGCTGGTGATTACGATAGGCATGCGCCTTGGCTACAATAGAGATCCCGAACAATGAGCTAAGAGCCTGTGCGTGTAATCGGTCGCACCGCAATATCTTGCGGTGCGACCCAGGGTCTGCCACTAGAGCTTGTGCTTAGTGGGCATGAAAGTTGATTAGTCGCACAAGCTCCTAAGCGAGAGGTGGACAAGCCGTGGTGCAAGCCGAGGTCGGCGGCATTCCCCTGGTGTTTGAGACGCGTCCCGGTTTGTTCTCTCCCGCTTACCCGGATAAGGGAACCCTCACCATGCTTTCCGTCACGGAACTAAGACCGCGTGAGAAATGCCTGGACCTCGGCTGCGGTTATGGTCTGGCGGGCATCTACCTCGCCAAGATCTTCGGCGCGGAGAATGTGTTCATGGTCGATATCGACCCGAGCGCGGTGGAAGCGGCCAGGAAAAACGCCAAGCTGAACGGGGTGGAGGGGATCGAAGTGGCGGTCAGCGATGCTTTCAGCGGTGTGGCCGATGAAGACTTCACGTTGATCCTGTCGAATCCGCCCTACCATGCGGATTTTTCCGTAGCCAAAGCGTTCATAGAAGGCTCGTTCGCGCACCTCGCCATGGGAGGCCGCCTGGTCATGGTGGTCAAGCGGGTTGGGTGGTATCGGAACAAGATGCGGACCGTGTTTGGCGGCGTACGCGTTACGGAAAAGAAAGGGTACGCCGTTCTGGAGGCCGAGAAACGAAGTTCGGTAGCGAGGAAAAAGGTGCCGAAGCCCCCTCCCAGGAAGCATCTGCTCAAAATGGCGAGGTCCGCCCGGTCATGAACATCAGGATAGGCTGGTGTCTTTGGGAGGTCGAAAGAAATGAGCGGGAAACATACCTTCCGCGCGGCGATCGAGCGGGGCGACGGCGGCGGGGCTTACGTCACCGTCCCTTTTGACGTGGAAAAGGTCTTCGGCAGAAAGCGGGTACCGGTTCTGGCCGCCATCGACGGCGTGCCGTATCGCGGCTCCCTCGTGCGCATGGGCGGCCCCTGCCATATTCTCGGCGTGCTCAAGGAGATACGCGCGCGGATCGGCAAGAACGTGGGAGATACGGTGGAAGTCACGATCGAGGAAGACACGGAGCCGCGGCGGGTCGAGATTCCCGCCGATTTGCAGGAGGCACTCGGCGCGAATCCGCAGGCGCAGCGGAACTTCGCGGCGCTCTCCTACAGCCACCAACGGGAGTACCTGCGTTGGATCGAGGAGGCCAAGCGGGAAGAGACGCGGCGGGAACGAATCGCGCGCGCCGTGGCGATGCTGGCGGAAGGGAAGAAACCGCGCTAGGAAACAACGCCGGTTTGTCGCCTGCAAGGAATGTGCCGGAATTGCTGACGGCAGTTCAGAAACACAGACTGCACACAGTTCGTTTCTCCCTCTGGGAAAAGAGAGAATGAGGGCAGACCTGCGGGATTCTCAGCCTTTCGCCAAGGCGGCTTCGATGTGTTCCGCGGCTTGGGCGCTTTTCTCCTTTGCCTTCCTGATAACGAGCGCCATCTCGCGGCGCACGGCTGGATCGGCGAACCGGCGATAGGCGTCGGGATTGCCGTTGCCGCCCACCAGATCCCACAAACGCCACATCAATGCGTGTTCAGCGGCGTAGCAGGCCGCGGCCCGCAGTAAGTATTCGGTCCGGCAAAAATCCTGCTTCTCATAGTCGCTCGTTCCCGCCTCGATCAGGAACAGCGAACCGTACCAGCGCGCTTCGGCCACCAGACCCACGACGTTATTGTGCACGTCATGGCGCTGGCGGAGGACGGCTTCATCATCCGGAAATTCTTCGTCGCGCAACAGCTGATCGGCCCAGGCGTCATAGGCCGCCAGCCCGGTGGCGCGATCACCGAACGTCTTGGGCGTGCGCGCCACCTGCAGCATCCAGGCCAGGGCCTTGCGGTAGATCTCGGCGAGCGAGGGTCGTTCTTGCTTCCGGCCGATGGTGATGAAGCTGAAGCCCGGCGCATAATCGAACCAATCCCTCTTGCGGAATTCGCCCGTGGGCTCGAACTCCACGCCGGCATTGAACTCGGGCATGTCCTGGAAGAAGCTCCAGCCGATGAGCACATCCCCGCCTTCGTCGTAGCCGGTGACGAGAGCTGATTCCGGCGGCCCGATCGGGCCGAAGGCCAAGACGGGCTTGCCCTCCTGAATGCTGGCCATGATCCGGCTGCGGCATGATTCTTCACTTTCCTGCCCGGGTGCGCCGGAGCCGGACGAATCCGTGGCATAGCCCGCGGCCTCGAAGGCGCGGTCGAACGGCGCCGCCGGGTCATCGGACATGTACATGATCTCCACGTTGTCCATCTCCCAGCCTGGTTTCCAGGAGAGGAAGGAAGCCACGCCGGACACGCCGATGAAATGAGCGTAACTGCACGGTATTTTGCAGCCCGGTTCCAGGCCGCGGCATGAACGGCAGCCGAGATCGCGATCTCCCAAATACTCTGTCAGGGCGCGCATGACCGCGGGAAAGGGAATGTCCTCCGGACACCGCGGTCCCCCTTTGTAGAACTCCACCCGGGGAACGCCCGCGAGCAGATGTCGTTGCGGATAGGCAGCCATCCGATCACCCTCTTTATGCTCCGATACAACTCAATCATATCTAACAAACTTGACAACTATATGTCATCTTTTGTGAGCCGCTTCCACTTCCGTCAGCCGATCCTTTGCGCTAGAATTGAGATAGTCAAGACTAGAGGGAATTCACCATGGATGAGAAACACAAGACTCATAACGGTGAGACTGGTTCCGCCGCCGGTTCTTCGCAGCCGCCCCGCCGGACGCCGCCGGCGTTCGTGGGCATGGGAGCGTCCATCGCTCTCGGGGCCGCCCTCGGCATCGTTATCGGCACGATACTCGGTAACTTCGTTTTCGGCTTGGCCGCCGGTGCCGCGCTTGGCACGGTCGCCGGAGCCGTTGTGGAATCCTGTCGAAAGCGCTGAACAGTGAAGTGGGTGATAAACCCTTTATAAACCACGAACCACACGAAAAAGCGATCCGCTAAAAAATAGGGAGTCTGTTTAGCCGGAGGTGGCGCGGTATGCATCCCATTCTCCAGTGGGGCCTAGACGCGATCGCCGCCCTGCAGAGCCTGGGCGGCCCGGCCGTGGATCTCCTCGCCCGCGGGATCTCATTCCTCGGGCACGAGCTGTTCTATCTCCTCGCGCTGCCCTTCTTCCTCTGGTGCGTGGACTTCGGCGGGGGAATACGGCTCGCCTATTTCACGCTCCTGTCGCTGTACGTGAATGTCGCGGCCAAGGACCTGTTCATGATGCCCCGGCCCCCGCATTACCGGCCGGGGATCGAGCGGGCGCATCAGCCCGGCTACGGCCTGCCCAGCGGGCACAGCCAGAGCACGGCGGTCTTCTGGGGCGGGTTCGCGGCCATGGCCGGCAAGCCCCGAACCTGGATCTGGGCGGCCGTCCTCATTCTGCTCGTTGGTTTATCCCGGGTGTACCTGGGCGTGCATTTTCCCACGGACGTCCTGGCCGGTTGGGGGATAGCCGCTCTGCTCCTCGTGGTCTTCTTCGCCATAACACCGGCGGTGGAAAAGAACCTGGCAAAGCTCGGACTATTGTGGCGGATAGTCCTGGCCTTCGCCGTACCAATCCTACTGACATTGACCCACCCGGTCAAGGACGTGGTGGGTGGGCTGGCGCCCCTGGCCGGCCTGGGCGCGGGCGCGGCTTTCTTCCTCAACCGCTGGTCTTTTGAGGCCAAGGGTCCATGGTGGCGGAGGATCGCCCGTTACCTGCTGGGCGTCATGGCCTTGGCCGCGTTGTATTTCGGCCTCTCGGCCGTCTTCCCGCGCGAGGGGGAAGCTTTCTATCTGCTGTTCCGCTTCCTGCGCTACGCCCTGACCGGTCTCTGGGCGGGCCTGGGCGCGCCGTGGGTTTTTTTGAAGCTGAGATTAGCGGATTGACGCGCAATGGACCGGCGCCGCTCCGCTCAAAAAGCCAGTTGCTCGAATCGTCCTTTCCAAAGCGACCTAACCCCCGGCCCCTTCCTCTAGAGAAGGGGTTAGGGGGTTAGGTTCGATCTCGCGCCTGTTCTCAGATCTTATCCAGCGCTTTTCTCATATGCCCCGCGGCTTCCCGGTCCGCCTCGGCGCATTTGCCGATCAAGGCCGCCAATCCCTGTCTCACCTCGGGCCTTGCCAGGGCGCGCGCCAGTTTCTCGCTCATGCTGAAGCCCCCGAGGAGACCGGCCATCTCTTCGACCAGTTTGTGCTCTTGCCGGAAGCAGGCGGCGGCCGCCTCGAGCGCCGGGCCGGCGGCGGGGAAAGCCTTGGCCTGTTCCTCCAGAAATACC